>DASYIM010000253.1:0-30111 GCA_035997625.1 Gemmatimonadaceae bacterium
CGTCGCCGCGGTAGCCGAGGCACAGGATGAAGTCAGTATGCCCGAAATGCGCGTAATACTTCATTAGATGCCAGAGAATCGGCCGGTGGCCGATCGGCACCATTGGCTTGGGAATGTCCTCACCCGCTTCGCGCAGGCGCATTCCAAGTCCACCGCAAAAGATTACGACTTTCATGCTCCGGCCTCCGCGAGCGCCATTTTGTCGGTGGCGGTCCAGCGCAACGACTCGTCCAGCAGCCCCTGACTCTGCAGCGACCTCAGTCGCTTGATGCGGAAGTACCGATCACCCAGCAGCTCTTCCCGTGTCAGCCCGTTCTGCTGGAAGGCATCGCGGAGCTGTTCCATTCCTTTGCGTACCGTCCATTGGGGCTGATACTCGGGCAGAGTGCGCATGATTTTCTCGCAATTGACCCGGTAGCAGCGCGGGTCCGGGCCGCCACCTTCGGCGTAGCGAACACGGCTCCCCGGCACGACTTGCTCGACAAGCGCGCCCAGATCACGGACGCGGTAGTTCTCGTCGGTACGCCCGACGTTGAAGGCCTCGTTGTGCACCAGCTCACGCGGCGCGTGCAGCGCGGCGATGAAGGCGCGGGCGATGTCCTCGATGTGAACGAGCGGACGCCACGGGGTTCCGTCGCTTTGAATCAGCACCTCACCGGTGGTGAAGGCGATGCCTACGAGATTGTTGACGACTACGTCGGCGCGAAGTCGGGGGGACACGCCATACGCCGTCGCATTTCTCAGGAAGGTCGGGCTGAAATCGTCGTCGGCCAGCTTGGCGACATCCTTCTCGAAGAGCACCTTCGTCACGCCGTAGGCTGTGACGGGATTCATGTCCGCCTGCTCGTCGAGCAGGTTGTCACCAGCGACGCCGTAAAGACTGCAGGAGGACGCGAACAGGAATCGTTGCACCCCGGCTTCCTTCGCCAACCTCGCCAGCCGCACCGACCCCAAATGGTTGATGTCGTAAGTGCACTGTGGATTCAGATCACCCACGGGATCGTTCGATAGCGCGGCCAGGTGGATTACGGCATCGAAGCCGCGAAGGTCCGCCGTCTCTACGTCCCGCAGATCCATTCTCATCGCATCTATCTGCTGAACGTCGCTTCCGAACGTTCCGCCTTCAAACAGGAAGGTGTCGAGACCGACCACATCGTGACCGGCCTGCTTTACGAGCGGCGCCAGAACGGAGCCGATATAACCATTGTTACCCGTAATCAAGACACGCATTCTTGTCCTCGTTTGGAAGGTGCGATCGAAAGTGGCTCAACCGATCGGTTTACGCGCGGGCGCCACAGTGGCAACTCATGCGCCCACCATCGACGCCGAGTAACTCCGCTTTCGCGGGCAATAAGCGATCGGCGGAATTGGAACTGTTGCATCAGTCCGACAGGTCCGAGGGCCTGAGCCACACCGATTGGCTGTCCAGTCCAGAGCGTTCAAACCCCTTTATAGCGGTTTCAGCGCACTTAAGCGGTGCCCAAAGAGTCGGGGCCATCAAATTCCTGCTCAACCGGAGCGGGAGCGCGATTTGCCAACCGGGCGTGGTGCGGGCGCCGCAATCCTTTTGGGGAGCGCCGAAAGAACGCACCGAACCAGTGATATCGGCCCCCGGCCGGAGAATCCAATCGAATGTCAGCCGTCTCAGTGATGGAACGCCAGGATACCTGGCCATCAGCAATGTCATCCGGTCCGGTGTCCGGACTCTGCAGATTCTGCGGAACCCCATTTCGCCATACGGTTCTGGATCTCGGGATGTCGCCCCTATGCGAGAGCTTCCTTCGGGCCGACCAACTGAATCAGATGGAACCGTTTTATCCGCTTCGCGCCTGGGTTTGCGAGGCCTGCTTCCTTGTTCAATTGGAGCAGTACGTCACGGGCGAGGACATCTTCACCGACTACGCCTACTTCTCGAGTTTCTCCGATTCCTGGCTGAAGCATGCGCAGCGTTACGTTGATCAGATGATCGGCCAGCTTGGCTTGACCAGGGAGAGTCAGGTCATAGAGATCGCCAGCAACGACGGCTACCTGCTCCAGTATTTCGTTCAGCATGGCATTCCGGCACTCGGCATCGAGCCGGCAGCCAATGTGGCGAAAGTGGCGGAATCGAAGGGCGTCCCCACGCTAGTGCGTTTCTTCGGAGTCGATACTGCGAAAGATCTTGCACTGGCCGGGCAGCAGGCCGACTTGATCCTCGGCAATAACGTCCTCGCCCAGGTACCCGACCTGAATGATTTCGTTGGTGGCCTCAAGATCCTGCTGGCGCCGACGGGAGTCATCACGATCGAATTCCCCCATCTCCAAAAGACTATAGATGGCAATCAGTTCGATCAGGTCTATCACGAGCATTTTTCCTATTTCTCTCTGTATTCCGCGGAGCGAATCTTCGCCGCCCACGGTCTCCCAATTTTCGATGTAGAGGAGCTCGCCACTCACGGCGGTTCCCTTCGCATTTACGCCCACCACGCCGAAGACACCACCAGAGATGCGACTGATCGCTTGCTCGCCTTGCGGGCGCGTGAGGCAGAGGCTGGCATCGCGACCCTGGGCTACTATCAGGAATTCGAGTCGCGGGTGCGCGACACGAAACACAAGCTGCTGGAGTTTCTCATCGATGCCAAACGCGCCGGCAAACGCGTCGTTGGCTACGGGGCGCCGGGGAAAGGAAACACTCTGCTGAACTACTGCGGCGTCAGAACAGACTTCCTCGACTTCACCGTCGATCGAAGCCCGCACAAACATGGAAAGTTCCTTCCGGGCACCCACATTCCGATTCATTCGCCGGACCGTTTGTGGGATGCGCGGCCGGATTACGTGCTCATTCTGCCGTGGAATCTGAAGACTGAAATCATGGAGCAGCTGAAGGGCATCAGGGACTGGGGCGGACGTTTTGTTGTTCCAATTCCAGAGGTGACCGTATTCCCGTGATCTTCGTGGCTACACCATTGCCCGGCGCGTACACGGTGGAAATCGAGCGACGAGACGACGCCCGCGGGTTCTTCGCCCGGACCTGGTGCCGGCGGGAGTTCGCCGATATGGGACTAAATGCGGACCTGGCGCAGTGCAACTTCTCGTACACGCGTGAACGCGGGACGTTGCGGGGAATGCACTGGCAGGCTGAGCCGCATGCTGAGGCCAAACTCGTCCGATGCACCCGGGGGGCGATCTGGGATGCAATCATCGACCTTCGCTGTGATTCTCCGACTTACATGCAACATTTCGGAGTCGAGCTGACTGCAGAATCGGGCCGGGCTCTCTACATACCGGAGGGAATGGCTCACGGATTTGTCACGCTTCAGAACGACTGCGAAGTCTCATATCAGATGTCGGAGTTCTACGAACCCGCCGCGGGTCGCGGCTTACGCTGGAACGATCCCGCATTCGGGATTGCCTGGCCCTTGAGTGATCCCATTCTTCATCCACGGGACGCGTCGTACCCGGACTTTCAGCCGGGAAACGGTCAGTGAATCCTTACGTCGCCCCCGTCGGCTCCGGCGCTCAGATGCACGCGCTTATCGGGGAGCTTTTCCCCGTTTGTCGCAGCATCACCGGCGACGGATTTCGCGACTCGCTGCGTCGATTGGCTCGGATTGCGCCCATTGCCCTCACCGAGGTTCCGAGCGGCACCCAGGTCTTCGACTGGACCGTGCCCAACGAATGGAATATTCGAGACGCCTGGATCAAGGACCCAACGGGCCGGCGAGTTGTGGATTTCCGGGACTCTAATCTGCACGTCGTCAGCTACAGCACTCCAGTGCATGCGCGGATGTCGTTGGCCGATCTGAGACCGCATCTGCATTCGCGTCCCGATCAACCGGATGTGATTCCCTACCGCACCTCGTATTACTCTGAGGACTGGGGCTTCTGCTTATCGCATCGCGCGCTGGAATCGCTGCCGGATGGCGAATATGAAGTGTGCATCGACTCCAGTTTGAAGCCGGGACATTTGACTTACGGTGAATGTGTCCTGCCCGGCATTTCGACGGACGAGATTCTGATAAGCATCCACAGCTGCCATCCGTCCCTCGCCAACGACAATCTCTCCGGAATGGTGGTCGGTGCGCACCTGTCCCGCGTTCTGGCGGACCTGCCACGCAAACACACCATCCGGATTCTTTTCATTCCGGGCACCATCGGCTCGATCACCTGGCTTGCCCGGCACGAAAGCGATGCTCGGCGCATTCGACACGGGTTGGTGTTGTCGTGTCTCGGTGATCGGGGAGATTCCACTTACAAACGCAGCCGCCGTGGTTCCGCTATGGTGGATAGGGCCGCAGCTCATGTTCTCCGAATCGCCGGCAAACACACCATCCTCGATTTCGTCCCGTATGGGTACGACGAACGACAATACTGCTCTCCGGGCTTCGATCTCCCTGTTGGCTGCCTCACCCGCACTCGAAACGGAGAGTATCCGGAGTATCACACATCCAGCGACAACATCGATTTTGTCGATGCCGAGTCGCTCGAGGATTCCCTGACCAAAGTGTTGGCCATCATCGAGGTGCTGGAGTGCGATCGCACCTACCTCAACCTCAGCCCCAAGGGCGAGCCACAGCTTGGCCGGAGAGGGTTGTACCGCAATACCGGCGGGTCCAGCCCGGCCGGTTTCGAGATGGCTTTGCTCTGGGTCCTCAACATGTCAGACCAGCGCCATTCGTTGCTCGACATTGCCGAACTTGCTTCAATGTCGTTCTCAACGGTGAGAGCCGCCGCCGACGCGTTGCGAGAGGCTGCTCTCCTGAGAGTGATCGACCGCGAACCGCCACATCGGCCGCGCGCGGATACCCCGTCGTCCGTTGAAGCGTTTCCGCGCTCAATCCTCGCACGCAGTGGAGGCAGCAGTGACAGCCTCCTCTAACGGCGGTGAGAAGTTGAACGGCAAGCGCGTGAGTCGCAGCAACGGACAGGGAATCCTGCCGGGATTGAACCTGCCGGAATCAACGAAGCCGCTCAGAGTTCTTTGCATCGGGGCTCACTCGGACGACATCGAGATTGGCTGCGGCGGAACGCTATCGCAGCTGGTGCGAAGAAAACCACAACCGGAATTCCGCTGGGTTGTGTTGAGTGCCGCCGGGGACCGTGCCCGCGAGGCACAACGCGGTGCGCGAAAATTCCTCGGTCCAGCGTCGAACGGAGCCGTCCAGCTGTTTGAGTTTCGTGACGGCTACTTCCCGTCGCAATTCGACGCCATCAAGGACGCATTCGAAGGCATTGCCCGTGACTTCCGGCCGGACATAGTGTTTACCCACACTCGGCAGGACCGACATCAGGATCACAGGGTCGTTTCCGATTTGACCTGGAACACGTTCCGGAAACATCTCATCCTCGAGTACGAGATCCCCAAGTGGGACGGCGATCTCGGACAGCCCAACGTCTACGTGCCGTTGAGCGGAAACGTAGCGCGTCGCAAGAGCAAGGCGCTGCTGGATGTCTTCGGCACACAGCGCGCCAAGGACTGGTTCAGCGAGGAGACGTTTCTCGGCCTGCTGCGCCTTCGTGGAATCGAGTGCCGCGCGACCGATGGCTACGCCGAAGCCTTTCACGCGCGAAAGGTTCTGTTCCCGCTATAGCCCGCAACGCTTACGGAATGCGCCCGGTGGCCACCCTCAGGTTGTCGATCCACATCGACTGATCCGCTGGCGAGCCATCACCGATGTACGGCGCGATGATGAACTGCGAAAACTGCAGCGTCGGACGCGCGCCGGTGCGGAACAGGATGTCGTGACGGTCGATTATCAGTGTTCCATTAAACCAGTACTGCATCACGCCGTCGGCCTGTCCGATGCCATTCACAATTGTGTTCAGCTGGAAATACGCCTCGACAAAGTTCCAGTTGTTCTTGTAGCCGGCTCCGGGGTTCGGCTGGAACGTCACCGGGCCCGTCAGCTGCTTGTCGTTGTACCAGTACGAGCCCGCGTTGTAGCACTCGGAGAAGATGTTCGTCTCGACCACCCCGTTGCAGCCGCTGGTGGACCGGTTCTCAGTCACGCTGATGAGATTGTTCGGGACCGAGCCGTTGCTGGTGTTAACGGCTTTGTTGTCCTGCATGGCTAGACGCGGTCTGCCACCATTCTGGTAGTTATGTTCGATGTATACGTCGAGGAAATTCTGTGACGGACCGTCGTAATCGCCATCCAGCGTGCTGAGGAGATAGAACTCGTGCGGGTGATACGCCACGCCCGACCCAACCCAGTTGGTGCTGTATTTCACGTAGAAGCTGACGTAGAAGGAATTCGAAGGCGTGAACTTGTGCCGTTGCGAACCGCCACTGGTCGGAGTACTTGCTCCGGACAGGAAGTGATACTGAGCGGATGCTGTGCTACCGGTGACGTGTTCCGTTGTCGATATCACTCCACTGGTATTGTCGTACCATCCCCGCGATCCGAGATTCGCATCTTCAAAGTCTTCCTGAAACAGGAGAGTACCGCCCGTCGCAGGAGGCGTTACCGTCATTGACGAAGTGCCTGATTTCCCTGAACAGGTTGCGGTGATTGTCGCGCTTCCCTGAGCAACGCCGGAGACCACGCCGTTGGTGTTGACGGAAGCAATCGAGGAGTTGCCGCTCGTCCAGGTGATGGTCTGCCCCGTCATGACGTTGCCCTGAGCGTCCTTTACCGTCGCGGTGAGCGTGACGGTAGCGCCCACAATTATTGAAGCCGACGAAGGAGCCACCGTCACGGTGGTGACCACCGGTGGCGGAGGAGGCACCGCCGTCACGGTAATCGTCGAAGTGCCCGACTTCCCGGCGCATGTGGCGGTGATTGTCGCCGATCCCTGAGCGACACCTGTCACCACTCCGCCCGAGCTAACTGACGCGATCGACGCGTTGCTGCTCGACCAGGTAATTGCCTGGCCGGTCATGACGTTCCCCTGAGCGTCTTTCACAGTCGCCGTGAGGGTCACGGTTGCAGCAACGTTGATTGATGCGGTCGGCGGAGCCACGGTGACCGTGGTCACTACGGGTGGCGGTGGAGGTGAGGCCGTTACCGTGATGGCAGCCGTACCGGATTTCCCCGCACACGAAGCCGTTATAGTGGCCGATCCGGCTGCCACGCCAGTCACGACACCACTCGAGCTCACGGTGGCGACTGCGGCGTTGCTGGTTGACCAGGCGATGGTTTGTCCATTCATCACATTGCCATTGGCATCCTTCACGGTCGCCGTCAGGGTCACGGTTCCAGCAACGCTGATGGAACCCGTCGACGGTGCGACGGTGACCGTGGTGACTACCGGCGGCGGCGGGGGTGAGGCCGTTACTGTAATGACGGCGGTACCCGATTTTCCAGAGCATGAAGCGGTTATAGTCGCGGATCCGGCTGCCGCGCCAGTGACCACGCCCGCGGAGCTTACCGTGGCCACCGCCGCGTCGCTCGTCGACCAGGTGACGGTCTGCCCGCTCATCACGTTGCCACCGGCGTCTTTGACGGTCGCCTGAAGATTCGCCGTGGCTCCTACAGCGATCGAAGTTGATGAAGGCGTCACCGTCACCGTAGTGACTGTCGGCGGGGGCGGAGGCAGCGCCGGCGTCGAAGCAGAGGCAACATTGGATGGCCCACCAAACGTTGCGTCCGCGTTCAGGGTGCCGCGAAAGGCCAGCAGCTGAAAGTTGTAGGCAGTTCCGGGCGTCAGGTCGAGGATGCTGCATGTGAGCGGGGCGCCAACGCCCGTGCCTGCCAACGGCGTTGCGCATGTACCGCTCGCCGTCGGAGTTGCCGCGCCCCAGGACATTGGCGCGGGAGCGTACCTCACATCGTAATTGGCTGCCTGGCCGGTTCCGTCGTCAACCTGCGTGAAGGTCAACGTCACCGATGTACTCGCAATCGCCGAAACTGCCAGATCCGAAATGCTTCCTGGCGGGTTTTCGGTGCCCGTCGACTTATCACCCGAACACACCACAAGAGCCGGAACCAGAATGAGCAGCGCCGCTCTGATTGCAACGCGCTTGGCGAGTGAGAGCATGGATTGCATTGTGGCCAGTCCTCTGTAGTTGCAGGACGGTGCGCCGGCGGTTGGTGAAAACAAAAAAACCGCCGCGGCACCGACTGATTGTCGGATTCGCTGGCGGCTCGGCTGGCATCGCGGAATTCCGCGCTAGCCCCGTGGCTCTGCGTCACCGCCTTTCGACGGCTTTGCTCTGAGCAGCGTGCCTACATCTTAATGACGCGGAACACGGCAAGCCTGGGCCTGCGCATGTTCTCCCTTCATAGTATGAGACGCTCGAAAACCGCGCTTCGTCACTTGCAGAAATGAGGCCTTGAGTGCTGCTGAACGTTAATCAGCCACGTTCAGCCGCCTTACCAATTCTGCGAATTCGCTGATTCAACAGTATCAGCACTTCTCCGAAAGCCGGAAGCGGATCGGACCAGCGGAACACGGGTTGGTAGGGACCGAGCCACGAGGAAATCCAATCAAGCAATCCGAGGCGACCAGCTGCCCTCTCTTCGAGCACCGCCTGCAGATCGTAGTACGGGAATACACAGCGACGGCCGAGAGCGTACGTCGAGACCGATTCGACAGGCTCGCCCAGAGCATCGTGAATCGCCATCTCACAGACGTTGACTCCACAGCGGGCGGCAAAATCGACGTACCACCAGGGCCTCGCGTTCACTTCGATGAGATTGAACTCGGCGTCGCGCGCATCGCGCTTGAATTCCGCGCTGAAAATCCCACGATACCCGATGTCGGCGAACAACGCTCGCAATGTATCGGCTGCGTCCCCCGTCTCGCTGAGCGGCACACTCACCTGGAACGTACTGTTGCCGAAATCAGGCGGACTCATTCGCAAACGCCTGCGGGCAAAGAGCGCCCTCACAACCCCGGCGCGATCGATGAAGCCGTCAATGAAATAATGATTGGTTGGAGGTCCGGGGATGTACTCCTGGAGCATCATCTCGAGACCGTTGGCGCTGCACTCTTCCAACCGCGCCTTCGCTGCGGCCTTGTCGCTGACGCGAAACGCCTTCACCCCAAAGCGCGCGAAAAACTCCTGCGAGTGAGCGGGTTTCAGGAACGAGCTCTGAAACATTCTTTCCGGGACATCATCCAGGTCGCTCGGAGTCGTCACGATGCGAGTTTTCGGATGCGGTAGTCCCAACCGTTCAAGGGTGCCGCGAAAGAGAGACTTGTCGACGAGCGTCTCGATCGCGGAGAGCGGTGCGATGCTGGTGGGATACCGATTACGAACGTCGGCAGGAAGTGCAGCAAGCGTCTGCGTCCAGAAGTCTGAGCACGCGATCAGGACCGTCCCCGGGTGCACCGCCTCGAGGCGTTCGGCAAGCTTTTCAGCCGTTAGACCGGACAGCCCGATGGAAGCCGCACGGTACCACCGCGAGCGCCGCGTCGCGCGGTCGGCATCCGGCAGCGCCAGCACATCGACGTTCACTCGCGAGAGCGCACGCAGCACGCCAAGCAAGGTTATACCCGAACCCAGAGCGAGAACGGTCGTGCGCCTGGGCTTGAACGTCACCGCAACCTCCCGCTTTGCCGCTCGCTCAGTCGGGATCGAGCCGGCCAAGTAGATACTCGAACCCGAACTGGAAAGGAGAAAGAAACCAGGTCGTGATCGTTATGCGCTTCAATCGAAGCGGGTCGTCCCCCGCGCGTACGGCGCCACCATACGCCGATAGACAACAGCGAAGCCCGAGCTCATTGACGACCTGCTGATTCGCGTCGGACATGTTTTTTTTGCCGCCGTAGGGGTACGCGAAGAGGCCGGAGTGCTCGCCAAGCTCGGCGTCCAGGCGGTCGCTGCTTCCGGCTATTTCGCGTCTCGCCACTTCGGGCGGGACGACCCCCAGGTCAGGGTGGTTCTGAGTGTGGAGGCCAATTTCATGACCGGCCGCCCGCAACGAACGAACGTGATCCCAGTTCATCCAACGCGTGTGGATGTTCTTTTCCGCGTCCCACCACGCGACGTGATCGGTTCCAATCCATTCGGTAGTCACGAAAAAGCACGCATGCTGACCATGTCGCTCCAGAAGGGGCGCCGCCATCGTCGCGTTGCCGCGATACCCATCGTCGAAAGTGATGGCGAGCTTTCCTTTCAACTCTTCGCCCTGCTCGAGTCGCCGCAGCAGTTCGGTCAACGGGATGACGTCGAAGTACTGGCCGAAAAAACGGACGAACGACTCAAATTTCTGATTGGTGACCGTCAGCACATCGGAGCGGTACGCGTCGTTGACGCGATGGAAGAGAACGATGACCGCCTCGTCGCGGCGCAAACGGTTGAAGAGGCCCGATCGGAAGAGCACCCAACCGGCGACCGCCTTGATGCGACGGGCAGCCCAACTAAGCGGCCTATCTAGCATCGGAGCCTATAGTAGCAAGCAAAATCATGAATGGGAATCGGGGAAACGCAGAAACAAAGCGAGTATGGCGTTGTAGTCCAACCACCACAGGATTGGGGTAGGACCGCGACAAAGAATCAAATGTCGTCATTCCGGCGGGTAGTGGGGTGGCGCTAAAAGTCTGCGCTGACTGCACTTATACGCGTGGAGGGTTGCGGCCTGCTGGGAATGGAAGATGCCTTGTCGCGTGCCCGAGGAAGCCGCGGATGCGGCGCGTTTGATCGGGTAAGCGTGCTCCCGCGCACGTTTATCATGACACGGCCGTGCGGGTACTCCCTCCACTGTGAGTCTGTGATCTCCACAGCGTACCGACAAGTTAGAGACGACCTGCGAGCCAACCCCAGGGTATGGGTGATTACTGGCATCGCGGGCTTTATCGGCTCCAACCTTTTGCAGGAATTGCTCGCCCTCGGGCAAAAGGTGGTGGGAATCGACAACTTCTCCACCGGTCATCGGGCCAATCTCGACGAAGTGCTCGCCGAGCCGCTCCCGGCGTCTGCCAGCTTCAGGATGATCGAAGGCGATATTCGCGACCTCGAGACCTGTCGGTCCGCTTGCGAAGGCGCCGACTACGTGCTCCATCATGCGGCGTTGGGTTCAGTCCCCTGGTCAATGGACGATCCCCTCAGGACCAATTCGGTGAATGTGGACGGCTTCATCAACATGCTCGTCGCCGCCAAGGATGTTGGGGTAAGGAGATTCGTCTACGCGTCATCCAGCGCTGTGTACGGAGATACCATGCAACATCCCCAGGTTGAGACGATCCTCGGTCGTCCGTTGTCACCGTATGCTGCGAGCAAATCGACAAACGAGATTTACGCCGCCGCGTTCCAGATGGGTTACGGTCTTGAGACTGTTGGACTCCGCTACTTCAACGTGTTCGGCCGGCGTCAGGATCCGTCTGGTGCATATGCGGCCGTAATCCCCAGATGGATCGCCAGCCTGCTCCGCGGCGAGAGGTGTCGGATCTTTGGAGACGGCGAAACCACGCGAGATTTTTGCTTCATCGCGAATGTCGTTCAGGCCAACGTGCTTGCGGCGACGGTAAACGATACCACCGCAACCTGTCAGCCATATAACATTGCCTGCGGCGAGTCGGTGTCGCTTAATCAGTTGTTTTTTTCCATGCGTGACGGTCTTGCTAAATACGACCGAACAGTCACATTTGCTGCGCCTCAATACGATGACTTTCGGGCGGGTGACATCCGCTTTTCGTGCGCGGCGATCGACAAGGCTCGTGATCAACTGGCGTACAGTCCCACGCACAGCGTTGCCGAAGGATTAAATCAGGCGCTCGAGTGGTACGTTGCACAGCACCGCGCCACGGTGGAAAGAAGCGGCATGACAAGGCGACATTCACCTCTTGCGGCGGGCAGCGTTCACAGTGCCAGCCTTCCCCTCGTCCAGGCAAGACCATGACCGAGAAGAAATCGCCGAAAAGGTTGGCGCTGGTTGGATGTAGTGACGAATGGCTGTCTCGCTCGCTGGAAAGCATCTTCACGGAACGGGGGTATGAGGTCACACGCACGGCATCCGGAAGACAGGCGCTCAAGGCTGCGCGTAGAAATGGATACGATGTTATGCTGCTCGACGAGCGACTTGATGAAATGACGGGAGTCGAAGTTTGCATCGGATTGCGTGACGATCCGCTTTTCGACCATGCCACGCCAATCGTGGTGATTTCAGCCGCACATTCGACACTGCCCGGACGAACCGCCGCGTACGCGGCGGGCGCATGGGAGTACTGCCATCTGCCACTCGACGTCGATGGCCTTTTCCTCAAGCTCTCCACCTTCCTTCGCGCGCGCGAGGAGTTGGCGGCGTTTCAGGCCAAGTCGATGTTGGACCCGGCCAGCGGGCTATACACTCCATATGGTTTGCATCAACTTGCCGCGCAGCTCGAGGCACGCGCTGTCCGAAATCACGAACCCTTCGCATGTCTCGCGTTCTCCCCCCAATCTGCCGGCGACGGAGCGCGTCAGGGCAAGAAGGTTGACGACGATGGAGCGTTTGCCGACATCGCTCATCTCGTGCGAGGACAGGCGAGAAGGTCGGATGTCGTCGCGAAGACGGGCGAATCACGACTCTCGGTGCTGGCCCCCGACACCGACGCCGCTGGTGCTCGCTTGCTGGTTGCGAGGCTGCAAAGGGAGCTCAGCGCGGACTCCCGAAAGTCGAAGCTCGGAGGCGCCGTCAAGCTGCAGGTTGGTTACTGCGCGGTTCCAGACCTAGCCCTCGCCAACGTCGACCTGAGCGAGCTAGTCCATCGGGCAGAAAGCGCTCTGGCATCAGTTCCCGGTTCGGGGGCGGACGATTCGGTTGTGAGCTTCGATGAGATGCCGGTGTCCTGACCGATCACACGGGACCCCGCATTGATTGCCCGGTCTATATTTGACACGGCAAACGAGCGTTTCACTGGGTGGAACAGGTCACCTCTAGGTAACTCTTCGGCCTCACCCTGACAGCAGCTATTGACCTTGTGCGAACTTACCCCTAAGATGGGCGTCCGCGGGCGGGTCAGCCGTGTATGGAGAGCGGATGGCGCAGATGGACCCAGCTGGAACAAAGTCGGCCTCAATGTCGGATAATTACCAAGACTACGCGCCGTCCCAGTCCTCGGGAAACCGAACGACGCCCAGGCGTAGCGAGGGCGATCCCTCGCAGCCGTTCGCTCCCCGCAAATCGCCGTCTTCACTCCTGCGCGCTCTGGAGCTCGCCGCGGATCACACCGCGACGGCGATAGCTCACGGCACCAAGCAGGCGCGAGTGGAAGTCCGCGAGCGCCTGAACGAAGTGATCAACTGGTTGAGCATGAGCCTGCATGCGAACTCGCAGGCGCCGGCACCAGTGCCACCCGTGATCGCGCGCGAGTACGTATCCAGTCTGAAAGTGAACTTCCTTGCCGAGCTCGCCACGACGCCCGATCTCAACGCGAACGAAGTCGTGCGCGCCCTGCTCAAGCTGGACGAGGCCGAAGACGCATGGCGCCGCACCGATCGCGGCAAGTTCATATCCCGGCTAACCGGATCCGACTGCGCTGACGCCGTTGTCGCGATAGCCCACGATATTCGGTCGCCGCTCTGCTCGATCCTGCTGCTGGTCGACGCCCTTCGTCACGGAGAGCGCTCCATGCCCAACCCGGTGAGGGAAAGGCAGTTGGGACTGATCTATGGCGCGGCATTCGGTTTGAGCACTACCGTGACGAACCTCATTGCCGCCGCGCGCGGGGACGGATTGGTACAAGGGAAGCCGACGCCCTTCTCCGTCAGCGAGACCATGCATTCGGTTAGCTCGATCGTACAGCCGATGTGCGAGGAAAAGGGAATTCCACTCGGAATGGAGTTCCCGGAAAATGACGCCCGTCTCGGCTATGCTTCGGCCGTGCAGCAAGCGCTCCTCAATCTCACGTCGAATGCGCTTCGCTATACCGACGCGGGATCGGTAGCAATGGGTTGCAGCGAAGTCTCGCAGGAGCGGGTCGAGTTCTGGGTCGAGGACACCGGACCCGGCATCCCTGACGACGTCCTCGAGCGGCTTTGCTATGGCTTTCCCCCGGAGGGAGTCAAGCTACGGTTCTCGAGTGCCGGTCTGGGCCTCGCCATCGTCCGCACACTCGTCGAGGCGATGGGAAGCACGCTGCAGGTGGACAGCGGGACCGACGGCACGCGGTTCTCGTTCGTGCTGACCCTGCCCATACTGCAGTAATTCCTTACCACCCAACAGTTTAGGTACCCTTTCACCGGACCTCTAAGGGCCCCGGCTGCGGGGCGCGCGTGAGTAACCCGCGAGCGTTTGGATCGTCTCAAAAATAGACCCATGCGCAGCCTGTTGCGGGAGTTTCCGGGACAGGTTGGGCACCTCCGAAAACCGGCAAAACCACCGAAAGGTGGCGACGCAAAGCTACGAAGCTAAAGCGCCCTCAGCGCGCCAAGCGAGTCGGGCTACCGAAGAGGAGGCTCAATGCAGGTGTCCCTTGAACGTCCGCCGCTCGCCTTGATCGCGTGCAGCGACGATTGGATGAGCAGGGCGCTGGAGAACATTTTTCAGCAGCGTGGCTACGTGGTCGCGCACACCCGGTCCGGCGCTCAGAGTCTGGAATTGGCGCGACTCGCCAATCATGATCTACTTGTCGTAGACGAGTCCCTCGCCGACCTCAGCGCGTTGGAGGTTTGTCGCACGATCCGCGACAACGCTCGGTTCGATCATTCCATTCCGATCGTTATTACTTCCCCCACTCCGCCTCACCCGACCGCGCGGATGACGGCCTTCAACGCCGGTGCCTGGGAGTACTGCAGCCTTCCGGTCGACGTCGAGTCCGTATTCGTAAAACTCGAGACGTTCCTGCGGGCACGCGGCGAGATCACCATTGCCCGGTCGGAGGACTTTGTCAACGCGACGACGGGTCTCTATACGTCGTTCGGCCTTCGACAGCTGGCGGGGAAACTGGGCTCGCGCGCTCTACGCAACCACGAAGCTTTCGCATGCGTCGCGTTTGCGCCGCAGGTGCAGGATCGCGAAATCGGCTCGAGCATGCTGTGGAAAGAAAGTGCGAGCGGGTTCGCTGATGTCGCCCACGTGCTGCGCGAGCAAAGTCGTCAGTCGGATGTCGTCGGCCACGTTGGAGAGATGCGCCTCGCTATCCTCGCGCCTGATACGGATGCCGCCGGGGCAAGACTGCTCGTCGCTCGACTCCAACGCGAGCTCGACCGGGCGACGCAGAACAAGACCATTGCGGGACAGGTCCGGTTGCGGGCCGGTTACTCCGCGGTGGCCGACCTCGCCACGGCCAAGATCAATGTGCCGGAACTGGTTCATCGAGCCGAGAACGCACTCGATCACGCGCCGATACAGGGTGATGGCGACGCGATCATCAGCTTCGACGACCTGCCGGTTTTCTGATCGGAGTCTTATGACCGCCGCTGAAACAATCTCGCCAAAAATCGGATAAAGCTCGGACCGGCGGCTCGACGGGTCGCCTCGCGCGCCCGTGCAGTGGCCGCCATACGACGCATTGGAAAGGCATCGCGCACTCCGACCTCGATCACAGTCACACCCGCGGCGGCGCGCGCACGACGGACGGCGTCTTCTATCCGATCCTGTTCCCCCACCGACTCGTAGCGCGCGCCAACGGACGCCGCCAGGAGGCTGAAGTCCGGATTCACGAGATCCACGCCGTGGGTGCTGCCGTAACTCGCCAGTTGCTGCACGCGGATCTGACCGAACGCCCCATCGGCAAATATGATGACGATAAGTTGAATGCCCTCTCTCACCGCCGATAACAGCTCCAGAGCCGTCATTGCAAATCCACCGTCACCGACCAGCGCGATCACACAACGATCGGGAGTGGCGAGCTTGGCGCCGATGGCGGTTGGAATCGCGAAGCCCATGCTCTGGAGATCCGTAGGCATGATGAGGCCGTGTGAGCCCAGCACGATGTAGTGACGGCGGGCAAGGACCTGATGCAAACCGGAGTCGAGCACCAGTATCGCGTCAGCCGGAAGCGCGCTGCGAAGCGCCCGGAAAAACGCGACCGCGCTGGCCTCGAAAGTCCCACCGATGCGCGGTTCGATCGCATGCACGCGGCGTGGCATCACCCGAGGGCGCCACTGTTCCAACTCCTCGGCGGTCCAGCTGGATCGTAACAGTCGGGATTCCATCAGCGCTCGTAGTACCTCGCCGCCATTCTCGACCACGCCAAGTGAAACCGGGTAATTCGCCTCGATGACGTCCGGGCTGGCGTGGACGTGAATCAGCCGGTCTTCAGGCAGATCGAGCTCGAACCCGCTGGTATCGCTGTGACTGAGCTTGCACCCAATCGCAATAACTATGTCGGCTGACTGCAGGAGCGCGTTCAGCCCCTCGACACTCCCGGCAAAGGGATCGAACCCGAGGTTTAACGGATGATCCTCCGGAAGCACACCTCGTGCGGCTGGAGTCGTGACCACTGGCGCGTGGAGATGCTCCGCGAGGAGCCGCAGCCTTTCAGAGTAGCGGTTCACGCGATCCCCGACCACGAGAACGGGTCTGCGCGCACTATTGATGCGAACACGGACAGCGTCGATGCCACGACTTTCACCGTTCGCAGCGCTCACGGCGGGGCGGTTTTGTGGCTCGAATTCGCGAGTCAGCGTCGTCGACGACACCTCGACGAGGACCGGGCCCGGATCTCCGGAGCAGGCGATCTGCAACGCGTCGAAGATGGCAGTGGCCGGATCAGCGTAATTGTCCGCGTCAACGACTCCCTTGACCAGCGGAGCCGCAATCGCCTGCTGCGCGATCTCCTGTTGGCGAAACGATCGCTCTATTGAATCCTTCGCCGGTCCTCCCGCAATGTGAATCAGCGGGACAGAATCGAGGCGCGCCTCAGCGATACCTGTCAGCGCCCATGTGAATCCGGGCCCGGAAATGGTGACCAGAATGCCTGCAGTTCCCGTGACTCTGGCCCACCCTCCGGCCATGAATGCCGCGGCCAACTCGTTGGTCGCAATTACGGTACGCAGCCCGCTTTGACGCAGCGCCTCGAATAGCTCGAGCGTCTGCGTTCCAGGTAAACCAAAAACGCAGCCGACTCCGCTTTCCTGGAGAGCGTCGACGATGCGCGAAGCACCCGTCTTTAATGTCACTGCGATTCAGCGCTCATAGACACGCCGGCGGCGGCGATCGGACCGGCAGGACCGACGCTGCGATCTGGCACCTTTATTTGGGGGAGATTCCTGGCGAGGGGGCACTGGGTTAGCCCCGCCCCTCTTGTGGTACGAGAATGGAGCGTACAGGGATCGAACCTGCGACCTCCTGGTTGCAAACCAGGCGCTCTCCCAGCTGAGCTAACGCCCCGCGTCTGGAAATATAATTGCAACTCAAAGCACTAAGACGCTTTGAGCTTCGAGATGCAGATCTACTCGTGCGCGGGCAGTGGCTCCATGGTGTGGGGGTTCACCGGTACCTGCACCTCGTCGCGGTAGGGTGATGTCATCAGCAGCACCCGCATTCGTGGAAACGCATCCATGAACGACAGATAGCAGAATCCCCAGATGCCGAGCATGCCGGCTGCGATTCCGATTTCCCAGATGCCGAGCGGAATGTCGCCCAGCACTCCGTAAATCGATGGATAGACCTCGAGGTAACGGGTCATCCACAAGCCGAGTATCGTGCAGCTCGCAAAGAGAACCATCGTCGGCAGGAAAACCTTCGCGGCCCGTGAGAGCAGTCCGAAGAACGGGAAGACGAACATGAGGCCGACCGTCAATAGCGTCGGAACGCGCCATCCCTCGATGAGGCGAAGCCGCATCCAGTGGGTTTCTTCGCCCATGTTGCCATACCAGATCACGAGGTATTGGCCGAAGGTGATGTAACCCCAGAACGCAGTGAACGCGAAACAGAGTTTGCCGAGATCGTGGAAGTGCTTTTCCTGAATCAGGTCGTATCTCTCGAGATACCTGCGCCACGCCATCACGATGATCGTCCAGCTCGCCAGCGCTGCAACCCAGGCGCCCATGAAGAACCACCACCCGTACATCGTGCTCTGGAAGTGCGGGTCGAGCGCCATCGACAGATCCCAGGACAGCACGATCCAGCCGAAGCCGAATGCAAACGCCAGGAAAACGGCAAGCCGTCCCTGCAGCGAGTGAGTCGAGTGCAGCTCTCGACGCTCGTCACGGAAGCCCTTGCGCATCCGCTCGCGCAGTCCCCGCGCCCAATTGGCTCCCCCTTCGGGAAGGATACCGACGTCGAGACGAACGCACGTATAGATGTACCAGAGGCTGAGAAGCGTGATCGTCAGCCCGATGACTATTACGCGTGTGTAGAAGAACGGTGGATTGAGATAGACTTCTTTCTCGTGGATCTCGGGGACGCGGTTGAACCACCAGAAGACGTGGTGCTTGCCGAAGAAAATGATGACGAGCAGAAGCACGAAGGCGACGGGGAGGAACGCGACGTAGCCTTCGAGGAACCGAATGATCGGTCGCGACCAGCGAGCGGTCGTGATGCGCTGGACCGCGACAAACATCACTCCCGCCGATGATATCGACGTGAAATAAAGCCAGCTGACGAGAAGGGATTGCCACGTTCGATCGGGCTGAACGAACAGGCCGACGATGAAGACTATCAACCCGATGGCCGCCAGTACCATGGCGATAGTCTTGAGAATGGGCGCAGTTGGCCGGTCGATGCCGACCAGTACCTCGTCGCGCGAGAGGGCGTGGGCGTCGTGATGGCTCATCGATTCGGCCTCGTCGCCGCGGCCGCAGAATCGGCCGGTGCTGCCGGTTGTCCGCCCGGCAACACGCTGCGCGGATTGTAAAACGGTTCCGGTTGCTGCGGCGCGAGTCTGGTCGGACCGGGAACCTTGTCCCCGGTTACGCCGGGCGCTGCCAGAGGTCCAATTGCCACGCTCTTACCGGTCACGCCCTGCAAGGCGCGCAGGTAATTGATCACATCCCAGCGATCCATCTCTTCGATTCTGTTGTAAGGCGGCATGAGGCCCCGGCCGTTGCGGATCATTCCGAAGATGTATCCGTCGGTGCGGCCCTTGGTCATGTCGGTCGTCAGGTTGATGCCGGGCATTCCGAATTTCGTCGCCGGCCCGTCGCCCATCGCGCGATCGCCGTGGCAGACCGCGCAATTGATCTGAAAGTATTTGTGCCCGTTGTTGAGCGATGAATCGCTCGCCGGAGTCGGGTTTCGGAGTCCCGCCATCGAATCGATCGTCGCCGGAAAGGCTCCGTACGAAACCTGGAAGCCGGCCACGGCCGTACCGGTCGTCGGGACGGACATCTGCGGATTGCCGCGCGATGGCGTCAGGGTGTCCTTGACTGGCTCCCAGGTCCAGAGCGACGGCTGTCGCTTGAAGTCGCTGAACCATTCGCATGCGGTGAGCATGAGGGGCAGCACGAAAAGAAGCGCGCGAAGTCTAGCGCTCACGCCGCACCTCCACCGCGCCATGCTGGCGCAGCACGTCTTCCGCTGTTCTCGCCTGCTCCGGCGGACACTCCACCCATATTCCGTAATCGCCGTGACTGAAGCGCGGGTCGTAACCGACCTGGAGTGTCAGGCGCGGAACGCGCGCGCTGATCAGAAGCCCGGCGACCGTCGACAAGCCGCCGATCAGCACCATCACCTCAAATCCAAAAATCGTGTACGGCACCCACGACGCGATCGGCTTGCCGCCCACCACGAGCGGCCAGTAATCCGACGCCCAGATTGCAATCCAGTACCCGAAGGTCACGCCGAGCAAGCCGCCGATGAGTGTGAATCGACGAACGGGGCTGGGCGGCGCCTGAATGGCTTCCTCCAGCTCGTGACGCGGCGTCGGCGTGTAGACCCGGATCAGGCCCACATTCCGTTCCTTCAGCGCCTCTATCGCGCCGACGGCGGCGTCGAGCTCGCGAAACGCTCCGAGAACGCCGCGCATCAGGCGTACTCTCCGGGTGTGTCAGCTTCGTACTCGAAGTGGCGCCCCGAGGAATCGATGCCGTGTGGATGCTGGGTTCGCAGCTTGGGCGGAACGATTTCCTTCACTTCGGCGATCGCGATCACCGGCAGCTGCTTGACGAACAGCAGGAACCACATCGAGAACCAGCCAAAGCTTCCGCAGAGAATGGCGTAATCGACCCACGTCGGCCGATAGCTGGTCCACTGCCAGGGCTCGAACTCATGCGACAGCGACGGCACGACGATCACGAATCGCTCGAACCACATTCCGATGTTGATCGTGAACGAGATGATGAAGAGCCACGGGGCGCTCCGACGCAAGCGTTGCACGAACAACGACAGCGGCAGCACCATGTTACAGGTGTAGAGAATTGCCGAAGCCCACCACCACTGACCCCAGATTCGGTTGGCGAAGAAGCTCTTCTCCGCTTCGTTGCCGCTGAACCACGCCACGAACCACTCGCTCATGTACGCGCACCCCACGACGAGCGAGGTGAAGAGACAGAGTTTGGCGGCGGCATCGAGGTGGTTGATCGTCACATAGTGCTTCAGGCCGAACCACTTCCTCATCGGAATGATGATGGTGAAGACCATTCCCATGCCCGAGAAAATTGCGCCCGCCACGAAGTAGGGCGGGAAGATGGTGGTGTGCCATCCCGGCGTGAGCGCCATTGCGAAGTCGAACGACACCACTGAGTGCACGGACAACACCAGCGGAGTGGAGAAAGCGGCAAGGAACAGATACGCCCGCGCGAAGTGGCGCCACTCATTGTCGGTGTTGCGCCAGCCCAGCGACATGATCGAGAAAATCTGCTTGCGAATCGGACTGATGTTCTCGCGGTCGCGGAGAACCGCGATGTCCGGAATCAGTCCGATGAAGAGGAAGGTGCTGGAAATGGTGAAGTACGTCAGGATCGCGAAGACGTCCCACACCAGCGGGCTCTTGAACTGGGGCCAGATGTAGCGCCAGTTGGGATAAGGAATCAGCCAGAAGAACTTCCACGGCCGGCCGAGGTGCAGAATCGGGAACAGCGCCGCGGTCATGACCGCGAACACCGTCATCGCTTCAGCGCAGCGATAGATCGTCGTCCGGAATCCGGCGCGGAACAGATATAGAATGGCCGAGATCAGCGTGCCGGCGTGGCCGATACCGATCCAGAAGACGAAGGTGATGATGTACACGCCCCACATCACGGGCGGGTTGTAGCCGGCGACACCCAGGCCGCTGTAGATCTGGTACATCCAGGCGCTGATGCCGATGAGCAGGAAGAAGATCGCTACGCCGAGTCCGATGAACCACGGCAGGCTCGGACGAAGCGTGCCGACGATCTCGCGGTCGACCTGCTCGTAATCTCTTACGGCGGGCAGCTGCACGTCCGCCGTGGCGATGTTCGGACGGCGCGGTTGGTCTTTGTCCCGCACGGGGCGAGTGATCGTCGCCATGGTTATGCCCTCCCCGCCGCGGAACCGGATGGATGGGTAACCTTCTTCAAATAGACGACGGCCGTGAAGGTATTCAGCTCTTCGAACACGTGATAGGCGCGCGCATCCTTTGCCATCTGCGTGACGGTCCAGTTTTCGTCAGCGGCGTCGCCGAAGACGATCGCGCGGGAAGGGCATGATGCGGCACACGCAGTGGTGAACTCATCCGGCTTCAGTCCGCGCTTCTCCAGAGTGGCGCGATTCTCCGCCCCGCGAATTCTTTGCACGCAGAAGCTGCACTTCTCCATTACGCCCTTGCCGCGCACCGTCACGTCGGGATTCAGCTGCCAGTTGAGCGGCTCCGGGAAAGCATACTGCGGACGCGCCGGCTCACCGTAACCGAACCAGTTGAAGTAGCGAACCTTGTACGGGCAGTTATTCGAGCAATAGCGGGTGCCGACACAGCGGTTGTAGACCTGGACGTTCAGCCCGTCGGGCGAGTGATACGTCGCATACACGGGGCACACCGGCTCGCACGGAGCGTTGCCGCAATGCTGACACATCATCGGCACAAAACGCGTGTCGAAATTCGCGCTGCCGTCCTCCCCGCCCTCGTAGTAGCGCTCGATGCGGATCCACGCCATCTCGCGGCTGCGGAGAAGGTTGGCGCCAAACCCCGTCCGATCCGGGAGAAAGGTTGGAACCTGCCAGTCCGCTCCTACAGTCGGGATGTTGTTCTCGGCGTAACACGCGCTGACGCAAGCGGCGCATCCGGTGCAGCGCGCCAGGTCGATGGTCATCGCCCAGCGGCGTTTCGCCATGCCGCTCCAGTGATTCGGGGCGTACATGCCCTTGTCGTTGGAGTTTGGATCCCCTTGCTGGCCCTCCGCATCGTTTGCGACTGGTGCGCGCATTCCTGGGAGAAATTCGTGCGAAGCGTCGCCGGGCATTTCCTCCGCGTGCCCCGCTCCGCCCTCGGCGCGGTGGGCTTCCGTCCCACCCATCTCGGCGATCTCGGAAGCGTTGGCGTTTCCGGAATCGTAGCCGGGTCGGCCGGCTTTCAGATCAGCGAGGGCGATCGCCTGGCCAATGCCGCGACCATGTTGTCTGGCGGAGCCTTCGGTCGTGACGATGTGCGCGTAGCCACCCGCCCTGGTGACATCGGCTTTTGTAGAGACGAAGGCCACGCCTCCCGCGCGATCCTCGCCGACCGGGACGATCTCGAGCGGATTGAATCCAGCTTTGGCATATCGCCCCGAGTGCGCGTGGCCTCTTCCGGTCGCGATCGCGACAGTGTCACGCTGAATGCCCGGGTACCGCAAGACCGGCAGCGTGAGACTTCCCGCCGACGTCTTCACCGTTACGAGATCGCCGTTCGCGAATCCCATTCTCTCCGCGGTTGCCGGATTCATCTCGGCAACGGTTTGCCAGCAGATCTTCGTCACCGGATCCGGGATTTCCTGCAGCCACGGCTTGTTGGCGCCGCGGCCATCGCCGAGAAACGGATGCGGATACACGACGAGATACATGTTGCCGGTAGACTGAGCGATCGGCGCGGCGGCCTGTACGGACGGCACCGGTCGCGCCGTGGTCGGCTCGCCAAGCGTGCCCGATGCGATCCCGTGCGGCAGCGCCGCGGCGAGAGCGGCTGCGCCCCCGGGAAAACGGCTCGTCAGCCAGCTACGATAGTCAGGTTGCGGGTACCGCGCGGCAGCGCCTGGATCTCGCTTTGCAACCGCGATCAGCACGTCGGCAGTCGCGCGTGTGTCGAACACTGGATCCATCGCCGGCTGCTGCAATGAGATCGTCCCACGAACGGGCTCCGCATCGCCCCACTGCTCTAGCGAGTGATGATCCGGCAGAACGAGATCGGCCAGCTCGGTAGTCTCGTCCGGATAGCTGGAGAAGCTCACCTTGAACGGCACCTTCGCCATCGCTTCAGCAAAACCGGCTGCCTTCGGAAGTGTGAAGGCGGGGTTCGCTCCACGCACCATCAGCAGTGAGACACCTCCGCCGTTCATCCGCGCGACGAGTGCTCGCAGCTCGGCGGGCGACGCCATCCTGTCGAAGCCAAGGTAGCCGTCTCCAGGTTTGATCACTGTGCCAACGCTGCCGTGGGATTGATTGAGCGTGTTGGCCGCCAGCGCGAGCTCAAAGCCATCGCTCCCGCCGCCGCCAGCCAGCACCACCGCCGGCGTAGTCGCAGCGAACTCTCGACCGAACGCGTCGAGCACAGAGGAGCTCACTCCGGTCTGCTGCGCCGCGGCCTCGACCGAAAGCTGGCCCTGAAGCATTCGCACGATCGCCATCTCGCTGCCGGGCGCGCAGTCGATCCACTGATCCGCGTTGAGACCGGTGAGGGAGCGGCGCGGACCGACGTAGACCAACCGCGGCGCGTTCTCGTGATCAGCGCGGGCGTCGGCGAAATCCAGCTGCTGCGGCACCATCGCGCCCCAACTGTCGAGGAAATCAGCCCCGATCGAAACGACGAGCCGCGCAGCCTTGAAGTCGAGGCGCGGCCAGGCGACGCCGTAGCTTTGCCGGTTCGCCGCAATCACGGCATGCTCGGCGCTTGCGTCGTAGCTCAAATGCGCGGGCATTCCGAAACCGGTCAGCCAGGCATCGAGAAAACCCGGGAAGCTTCCACTTTCGTGGTGGTTGATGAAGACGGCATTGGCGGCACCGCCCCTGCTGCGCGTTTCACCCAGCTTCTGCGCAAAAATCTGAAGCGCTTCCTCCCAGCTCACTTTCTGGAGCTGGCCACCTTTGCGCGCCATCGGGCCGCGATAACGATCCGGGTTGTAGAGACCCTGGAGAGCCGCCTGTCCGCGCGCGCACAGCGCGCCGCGATTTACCGGATGCTCGGGATTTCCCTCGAGCTTGATCGTGCGGCCGTCGCGCGTTTCGGCGATCACGCCGCAGCCGGCCGAGCATTCTCGGCAGGTGGTGGCGTAGTAGTTCGAGACGCCGGGAACCGTCTGATCCGGCGAGACGAGATACGGAATCAGCCTTTCGACTTTTTCCGACGCGCAACCGAGCATCGTCGTCGCGGCGGTGCCGACGCCGAGGACTTTCAGGAATTCGCGACGCTTCACGCCATTGGGTGAGGCCATACTGGCCGCGTTTCGATCTTGCTCGTTGCTCATTCGATCAGTAGTGACACGAGCTGCAGTCGTATCTCGCGCGGAACGGCGGGTTCGACTGTCCGATGTGACAGTTGATGCACCATCCCATGTTCAGCGACGACGCCTGGGAGACCTGCTTCATGTTTTGAATCTGGCCGTGGCAGGTCTGGCAGGTGACGCCGGCATTCACGTGTCGCATGTGCGGGAAGTGAACGTACTCCGGGAGCTTGTGGATGCGGACCCAGGGCACAGGCTCCTTCTTGTTCCAGTACGCCGCGAGCTTCTGGATTTCGGGCTTGCCGGTCGCCACCACTGTATGGCATCCCATGCAGGTGCCGACTGCGGGAAGACCTGGATCGAAGGATTTGTTGGCGGAGAAATGGCAGTACAGGCAATTCATCTTCAGCGTGTCCACGTGGATCGTGTGGCGGAACGCGACCGGTTGCACCGGGCTGTTCCCTTCTGATGAAGAGGCGCCGCTATAAGCCGAGAGCATGGTGGCCAATACCGCAATACATATGAAGCCCGGTATTGCGAGCCATCTGCTTCGCAAGTTCATCCGCGAGTGCTGGAGTAAAGGCGAGTTAAAAGGTCGGCTTTGTGAAGAATTTCACAAGCGATCAACACGCGGAAAAATGTTCGGACAGAGTATGTGGCGCAAGGTGGGTTTTAGTGTTGCAAGCCTCCGGCCTTACCCCTGGTGATGCGGTCGATTGTCCGCACGATTTCGATAAAAATTGCGCGCAACAGCGCGAGCTCCCGCGAATCGGGAGCGGAGCGGTAGAACAAAGTGCGCACCGTTCGCATGATGTGCTCGTGGAAGCGTGTCTTGAAGAAATCGATTTGGTGCAGGGCGCGCTCGGCATCTGCAAAGAGCTGCTCATATTCTTCAGCGGTCGCGGGGGGCGCATCCTTGCGCGGCGGCGCGAGAGTGCGAGTGGCATCTGCGGCTGTCAGGTGAAGCTCGTACAGGGCGATCAACACCGCCTGCGCCAAATTCAGTGATGCGTGGCCCGTCGTAGGAATGGTGACCAGCAGATGGGCGCGATCGAGAATTTCGTTGGGCAGCCCCTTGTCTTCCCTCCCGAAAAGCACCGCCACCGGCCCGCTTCGCGCGAAGTCGAGCAGCTCGCCGCTGGCTTTTCTGGGAGTCGTCAGGTCGCGCTTGGCGGCGCGCCGCCGGGCCGTGAAACCGGCGACTCTGACAACGCCTTCGAGAGCCTCCTCGATGGTGTCACAGTTTCTGATGCGGTTGATGACGTCGTCGGTGTCGTGAGCGATTCCGGCGAGCCGCCACGGATCGTATTCGACGGAGCGCACCAGATAAAGATCCGAGCAGCCCATGTTCTTCATCGCGCGGATGGTTGCCGCGATGTTCACCGGATCCTGCGGCTCATACAGAATCACGCGAACGGCCGAGAGAATCGAGCCGGAGGCCGGCGTTGACTCTACCGGCGCGTCCTCAGCGCCCTGGCTCACTGGACCCAATAAAAAATGCTGCCCTCTATCTCACGTGTACACGGATAGTAGAGGGCAGCAAATGCCGAAGCAACGATGTCGCCGCGGCCAGGCTGGATGCCGCTAGACGACTGGTCGGCCGGTAATCAGACGGTAGATGATCACGATCACTGCGATCACGAGCAGTAGATGGATCAGACCCCCACCCACGTGCACAACGAAAAACCCGAGAATCCAAAGGATGAGGAGAATTACCGCGATCGTCCAAAGCATGATGGCATCCTCTCAAGAAGTGAGTTACACCGGAGCAACTGACAAATCCCCGGCTGAGCCTAACGCGTTTGGCTGCGCTCATGCCCGGGTACACCATGCACTATGGCAACCAGCATGCCGTGTATCTCCCGCCGACTAGTGTTTCTAGGAAGAATCCGCACCGAAAAGTTCGTTTTGCGCGACGCCATCGTAATGCACCCGGCCGCTTTCATCGACTCGCCCGAACGAAGTCAGTCGATGCGACTGGGTTTCATTATCGAGAATGTGGTGGACCGAAATGCCTCGGGCGAGAGCCGCGTCGGCGATGAGCGAGCGGTGACAGCGCCAGGGCACAGCCTCCGCACACATGATCGCCGTCGGCTCCAGGCTGGCCAGCCTGAGAACGTCGTCCAAAGCTTCGGCGAATTCTCGCGTCTCCATGTAGTCGGCATAGGCGCGAAAGCTGGCGTTTCGCCACTGGGTGTTTTTCGAATCCCGTCGGCCTCGCCGCCTGCCGCCGAGCGACGGGAAATGCGAGTATCTCCCGCCGCTGTCGATGATCGCTCTCTCCAGGGCGGGCCGGGAGAAGTGAGGATACCGCACCGATGTGGGAAAGGCGCGAACATCAACCAGATGCGTCGCGCCCTCTCTCGCGAGCAGCCCCAGGAACTGCTCGAGCGATCGGGTCGAATGCCCGATTGTGAAAAGCTTAGCGGGGCCCACGCTCCACGAAGCTTCCACCCTCGACGCGGGGCGTGCCCGAAGGCGGCGTGATGCCCGTCGATCCAGTCTGGTGGAGCGCCTGCCTGCCGAGCAGGATGCGAGTGGCCCGAACGTCGTGGCCCATATCGATCAGTAGTAGCGCGAGATCCCCGCTGCCCCACAGCAACCCGGCGAGCACGACCAGCCGACTCATTTCGCCGAGCAGGGTCGGAATCGACGTCGTCCCCTGCGTGACGAGTCCGGTGATGATCTCTGAGACCAGCAGCAGCAGGAGGATGATCGCCATCAGCTTGAACAGCTTCGACAGATAGCCCAGTCCGACGTACGGCTCGAGATCGGCCAGGCGAACGGGCATAGCCGGGTCCCGTTTCGGGTTGGCCGGGGTGTGTCGGTGATCCTCCGCCGTCGCCTGGCTACCGGTTGTTGTCTTGTCCATTAGCTATCTCCTGTTCCGATCCAGCGAGCGGGGTAGCCTCGCGTGTCAATGTGGGTGAACGGCCCGTGCGCGGACGTGCCGGAATATATGCCGCACCCTCCTATCAGCGAAGGGTGTGCCCGCTCGACGCGATTGACCGCATCCTGAATGACTTTGGCATCTGCAATATTCACGCGCCCGTCGTGATTCAGGTCGTCCATCTGCCCGTTTCCATCGTTGTCAATGAAGATGTCGTTGGCGTCGCCGTACATGTGGCGGCTCAGGGCGGCCCGGCCGCGGGGGTCTCCTCCGCCGGCATTGTATTGGGGTGTCCTGAATCCACTCATGACGCGGACACCGATTGGATTGATCCCCTGGTTCCGGAGGTCCTCGAGAACCAGTTCGTCTTTGTCGATCATCTGCATGTCGACGACGATGTACTTGGGCCAGACGTTCTGCTGGTCGTGCGGGAGGAAATCCTTCAGCTTGAAATGCTCGGAGAGCTGAGTGTTCTGGTTCTGCGGCGTCACCTCGATGAATCCACTCGGCGGAGCATAGCTGACGCCCGCCTGTCCTTTCCGCGCCGCCGGCCAGTTGCCGATGTAATACAGGCCGAGCCGCCCACCTTTTTTCTCCGTCGCGGGACGCAATGTGATGACACTAAAACCCGCGAGCGGCTTGATGGCGGTGCCGATTTTGAGGGCGAGGTTCCAGGTTCCGGCGCGCTGTGGCGCGACAAGAGTCGATGTCGATTCCGCTGCACTCCCCGAAGAGAACGTGGCGACGGCGCCTTTGGGCAGTGAGTCGGAGAGTATCGGACCAATGGGCGTCCCGCCCGCCTGGATGCTGACCCTCAGTTTTCCACTTTCGCCGCGAGCTGGCGGAGCCAGCGCCGTGAGTGCCGCATCCGTCAGATAGGCGACTGAAGGTGCTTCCCCGCCGGTGAGCGCGTTGGTGATCGTGGCGGTCGCGGGAGTAACTCCGCCGACGCCGGCGGCGCGCGTCCGCGCGATTGACCAGGACCAGCCGACGGCAAACAGAACAAGCACGGCGACAGCCACAATGCTGAAGATTCGCTCGGGTCTGCGGATCGGGCGGCGAAGCCCACGTTCGCGCAGTTCGGGAAACGCGAGCAGCCATTCCACGGCAGTTGCTTTGCGATGCTGCGGCGGTGAACTTGAACGTCTCTCTTCCATCCTACCTCGCTGAACCGGCTCGAATGCAGACGCTGACCGACTTCTTCCATCGCTTTTCCAATCTTCCGGAGCTCGTCCGATGGGCGGGCCTTGTCGGTCTGGCGACGATCATCTTCTCGGAGACGGGGCTACTGGTTGGCGTATTCCTTCCCGGCGACTCCCTTCTCGTAACGGCCGGACTGCTCGCGGCAAGAGGCTATCTCAACATCTACACCCTGGTTCCGACCCTCACCATCGCGGCAATCCTCGGCAACTCGGTCGGCCATTTCATCGGGCGGGCGACCGGGCCCCGCATTTTCAACCGGGAGGACAGCCTCTTCTTCAACAAAAAGCATGCTATTCGCGCCCACGAATTCTATGAGAAGTACGGGCGCAAAACGATCGTGCTAGCCCAATTCATGCCGATCATCCGCACGTTTGCCCCGGTGATTTCCGGCGTCGCCGGGATGCGGTTCACCCATTTCATAACCTTCAACATCCTCGGCGCTTTCCTGTGGATCTGGAGCATGCTCGGAATCGGATATTTTCTGGGCAACACCGTTCCGGGAATCGATCAGCATATCGAAGTGGTCGTTATCATCGTGGTTTTCATTTCCCTGCTGCCCGGTCTCATCAGCACGTATCGCGCTCGCAGAGCGAAGCGGTACGCCGCCTCGACCGCGGTGGGCGGGGACGCCTGAACTGAACTCGCAACGGAGAGAGATACGATGGCCTTTACACTTCCGCCCCTTCCCTACGACTTCGCAGCCCTCGAGCCGCACATCGACGCGAAAACAATGGAGATACATCACGGCAAGCATCACCAGACCTACGTGAACAATCTCAACGCGGCGATCGAGAAAGCGCCGGAGCTGGCGAGCAAATCACTTGACGACCTGATGCGAAGTTTAAACAGCGTGCCCGAAGCCGTTCGCACGGCGGTCCGCAACAATGGCGGCGGCCACTGGAACCACTCGATGTTCTGGCAGATCATGGCGCCCAAGGCCGGCGGGGAGCCGGGCGGGAATCTGGGGACGGCAATCAAGAGCGCCTTCGGCGATTTCGCGAAATTCCGCGAGCAGTTCAGCGCCGCCGGCGTCGGCCGGTTCGGCTCGGGCTGGGCGTGGCTGATCAACAACGGCGGCAAGCTTTCAATCAGCAGCACGCCGAACCAGGACAATCCGCTAATGGACGGTCAGAAGGCTGTGATGGGACTCGATGTGTGGGAGCACGCCTACTACCTCAAGTACCAGAATCGCCGGCCGGATTACATCACGGCGTGGTGGAACGTGGTGAACTGGAGAGAGGTGGAGAAGAGGTTCTCGCAGAGCTGACAACTGGCAGTTGGAAACTGCAAAACTGAATGGGTGCGTGCAGTCGATAACTACAACAGAACGGGTGCGAGCAGTCAGTAACTAAAGGCGCAAGCAAGGACAGTGTACGACGTCGTGACGTTTCTAAGCGCCATTCCTGGTGCCAGGTCACACCTCCCCTTCACGCCAGTTCGAGACGTCCCGAAGTAGTAAACTTGATGCTTGCAACATTGTTTACTGGCTGCTCGCACCCGTTCCGTTGTTCTTAAGCCTTTGAGCTTCGAGCGACCCGCCTACCTCGCGGCTTCCCCTTCCAGGTAGGTGTACCCCTCCAGCCCAGCCACGTAATCCGCGATGAACATGTTGGCCTCCTGTCGCGGGATTCCCGTAGCGTTGGCGACTTTGCGGCGGAAGGTCGCCAGCAGATCAGAAGCGCGGAACTGAACGTAG
>DASYIM010000254.1:0-2837 GCA_035997625.1 Gemmatimonadaceae bacterium
GGTCAGCCCGCGTGGACCCCAGATGGCAAATCGGTGACGTTCTCCTCTCCCGTGACAGGGCCCGCGACAGGCGCCACCGATCTGTGGACCCAGCGGGCCGATGGCAGCGCACAGGCAGTGATTCAGCTCGACGAGAAGTCGAATCTGTACAATCCGCGCTGGTCTCCCGACGGGAGATGGCTGATCTTCCAAACGGACACAAGGTCGCGCGGTGCCGGTGACATTCTCGCGATCCGGCCGGGAATCGATACTGCGCCGGTGCCCGTTGTAGCGACCGGGTTCAACGAAATCTCTCCAGCCCTTTCACCCAACGGACGATGGCTGGCGTACATCTCGAACGAGACCGGCAAGGAGGAGATCTACGTGGTCCCGTTTCCAAAAAAAGGCACGGCAAAGTGGCCGATTTCGGAGGGCGGAGGGACGGAGCCAGTCTGGTCCCATCGCGGGAATGAGTTGTTCTATCGCGACGCCTTGGGCAACCTCGTTGCGGTCAAGGTAAATACCAGTTCGACTTTCTCGCTCGGCCGGACTACGATACTCTTTCCGGCCGCTGGATTCAGTCCCGGCCAATTTAACCCGCAGTACGCCGTAGCCCCAGACGACCGGCGCTTCTTGATGGTCAGGCCGCTCAAGATCAGCGCTCCCGACAAGCTGATCTTTGTTCAAAACTGGGTCGAGGAGCTGAAGACCAGAGCGATGAAGTGAGTTGTCCCCCGGCAGCACTGCCGATGGGCGGGCGTTCCCTACCGCTCAACGATCAACGTCTGAAGCTTTCCGACGACCTCCTCGATGGTAGTGGCTGACAGAGCGCAAATACGCGCTCGGGTCTGAGCTGTGAGCTTTTAACTGAAGACTACCTGCTGGGGGCGGGAGCGGTCGGCTCGGGGCTGCGGGCTTTTCACTGAAGACGACCGGCTGGGAGCTGTGAGCGGAGCGGCTGGCGGCTACGAGGCGGAATGCGTTTGATCAGGGCGTAGAGCATTTCGCGGACGACGATTGTTTGACTGACGAGCGAGACGAAATCGTTTTTGGAGATGAGCTCAGCGCCGCGCGCGAAAATCAGGTGCGATTCCAGTTCCGACGCCGAGCCAACTGCAATGCCGAGATAGCGCGCGAACTCCTTGTCGCTCGCCTTTCTTCCACCCTCCGCAATATTCGCCGGGATCGAAAGAGCTGCCGTGAAGATTTGATTCCTCAGCTAATCATATTCGCTCGCCCGAATTCTTGCTCCGCTGTAGCCCGCAGCCCCCCACCGACCGCCCCCGCTCCCAGCCGGTCGTCTTCAGTGAAAAGCTCGCAGCTCCGAGCCGAACGCTCGTTGCGTCCCGCTTCCCGCGTCGCGCGATCTCTACTTCGAAGCTCCAGGGTTCGGCTGAAACGGCCCGTTCCCGCCTATCTGCAGAACCGTCTCGCCCCGCGCCTGTGCCCAATGCAGCTGACGCGCTGGAATAAAGACGAAATCTCCCGGCGAGTAACTCTGCGCCGCGCTCGGGTTCACGCTGGTCCCAGTCCCCAGCTGAAGTCCGCCCGATAACACCGTCATGTACTCCGCGGTGGGATTCCAATGCAATGGAATCTGGTAACCGTCGGGGAGACTCAGACGCAATACGAATCGTCCTGGCGAAAACGGATCGCCGTGCAGTACGGTGATCTTGCCGCCTGGCGGAAATCCTCGCGGCGCGAAATCGCTCCACGAAAGCGCGCCGCCTTTTCTCGCGACGAAATCCGTTGCCTCGGCCGATATCTGCGCCGGCATCGGCATCGTGGTCACCGGCGCGACGAGCGCGACACGCCACTTCCCGTTGACCCTGTGCCAGATGGTAACGTAGCTGCCGGTCTCGCGCACCTTTCCGCCCGGCGTGTCGTACGATTCGGTGTAGGTCCCGTATTCCGTCGCCACGGTCGGACTCGCGACGTCGATTCTGGTGGGAATCCAGTGCAGTCTGAGGCCGGGCGTCTTCACCATGTCGGCCCATCCGCTGCGAATGGCAGCCGAGCCTTTCACGAGCGGAGCGTTGGAGTTCATCACGACGGCATCCGATGCATGCAGCGCCATGATGCTGTCGACGTTCTGCGCGGCCACGTATCGCTGCCAGGCCTCGGACGCTGCACGTATGGCCCGCTCGTTGGTCTGACTCGATGCCGGCCGCGAAAGCGTGGGAATCGCGATTGCAATCAATGGGATCAACGCCAGAATGCTGCGCGTGCGTTTCATCGTTTCTCCTCCTGCGCGCGTCCTTGCGGACGGCTTGAGGCATGATCGAGATATCCTGTCTTCGATTTCTCCTCTAAAGACGAGCGATGTCGCCCGACAGGAACGCGTCGGGAAGAAAAAAATGTGATCGTTTAGTGCCTGAATGGGTCAGGAATCCGACGCCACAAGGACGGCGGACCCTATTACGAGCGCTGAACGATCAAGGCCTGAAGCTTTCCGACGACCTCCTCGATGGTAGCGGGCGGCAGAGCGCAAATGCGCGCCGCTTTTCGTGCCCGCCAATCAAGGCTCCTCACCTGGTCAGAGAGAACAGCTCCATTCAGCGGTAGCTCGGTGGGGAGGAGCACCTCGAACGGGTAACCCTTTACCTGGCTGGTGACGGGGCAGAAGAGGGCGAGGCCGCTGCGTGAGTTGTACTGCCTTGGCGAGACGACGACGGCGGGGCGACGACCGGCCTGCTCATGGCCGGCGTGAGGATCGAAAGTCAGCCAGACAGCATCGCCGCGTTCCGGCACGTATGCTCGCCTCTTGCCGGAGCGGGTCACCAGGCCTCGGCGCCGGCTCTATCCCCCCAACTGATTTCCTTGTGGGTGTTGCGGGCGGTGATTCCGCCGAGCAGCTC
>DASYIM010000255.1:0-3286 GCA_035997625.1 Gemmatimonadaceae bacterium
AAGGACGTACTGAAAAACCTCGAGCACATCGGGGTCGACGTGCTGATCCCGATCGGGGGAGACGACACGCTCAGCTACGGCAAGCGCCTCCACGACGAAGGCATGCACGTCGTCGCCATCCCGAAGACGATGGATAACGACGTCTACGGTACCGACTACTGCATCGGCTTCAGTACGTGCGTTACGCGCACAATCGAGCTGACGCACAGACTCCGCACGTCAGCCGGCTCGCACGAGCGGTTTCTGGTGATCGAGGTATTCGGCAGATATGCGGGCTTCACCGCTTTGCTGCCGACGATGGCCGGCGCCGCTGATCGCTGCCTGATCCCCGAGTACGCGGCGGACGTCGAGCATCTCACCGAGCTAATGGTGTACGATCACAACCGGAATCCCAGCAAGTATTCGGTGGTGCTCGTGTCTGAGGGAGCAAATCTCAAATCGCACGGGGGGATGAGCTTCGAGAGTGAAGAGACCGACATGTTCGGCCATCGCAAGCTGGGCGGCATCGGCGACAAGGTCGCATCGGCGCTCAAGGAGTTCTCACCGAAGTACAACAACGGCCGCCGCATCGATGTCGTCAATCAGCGCCTGGGCTACCTGGTTCGCTCTGGCGACCCGGATGCGCTCGACTCCATCGTGCCGATGGCGTTCGGCAATCTGGCGCTGGATCTGATTCTGAAGAAGGAGTACGGACGGCTCGTCAGCGTCCACAAGGGATTCTACGACAGCGTTCCGATCACCAGCGTGACGTCGGAGAAGAAGATCGTCGACGTCAAGAAGTACTACAACGTCGATCGACTGCGCCCGATCTACGAGTTTGACGGCGCGCCGCTCTTTATCATGACGAGCGACTGAGACGCGGGGCGATGATCCGCCCCGCGCCCCACATCACGTCAGTAAGAAGTACCGATGGTCGAAATCTGACGGCGAATGGACGCCCACGCATTCGTAGTCTGCGCTGACGGCCGCGCGTTCTGCATCGCCGCATCGACACGCTGTGCCGCTGCGATAAGTGAGCGACCAGCGAGCACCGCCGCATCGCGATTTCCACCATTCGTCACGATCTGCTCGTAGAGCGACGCATTGTCCGCGAACGCCGACGATGCAAACCAGAGATCCAGATCGGCCTGGGAGTACGAGCGCGAAGCATCCACCCTTCCGACACTCGACGCCATCAGCTCGCTGCGCAACCGCGAGACGAGGCTTTGAGCGTCACGCCGGACAAGTGAAGCCTGAGACGCTGACAACACGGAACCGGAAAGGCTGCCTGACGCGCCCGCGCCAACGCCCATGCCAAGGCCCATATTGATTCCCAGCGCCCGGGCAGTGCGGCCATCGAGATTGCCCGTGCCGCTCAGTCCGCGATCGACCTGAAACTGAAAGAGCGCGCGGCGAGTGTCGTCGTTCAGCTGGCCGTCGATCGCTCCTTGATAATAGTTCTGCTGCGTCAGTGCCTGCTGCGCGGCACGGATGCGCTCCGTCGCCGTGTAGATCGTTGACGCCTCAGAGCCGACCAGTCTTCCGCCGCCACGCAACGTGACCGAGTTCTCGAGCTCGACTGCGAGCGGAGTCCCAGATGGGACACTCACATCACGCCCCTCGGACAGCAAACTGCCGAGCGCGGCGAAGATGGCGTTGGCGCTTTTGCCGGAACCTGCGCCGGCTATTCCTGCTCCAATCCCACCGCGTTCACCGACGAGTACCACCCGCGCGTTGGGATCGCTATCGATCTGGCGTCGCTCGGCGGAATCGGTGCTGGTGAGCTTGCCAGTGATCGGAAAGGCCGAGCCATTGGGGAGGATGAGACGGTCAAAGACCACCTCGACGACTCCCGACTGCTGGCGGGTCGCTGGCGTCGCGAGGGAGATGGTGCCTCGAATTTTGCTACCTGCCGGGATAGCGGTGAATTCATCTACTCCGATGCTTTCCTGCACGGTGGTGTAGAAGTTCTCTCCGGTCCTGGCATTCGCTGACTGTAGAGGTGTGGTAGTACGAACGATGATGACACTTCCGGCCGGCAGCACTACCCGTGACTGGGCCGAAGCCGTTGAGACCGCCAGGAACGCTAACGCGGTGCTCCATAACGCTATACGCGATCGTGCGAGGAATGTTTTCCGCATGGTTATCTCCTGATGAGCTGGTTGAGGGGGGGTATTCTCAACATCTCAAAAGGCGTTCCCAGATACTCATCTGTAGCGGGAAGATTTCGCTCTGGTCAAGCCGCCATATATGTGATCCGGCCTCGTTTCTGGATCCCTAAATGTCCTTGCGAACTGGCGGCGGAGTCACGGTCTTGCCGAGGTGTTCGCGATCTGTCGAGGCGGGGTCGAAACCGTCAGCGCGCACATCGAGCAAGAGGGTGTAAGGACTGTCAGCAGCGTACTCGTCGCGGATCCGAATCGACTCACCGGGCTGCGCGGTGGCCAGCTTGGCCCCGACCAGCTCCGCGAGCCGGGTAAGATCATCCAGAGATCCGCGAATCGCATGGGCGTCGAAGCCTGGATTTGTCCACGTCATCAGCTCGAGAGACCCATATGGTCCGTAGTGCTGCTTCGAGCCATCCGCGGCGTTTTGTGGATCGTTGACGTAACCGAGCACCAGGTCGGGGAAAAAAAGCAAGCCGGCACGGGAGCCCGTGAGAACCCAGAGCCTTTCCCCGTCGTCGAGCTCGCAAAAGAAGCCCAGCTTGCGCCACTGCTGCTTGATCTGGTCTTCAGTGAGGTCAGCGTGTGGTGCTGCCTCATTTCCACGCAACACATTCCGCAAGTAGAGCCCAAGCCCAACCAGGGCTACGAAAACTGCCAGTGTCAGCACTGATACCTGCTCAGGATGGCCTCGTCACCTTTCCTCCTCAATGCGTGGTGGGACGCGGGGCCGCTCTCGATTTCCTGAGCATCCAGCCGTAGAGCCACACGATCACGCCGATGAAGCCCAGCACTCCAAGCCAGGGAGCGGGCGCAAAATCCTCCGGGACCAGCGCGATCGGCGCGTCCTTGGAGAAGCCGACGATGAGCCCGGCGTTGAGGACTCCCCAAATGCTCTCGCCGACGATCAAGCCGGACGCCACCAGCGTTCCCAGCCTCTGCGCACGCTCCGGGTTCGGTGTCGAGCGCACGCGTCCGTCGTACCAATGCGACAGCACGGCACCGACGATCACGGCGAACGTCGCCGACATCGGCAGGTAGATGCCGATGCCCACCGCCAGCGGTGGGATGCGCAGCTTTTTCATCACGCCCAGAATCTCGTCGAGCATGACGAGGCCAATGCCGATGAGCGCGCCGATGCC
>DASYIM010000256.1:0-3866 GCA_035997625.1 Gemmatimonadaceae bacterium
ACCTGAATGTTCTCGCCGACTTTCGCCGATGATTCCTTGATCAGCTCGCCGATGGTCTTCTTCGGCTCGCGGATCCACGCCTGGTGCACGAGGGCGACGTCCTTGTAGTACGCCTCGATCTTCCCGGCGACGATCTTGTCGATCAGGTGATCCGGCTTGCCGCTCTCCTTCACCTGCTCGACGAAAATGCGCTTCTCTTTCTCCACCTTGTCGGCTGGAACCTGGTCCTTGTCGACGGCGACCGGGGCGGCCGCGGCAATGTGCTCGGCGATGTACTTCACCAGCTGCTTGAAGTCATCGGTCCGCGCGACGAAGTCCGTCTCGCAGTTCACTTCCACCATCACGCCGACTTTGCCGTTGTGGTGGATGTAGCTGCCGATGACGCCCTCGCTCGTCTGCTTGCCGACGCGCTTCTCCGCCTTGGCGATTCCCTTGGCGCGCAGGTACTCGACGGCCTTGTCCATGTCGCCGCTGGTTTCCTCGAGCGCCTTCTTGCATTCCATCATCCCGGCGCCCGTCTTCTGGCGCAGAGCCTGTACGTCCTTCGCTGTGAACTTCTCTTTGGTCATGGTCATATATCGTATCTCGTTAAAACGCCGCCGGAATCATCCGGCGGCGTGAAAGTTAACCTTCCTGCTCGGTCTCGGTGGCTTCCTCTGCTCCGCCACCCTCTTCGCCGCCTGTCTTGAGCCGCGCGGCAATCGCTTCGGGCTTCGCTCTCCTTCGGCGCGGGCGGCGTTTCCTCTTTTTGTCGCCCTCACCTTCCGGCTCAGCGCCGCGGTCAGAGCTGTAGGTGTACGATTCCGTCTCCTCGACTTCCTCGCGCACCGGAGCTTCCCGGCGAGCCTCGACGATCGCGTCGGCGATCGACTTGGTCATCAGCTCCACCGAGCGGATCGCGTCGTCGTTGCCCGCGATCGGAACGGTGATGAGATCCGGATCGGCGTTGGTGTCGACCAGCGCGATCAACGGGATGCTCAGCTTGTTGGCCTCGTTGACCGCGATTCGCTCCTTCTTGGAATCGATCACGAACATGAGACCGGGAAGACGCGTAAGGTTCTTGATTCCAGCAAGGTTCTTGGAAAGCTTGTCGCGCTGACGACTCATCATCAGCTGCTCTTTCTTGGTGTAGTTCTCGAAATCACCACCCGCTTCGCTGCCCGCCTCCAATTCCTTCAACCGTCTGACCTGCTTCTTTACGGTTTGGAAGTTGGTGAGCAGTCCGCCAAGCCATCTCTCGGTCACGTACATCGCGCCGCAACGCTCGGCTTCGCTCTTGACGATGTTGACGAGCTGACGCTTGGTGCAGACGAACAGAACGTTGTCGCCGCGCAGGATGACATCGCGCGCGAGCTTCTGCGCGAGCTCCAGCTGCCGCAGTGTCTTCTGCAGATCGATGATGTGGATGCCGTTTCTCTCCGCGAAGATGAAACGACGCATCTTCGGGTTCCAACGGCGGGTCTGGTGTCCGAAGTGGACACCGGCTTCGAGTAGCTGCTCCAGGTTTGGCTGAGCCATTAAATAGTGATTCCTTCGGGGTTAACGCTTCGAGAACTGGAACTTCTTGCGTGCCTTCGGACGGCCGGGCTTCTTGCGCTCGACCGCTCTCGCGTCACGCGTCAGCAGCGCGAGATCGCGCAGCTTCCGACGATGCGATTCATCCAGCTTTACGAGCGCACGGGCGACGGCGAGGCGCAGCGCGCCGGCCTGACCCGTGAGCCCACCGCCTTCGACCTTCGCCTTCACATCATAACGCCCGAGCGTATCCGTAATCGTGAACGGCTGCTGAATGGCGGAAACGTGCGCCGGCCGCGGGAAGTAATCACCGAGCGTGCGTCCGTTCACAGACCATTTGCCAGAGCCAGGCTTGATATAGAGACGACAGACGGCTTCCTTGCGCCGTCCGATCGTGTGCGTGGTTTCAGAGGCTGCCATTACTTCTCACTCTTCTTGTTGAGGTCCAGCACTTTCGGCTGCTGCGCCGCGTGAGTGTGCTTGTCACCCGCGAAGACGCGGAGCTTTCCGCGAAGCGTCTGGCGTCCGAGAGAAGTCTTCGGCAGCATGCCGTAGACGGCCTTCTCGATCACGCGCTCAGGGTGCTTGGCCAGCATGGTCTCGAACGGCGTGAAGCGCTCGTGCCCCATGTAGCCGGTGTGCCGGAAGTAGCGCTTCTGTTCCGCTTTCTTGCCCGTGACGCGGACCTTCGCGGCGTTGATGACGATGACGTTATCGCCCGTATCCATGTGGGGCGTGAACATCGGCTTGTGCTTGCCACGGATGATCTTCGCGACCTCGGTCGCCAGACGGCCCAGGACCACGTCCTCGGCGTCGACAATGTACCAGTGGTGCTCAATATCCCGCGGGGTCGCGGAGTATGTCTTCATGTGTAGCGGAACGTATGTAAGTGCCGGCCCCCTTTCGTTCGTGTGGGTTCCGAGCGGTTGATTGCGACTAAGTGGTTTTGCGACAGCCTTTTAAGGTATCCGCACCGGGTAGGCGTGTCAACCGTTCGAACTACCCGCAAATCAAGACGGCTGTTGCCCCGGAGGCGCCATTCCAGAAAACGAATCCTACTCGAGCATGACTAGGAGCATGCCCTTTTCGACAGCTGTTCCCGGCGACACCTCGACACTTTTCACTTTTCCCGCCGATGTCGCCCGCAACTCGTTCTCCATCTTCATCGCTTCCATGACAATGACGCCCTGGCCGGCTTCGACCATGTCCCCGGCGGCAACATTGACCCTGACAATCAACCCGGGCATCGGCGCCAGCACGGGCGCCGGCCCTGTCGGGGCGGCGTTGGCGGCGGATAAATCCCTGATTGCTCTGGTCCGCTCGTCGAGTGCTTCGACCTCGAACCGGTATCCGTCGACCCACAACGCGTAGCGCCCGCGCCCCGGCTTCTTCTCGGTGACAACGCGATAGACACGCGTCCCGACCTTGACCATCCGAACCGGGCTCCCTTCGATATCCGACAGCTCCGCCCGCACCGGTTTTTCCGCTTCGTAAGCGACTCCGTCCGGCTCGATCGAAATCGCTTTGCGCTGGCTGTTCAGCTCGACGATGTATTTCATTCGGAGCGTCCTTGAGCGGGCTGCAGCTCACACACGGTCTCCACGTGCGCAGTCTGCGGGAACATGTCGAACGCGCGCACCGACCGAATCTCATAACTCGGCAGCCGCGCGACATCCCGCGCCAGCGTTGCCGGGTTGCAGCTGACGTAGATCAGGGAACGCACGTGACCCGTCTCCTTCTCCAGAGTTGTGGTGACCCGCTCGTCCACGCCTGCTCTCGGAGGATTGAGAATGACGAGATCCGCAGGAAGGACTCCGGGCAAGGCGTCTTCGACCCGCGCACGAATGGCGCGGGATGGCTCACCGAGGCGCGTTGCCGAATACTCGGAGGCGTCTGTGTCCAGCTCGATCGCTGTCACCTTCGCGCCGGCTTCGCTCAGGGCCACTGCCGTGTGGCCCGCGCCGGCGTAGGCGTCTATGATGGTACGCGGCTGGTACGATCTCGCCCGCTCGATCACATATTCGCCAAGAATCTCCGCCATTTCGCTGTTGATCTGCGCAAACGATGCGCTGGGCGACCGATCTCTCCGTTTGTCGGCAACCAGTTTTCGTGGCTGATCGTCGGCCGGTTCCCACCACACCGCCGAGAGCGATGGCGCGGCGGCAAGGAACTGAGTGCGGGCGCCCCAGCTGTGACCGCCCATCATCACAAACGTCGGGCCTTCGCTGGTGATGCGGATGCTGCCCCGAAGCTCCTTCGCGTCGGGGAAGTAGGCGTCAGCCTCCATCACTTCGCGCCACGCCGCGACAACGCGACGATCAGTGATCGGGCAGTCCGCCAGCGGAAAGACG
>DASYIM010000257.1:0-4617 GCA_035997625.1 Gemmatimonadaceae bacterium
GGTGCGCGCGACCTGGTCGTAGGGCTCCGCCGACAGATGCTCATAACTGCTAGGCGACTCGCCGATACCGAATACAACGCGCGTATCTTCCTCGGTGGTGATCAGAACGTCGACGTATTCCATGAGCGGCTCCTGCACCGCTCGCGCTTTCTCCGGAGTCCAGAGCTTGCCGCGGTAATTCAGATCGTAGCTGACCATCAGGCCTGCCGACTTCGCGGCGGCCAGCGCCTCCGCTGTTACCTTCGCAGCCGATTCGCTGAGCGCCGGCGTAATCCCGCTGACATGAAACCAGCGCGCTCCCTGAAACGCACGCTTCCAGTCTGTCGCGCCCGTCGTGACCCGACTGATCGCCGACGACGTCCGATCGTAGAGAACGCTGCTCGCCCGCGGCGCGGCTCCGAGCTCGGCGAAATAAAGTCCGGCACGGTCGCCGGCCGTCCACTCGATCTGGAGATCGACGCCCTGCTCTCGCGCGCGGTTCGCGATCATGCGGCCGAGCGCATTCTCCGGCAGGCGAGACACCCAGCGGGAAGATGCGCCGAAGCGGGCAGCGGCGACCGCGACGTTCAGCTCTCCGCCGCCGACGTACGTGTCGAAGCTCGTTGCCTGCTCCAGCCTTTGAAAATTCGGCGGCGTCAACCGCACCATCGCTTCGCCGAAAGTGACCAGATCCATGCGCAATTTTACGGTCCGCCGAACGTGGCCACCAGCTTCGCGCACGATGCGGCCGCCTTTCGCCGCGGATTGTGGCGACTAGAATTGTACCCCTAATGTCTTTATCGCCGTTCGACCTTACCGATCGTGTTGCAGTCGTTGTCGGCGCCACCTCCGGCATTGGCAAGTCGATCGCGCTTGGATTGGCGGATGCCGGCGCCGACGTAATCCCTACCGGCCGACGCACGGAGCTGGTGGCGACTGTCGTCCGCGAGGTGGAAGCTCGCGGACGTCGTTCTCTGGCCGTTCCGGCGGATGTAGCCGACGATGGCTCCATACGCGCTCTGGCGGACGCGGTATTCGAGCGATTCGGAAAGGTGGACATTCTGGTGAACGCCGCGGGGATAACCGTGCGCCGCCCCACTGTCGATGTCAGCGACACCGAATGGAACCGGATCATCGACACCAACCTGACGGGGATGCTGCGCGCATGCCGCGCGTTCGGGCCGCGTATGATCGAGCGACGATACGGCCGGGTAATCAACATTGGATCGCTCACGTCGGTCGTAGCGCTCCAGGAAGTCACGGCGTACGGCGTGAGCAAAGCAGGCGTCGCGGCGCTCACCAAATCGCTGGCGGTGGAATGGGCGCCTTATGGGGTTTGCGTCAACGCCATCCTGCCCGGTGTATTCCGCACCGCCCTCAACGAAGGTCTGCTCGACGGTACAGATCGCGGACGCGAGCTCCTTATGCGCACGCCAATGCGCCGGTTTGGTCAGCCTGATGAGCTTGTCGGAGCCGCCGTTTTCCTCGCTTCGGAGGCTGCCAGTTTCGTGACCGGTCATCTTTTGGCGGTCGATGGCGGCTTTCTCGCCAGCGGCGTCAACCAGTAAGAAAAGTTCTCAAAATCAAGGTGCTTCAAACACCGTCAGCGGCCCCCTGTTTGCAAATAGTTCGGCAGCCCTGGTGAACGACGAGGGGCACCACCCAAGCATTCGCAGGAGTGACCATGATCGGAACCAACACGCTCAAAGGCATCGCGCTGGCGTCCGCGCTGGCCATTGGCTCGGCATGCGCCGGAGTCAAGAAGACCACCACTGACATCAACCCGGCGATGAGCCGGGCTCCGACGTGCGCTAACGCGATCGCGGTCTTCAACTCGCGCGCGGAAGTGCCGTACGACTATTACGAGCTGGCGTGGGTCCAAGCCTCCGGGAACTCCGTCTGGACCACCGACAATCAGCTCCAGACGCAAATCCGCAACGGCGCCGCGAAAGTCGGCGCGAACGCGGTGATCATCAATCCCGTCGAGCAGTCGAAGTCCACCATCAAGGTTCTGGGCGAAGCGGTGGGAACCAAATCCGCGACCCAGAAAACCAGCGCGCTGGCGATCTACATGCCCGGCGATGCAGGCCGCGTCACACAGGCCTGCGGCACCGCCTGACGCTCGCAGCGGCATCAGAATAAAAACGGGCCGGCGAAAATCGCCGGCCCGTTTTTCCATCTCGCACCGATGATGTTGGGTGCGGGATTTGCCCCTCAGGGCTCCGGCTTTTCCCGGATTCAATCGATGAAAAGAGTTGTCCTTTTCTTGTGCGTTTTTTCTCTTTCTGCGTTCGCTCAGAATCGACTTCCGGCGGGAATGAGGCCGCCGGGCTGCACCGCCGGCCTCGTGCTGCCCGAGGGTTTCTGCGCCACGGTTTTCGCTGACAGCCTGAAAGGTGCCCGTCACCTCGTAATCGCGCCCAACGGCGACGTGTTCGTCAACGTCGAACCCGCCGGCCGCGGTGGACAGAGCTCCGGCAACACCGGAATTGTCGTGCTGCGTGACACGAACGGCGACGGAAGGGCCGACGTACGACAACGCTTCGGCGTCGAAGGCGGGACTGGTATCGCCCTCGAAGGCAGCTCTCTCTATGCGACATCGGGCAACTCCATCGTGCGCTATCGCGTCCCCGCCGGAGCTCTGATGGCTGCGGGAAAGCCGGACACTATCGTCACTGGCCTGCCCATGACCGGCTCGCATCACTCCCACAACTTCGTGGTCCAGGGCCGCAATCTGTACGTCAACATCGGCACAGCGTCGAATTCGTGTCAGCAACGCGATCGACAAGCGGCCTCGCCCGGCAATAATCCCTGCACCGAGCTGCAGACCCGCGGCGGAGTGTGGGAGTTCGACGCGAATCGTCTTCGTCAAACTCCTTCAGATGGTCGCCGCTTTGCGACCGGGCTCCGAAACTCTGTCGCGTTGACGCGGAGTCCGACCGGCGGCGATCTCTGGGCGACGGTACATGGTCGCGACCAGTTGCACGACAACTGGCCAAGCCTGTTCAGCGCCGAAAAAAGCGCCGAGAATCCGGGTGAGGAGCTGGTACGAATCGACCGTGGTGCCGATTACGGTTGGCCCTACTGCTATTACGACGTGGATCGACGCCATCTCGTTCTCGCCCCGGAGTACGGAGGCGACGGCCAGAAGGTGGCGCAATGCTCCACGAAGATGGAGCCGCTGCTGGCGTTCCCCGGCCACTGGGCACCGAACGGGATGCTCTTTTACACCGGCAGCCAATTCCCGGCGCAGTACCGGGGCGGTGCCTTCGTCGCGTTTCACGGATCCTGGAACAGGGCACCGCTGCCACAGGCCGGCTTTCGCGTTGTTTTCGCGCCATTCAGCTTCAATAAGCCAACAGGAACCTTCGAGACCTTCGCCGACGGTTTCAATCCGACCCCGAGCCCGGGAAGAGCTCAGCCAGGCACCCATCGTCCGACCGGACTGGCCCAGGCGCCCGACGGCTCTCTTTTCGTTACAGACGATACCGGCGGGTCGATTTGGAGAATTACTTATCGCCGGAGTACCCGTTGAGTGCCTGAAAGCAGGAATGCGCAGTGATGTTGATGAAAATCATTGCGTCCGTCGTGGAACGGTGAGAGAATGAGTCGTAAGTTGACGTCTCATTCCGTGGTGTTGCGGCCTCTCAAGCCCTTCGGCAACCTCTTGAGGCGTTTGTTCGGGCGGCCACGCTCGAGCTCGCCGGCTGGCGCAGCGCCTGCCCGCCCCTTGAGTACGGATCCGCGCCTTGACGGCGGAGCCCCCCGGGCCGGCTTCGAAAAGAGCGAAAGCTACGATTCAGCTGAACGCCGCCTCAGCTTCATGCTGGAATCTGTGCCCGTCAATCTCTGGTCTACTGATGCGCACCTCAACATCACCTCTTCGCAGGGCGCCGGTCTCCATCTGATCGGCACACGAGCCAACGAGCAGGTCGGGATGACCCTCTACGAGGTACTCAAAACCAGGGATCCGCGCTTCACTCCCCTCGCTGCCCACCTGCGTGCGCTCCAGGGCGAGCTGGTCCGATACGAAACCAATTGGCGTGGACGGTCTTTCGAAACGCGAGTCGAGCCGCTGCGCGACGCCGACGGCAAGATCTCGGGAACCGTCGGCATCGCCATTGATGTCACTGACCGGAAGAGTCTTTATGAAGCGCTGCAGACTCAGAACGTCTACTTCGCTACGCTGTTCGAGAACGCACCAGAGGCCATCGCCATCCTCGACGAGCACGACCACATCATCCGCATCAACGGTCAGTTCACGTCGATGTTCGGATACACCGAGGACGAATCGGTGGGCAGGAACATCAACGACCTTATCGTCCCGCCGGAACTGGTGGTGGAAGGCGAGGAGCTGACGGCGCGCGTGGCGGCCGGCGAGAAGCTGAGAATAGAGGCGCTGCGCCGTCACCGGGACGGCCATATGCTGTGGGTCGCGATCGCGGCGACGCCATTCGCAGTCGCCGACCAGCCGGGGCGCGTCTACGCGATGTATCACGACATCTCGGTGCAGAAGCGCGCGGAAGACGACCTCAAGACTCTTCTTCTCGTCGACGAGCTGACCGGCCTGCACAACCGCCGCGCGTTCATCACTCTTTCGGAGCAGGCTCTAAAGCTGGCGATGCGGCTGGAGCGCGA
>DASYIM010000258.1:0-7123 GCA_035997625.1 Gemmatimonadaceae bacterium
TTCTACGGGGACGCCCTCCTCATGAACCGCGGTGTCACCATCGTTGCGCTCGGCTGGCAGTGGGATGTTCCGCCCGGCGCGAACGCACTGCACTTTGCGCCGCCGGCTGTCGGCTCACCGGCGCGCCCCGTCACCGGGCTCGTTCGCAGCGACATCACCATCGACTCCCCGGTCAACGCCATTCCACTCGGGCACAGCCTGGCCAATGCCATCGGATATCCGGTCGCGGACCCGAGTGATCGCGTCAACGTGCTGACCGTGCGTGACAGCCCGACGGGGCGTCCCACGACGATTCCACGAAGCGACTGGCAATTTGCGCGACTGGACGACGGAAAGGTCGTGGCGGACCCGCGGTGGGTCTACATGCCGAAAGGCTTCACGCCCGGCAAGATCTACGAGATGGTGTATAGGGCCAAGGATCCGGTTGTCGTGGGAACCGGGCTCGCTGCTGTACGCGACATGATGTCGTACCTGAAGTACGATTCGTCCGCGGTGGCTCACGTCCGCTATGGGATCGGCTACGGTGTCTCCCAGACCGGCAGATTCATCCGTCACTTTCTCTACCAGAATTTCAACGCCGACGAAAACGGCCGCCCCACCTTCGACGGATTCTTCGTTCACACCGCCGGCGCCGGACGCGGCAGCTTCAATCATCGCTTCGCCCAACCTTCCCGCGATGCGCAGCCGTACTCGACGTTCTTCTACCCAACCGATCTCTTTCCTTTCACCAGTGTGCGCACGACCGATCCCGCCAACGGCCGCCGCGCCGGACTGCGTGATGACCTGCGCAGCTCACGCGACACGAAAATCTTCTACGTCGATGGCGGTCACGAGTACTGGGGCCGCGCGGCATCGCTCACGCACACGACGCCGGACGGAGCGCGTGACGTCGGTTTTCTCCCCACCGAACGTCGCTACGTGATTTCGTCGGCGCAGCATTCAAGCCCGTCGGGTTGGCCGCTCCCGGATTCAGCGAAAATCGATGGGACGGTTGCGATTCGCGGAGATCCGCTCGACCAGCGGCTTGCCCTGAGATCGCTGATGTCGTCCCTCATCGACTGGGTAACGCTGCAGAAAGAGCCGGCGCCTTCCACGTATCCGACGCTCGCGGATCGCAATCTCGTCCGGCCGGCCGATGTGCAATTTCCCAAAATTCTCCACCTTCCGGTCGCGCGTATACCCCACCAGCCCTACCGGATGGAGCTTGGCGCGCAATGGAATCGCGGGATCATCGACCTCGAGCCTCCCGTGCTCGGCGCTCCCTATCCCTTGTTCGTTTCGCGCGTCGATTCCCTCGGCAACGAGCTCGGCGGTATCCGCAGCATCGAAATCCTTGCCCCGCTCGCCACCTATTACCCGTGGCAGCTGCGCACTGGAATGCCCGCCGCCGCCGACAGGCTGGTGAGCTTCCGCGGCACCTTCGTTCCCCTCCCGAAAACGGAAGCCGATCGGCGGGCGAGTGGAGACTCCCGGCCGAGCATTGAGGCTTTGTATCGGAACCGAGACAATTATCTCCGGCGAGTGGACGCGGGAATCGCCGCGCTTATCGCACACCGATTCCTGCTGCCGCAGGATTCTGCGGCAGCGAGAAATCGCATGATTGATGTCTGGGCCCGCTACGGATTGTCCAACTAGCAGGTGTTGAACGTGGGTCAGGTGCCCGGGAAGCCCTGAATGCGCGCTGCCTTGACGATTCCCTTGACCCGAGCCATCACCGTGTCAGCACCCTTCGCGTCTCCGCGCCCTTTGAGCGCTTCGTTCAACACGGCGCCGGTGAAGGCGTAGGTGTAGGCGATCCCGAACGATGCGCGATCTACCCAATCGCCTTCTTTCACGAGTGCTTCGGGTGCGTGATACACAGTGTCCCACAAATCCCTGGTGCGCTGCAGATCCAGATTGAGTCCAAGGATTCTGGGCGTCTCGGGAGTTTCGGCGATGGGGTGATCCACCAGTTTCTGGACGAATCCCTGCGATAACAGGTACGGCTGCAACACGCGACCGAGCGTCGTACCACCGCCACCGGTGGAGACGTAAATCGGCCGCTCGGGGAACGCGTCCTTGATCAGGCGCAGAAGGACGAGCTCGTCGCGCACGAGATAGCCAGGCTCGATGTTGAGAGTGATGTTCCCCTGACGAAAGACCTGCGGCTGGGTGATCTGGATGTAATCGGGAATCGCGTCCGCTTCGGCAAACGTCATCCTGAGCGGCGGCCCCGACGGTTTCTTCCATTGCCTGTCACGATAGATCGCCGGACCCTTTGCTGCATCGTACGTCTCCACCGGGCGGCGAATCATCTGCCGGACGAACCAATCGGTGTCGAGGTAGGTCGTCACCGCGACGGTCACATCGCGCCGCACTCCTTCCACTTCCTGCGCATACCACAGAGGGAAGGTATCGTTGTCGCCGTTGGTGATGACGATGGCGTACGGCTCCAGTGAGTTCAGATAGTCCCTCGCCCACTGCTGGGTGAAGTAGTTTCCCGCGCGCGAGGCGGACTTCCAATTGGAGACGAGCGGTACGAGAGCGATGAGAAGTATCGGCGCAGCCATCAGCCAGGCGCGTCGCGGAGGCCAGGCGGTGGCGGCTGTCTTTTCCGCTGGCCTTTCCTTCGGGCTCAGGATCAGCGCCAACTGCTCCCACAGGAAGCTCAGGCCAATGGCAGCCCACACTCCCCACGCCGAGAAGCTCCAGATGTAGAAGTAGTCTCGATCGCGCACTTCACGGGCGACGGAATTCTCGAGCTCGGGACTCTGCGACCAGCCGTACTTGAAGTTCAGGTAATAAATGAGCGCCAGCGTCATTGTGAACATCAGCGGCCCGAAATACCAGAATGTCGTTCGGTCTCGTTGCCAATGGACGTAGCCGCCCAGCAACCCCAGCCCCAGGAACAGGAATGCCATCACGAACTGCAAGCCCTGCATCTCCTGATGCGCATCCCGCACCCATTGCCACTTGAAGTACAGCCACCACATTCCAACCTGCGCCGGGTAAGGCGCGCCCCGCTCCACTTTCTGGCCGTACTGCTCGCGGTTGATGTTCGCCATCAGCCGGGTCTTGGTCAGCTTGCTGAAAGTGCAGCTCGCCTCGAGCTTCGTCGCGCACCCAGTCGGCGCGCCTTCGTTGATTGCCGGAAAGTAGGCGGCGCGAACCGGCTCGTAGATGAACGGCGTGAGGCCAAGAATCAGGGCTCCAAGTGCGGCGAGCACGAGCCGCCAGCGAAGAATCGTGCGCCACCGCGTCATGAGGAGCGCCAGGCCCGCCGCGGGGAGAGGAAGAAAGCCGGCTGGGTGATTCGAGTAGCCGAGTCCGAGCAGAAAGCAGACGAGAATGATGAGACGGTCGGCCCTGGGCGAGTCAGGCTCTTCGATCCACTCGATGATGCACCACGACGCGATGGTGAAGAACAGCAACGAGATCGTGTAGACCTTCTCGTTCACTACCGACTGATTCCAGACGGTAAAGGCGGTAGCGCCGATCAGTGTAGCGACAGAGGCAATGACCAGTCTCTGCCATTTCTCCGCGATCCAGCGCGCCACGATTCGTTCGGTGATGAGGAACCAGAGTCCCGCCGACAACGCGCTGGCCAGCGCGGCCATGATGTTGATGCGGGCGGCGTACGAAACCGGAATCGGCAGGGACGCGAACGCGTGGCCAAGCAGGACGAAAAACGGATTGCCGGGCGGGTGTGGAATGCCGAGCACCTTCACCGCCGCCATGTATTCGCCGGTGTCCCACATCGCCACCGATGGGGCGAGGGTGACGAGATAGAGAGCGAATACGAGCGTGGCGGCAATTGCCGCCGGAATGTACGAGGGCTGGTAATCGCTCACTGTGGAGCGCGCTGGAGAAACTTTCGTTGCCATTAGGGGCTGCTGGCGGACCGGAGCGACTTTCGTTGCCATTTTATGGAAGGAGCGGTTTTGTAGGACGTTGAATTTTAGTCACTTGGCGTCCGTGATGCGTTCGCGCTCTGTAAGTACGCACTGGTCCCCCGAATCGCAAAAACTCCCCCTTGTTTCGGGATATGTTCGGGTATAGACTGAGCCATGGGATTTGTCGAGCTCAGAGCCCATACGGCCTTCTCGTTCGGCGACGGAGGCACCTCGCCGGAAGCGCTGGTCGAGCGCGCGGCAGCACTTGGTTATGGCGCCATCGGCATCACTGATACGGCCGACCTGGGTGGAATTGTTCGCTTCGGCCTGGAAGCTCGACGCCAGAACGTCAGACCGATAGTCGGCGCCGAGCTCAACGTCGACGGATGTCCCGTCGCTTTTCTGGCGCAGAGCAGGGAAGGGTTCAACAACGTCGCATCTCTCGTCACCCGATCCCGGGTGGGCGAGCTGTCGACATGGAAGAAGGGAGATGGAAAAAAAATGCGGGGGCGCCCGCGCATCTCCTGGCAGCAGGTAGCGGAGCGGAGTGAAGGGATGCAGGTGCTGACCGGTCCGGCATCAGGGCCGGTCGCATCCTGTCTCCGCAATGGTGACTTCAGAGGGGCAGAGCGGACGCTCTGTCAGTGGCGGGAAGTTTTTGGCGACAGGCTCGCTGTGGAAGTGCAGCTGCACCACACCAGCGGCACCGAGGCCGCGTTGGCGTCCGCGCTGATCGAGCTCGCCGAGCGACATCGCGTACCGTGGGTGATCTGTCAGGAGCCGCGCTACATCGACAACGACAGCCGGCTCGTTCACGACGTTCTCACCTCGCTGCGCTACGACACCACGATCGACGATGCCGTCGCGCGGGGACTGCTGCATCCCAACGGCGAATGGCGTCTCGCGTCTCCGGAGGAAATGGCGGAGCGCTGGAAAGGCCGTGAAGCCGGATTGATCGAGAGCGAGCGAATCGCTTCCGAATGCGATTTCAATCTGTCGTGGGTGCGTCCGCCGCTGCCGAAATTTCCGGTCCCTGCCGGCTTCAACGACGACACCTTTCTGTGCGAGAAGGCTTTCGAGGGGGCGCGGGAGCGGTGGGGCGAGGTCGATCAGAAGCAAACCGACCAGCTGAATCACGAGCTGCGAGTCATCGGGAATCTTGGCTTTGCCGGATTCTTTCTGGTGATGTGGGACGCGGTGCACTTCGCCAAGTCGAAAGGAATTCTCTGCCAGGGCCGCGGCAGCGCGGCGAATTCCGCGGTTGCGTATTGCCTGGCGATCACGGCGGTCGATCCAGTTCGGCACGGCCTGTTGTTCGAGCGATTTCTGTCGGAGATCCGCGTCGATGGCCAGACGGAAGCGCCCGACATCGACGTCGACATCGAGCACGACCGGCGCGAGGAAGTGCTGGACTACGTTTACGAGAAATACAATCGCGCCCAGGCAGCGATCACGTGCGTCACGCAGATGTACCGCGGGCCGAATGCGATCCGCGATTCCATGCGCGCCTTCGGCTACCCGGTAGAGATGGCGAATAACATCTCCAAGCGCATCCACTGGAGTGATCCCGCCGAGGGCGCGAAATACGTGCAGGAGGAGCTGGCTCCGAAGCTGGGAATTGATTTCGACAATCCGCGGGGCCGGGCGACGCTGGCGGCGATGGCGGCGTTCGAGGGAGTGCCGCGCCTGCGCTCGACGCATGTCGGTGGATTCGTTCTGTCATCGGCGCTGCTCGGCGACTATCTGCCGGTCGAGCACACGACGATGGGTCGCACCATCATCCAGTTCGACAAGGACGACCTCGACGCGGTTGGAATTCCCAAGTTCGATTTCCTGGGACTGGGCGCCTTGTCGCTGGTGAGACGCGCCTTCGACATGATCGAAGTGCGCACCGGGACGCGACCGGAGATGTACAAGCTGCCGCCCGACGACGAAGCGACCTACAACCTCATCGCCACCGGCGAGACGATCGGAACGTTCCAGATCGAGAGCCGCGCCCAGATCGCCTCTGTGCTGCATACGAAGCCGGAGAGACTCTACGATATCGTCGTACAAGTCGCGCTCATTCGCCCCGGCCCCATTCAGGCGAACTTCGTTCACCCATACACGGCGCGGCGGCGCGGGCTCGAGCCGGTGACTTACCTGCATTCCGATCTGGAGCCGATTCTCAAGCGCACCCAGGGAATCCCGATCTTCCAGGAGCAGGCGATGGCGATTGCTATGAAACTAGGAGGATATTCTGCCGCCCAGGCCGACGAGCTGCGCCGAACTATGGGACATATCCGTAAAGTTGAAAAGTTACATCGAGTGCTCGAGCAGCTCAGATCGCGGATGGTGGAGCGGGGAGTAAAGGAAGATGTCGCGGCGCAGATCGCCGAGGATCTCAAGAGCTTTGCGAATTACGGATTTCCGGAATCGCATGCCTGGAGCTTCGCGCTGATCGCCTACGCGACCGGGTATCTCAAGGCGCACTACACGGCGGAGTTCTACGCCGGACTCCTCAACTCGTATCCGATGGGATTCTATCCGCCTTCAACATTGATACATGACGCTCGCCGCCATGGTTTACAAGTCTTGCCCCCATGCATGCGCAACGGCGACTGGGAATGCACCACCGAGCCCACCGACAATCCCGACCGGCCGGCGCTACGGATTGGCTGGCGGCACATCCGCGGGCTCGGCGAGAAATCTCTCGACGCTCTCAAAGCCGCCAGAGGCTGGGACAGATTTTCCTCGATCGACGATGTCATTCAGCGGGCGAAGCTGCAGCGGACAGACGCGTTGCAGCTGGCGCGCGCGGGTGCTTTCGGATTCTGGGAGCCGGATCGTCGCCGCGCGGCGTGGGTGGCGATGCGCTCGGTGGGCGACACTCTGCCGCTGGCTCCGGCGAGAGAGACATCGTATGACCCGCGTCCTCTGTCGCGCGACGAGCTGATCTTCCTCGACTATTTCTCTGTCGGCATCAGCGTGGATGGCCATCCGATGGAGCATCTGCGTCAGAAGCTGCGCCATGCCGGAGTGCTGGATTCGAAGCAGCTGGAGAAGCTGAAAGGCGGCGAGTGGATCACCACGGCGGGTCTGGTGACGATCCGTCAACAGCCCCAGAGTGCGAAGGGAACCGTCTTTTTACTGATGGAAGACGAGCACGGGTTCATCAACGTGATTGTCTCCAAGAAAATGGCCGAGGAGTATTCGGAAGTGGTGAGGTTCTCGACCTTCGTGATGGTGGAGGGGAAGTTCGAGCGCGATGA
>DASYIM010000259.1:0-27620 GCA_035997625.1 Gemmatimonadaceae bacterium
CGGGAAGGTGCACGGCCGGTGGCCGGGACTGGAGCCGGAGCAGCTGTACGAGGGGCGGGATCTTGCTTTGACGACGGATTTCCGGTCGGTGTTTGCCGAGGTTGTTTCGCACCACATGGGGGCGAAGGCGCTGGATCGGATATTCCCCGGGTTTACTTCGGCGCCTCGAGAGTTTCTCGGCGTAGTCTGAAAAAACAATTACCTGCTAGGCGCTGACCGCGAAAGCGCTTACCGCGAACCGCTGCAGACGACTAGACAGATTCCTCTGGCGCTAAGGGGGCTGCACGGTTTGGCTTTAATTTCAACGCGATCTGTCTCGTCGTAAGCAGCGATCAGCGACCAGCGCAGCAGCGGTCAGCGCCTAGCAGGTAGGGAAGAAGGTAGCCCGCGCCGCGATCCATACGCCGAGGCGCCACGGAACTAGAATCGGAAGATTTTTCCCAGCGCCTTGCCGATCTTCTTTCCGAAGTCATTGGACCAATCACGCTGATTCTGCCAATCGCCGTTGTTGGGGTTCTGACCGTCGTACTGATCCGGCCCATGATCCGGGCAAGGAATTGTCGGTAACGGCAGCTCGGGCTTGTAGTACTCGTTGCGCGTCACCGGGCACCATTCGGTGGCGAGGTAACCGGTCGTCGGATCGATCATGCGCTCGACCATTCCGGCCGGCGGATTCCAGGCGTTGGGCGAAGCGGTCTCGCGCCAGCCGTTCTGGTAGAAATCGACCCACGCCGGCGCGGCCAGCCGGCCACCCGAGGCGTCGTAGCTGATCGAGCCCGGAGCGTCGAATCCGAACCAGAAGGCGGCGACGACAGTCGGGGTGTACCCGACGAACCAGACGTCGGTGCCGCTGTTGGTCGTACCTGTTTTTCCGGCGACCAGTCCGCGGACTCCGGACTCGCGAACCACCTTCCCCGTCCCGTAATCGACTACCGACTGCAGCATCGATGTCACCTGATACGCATCGCGGGGATCCATCACCTGCACTCGATTGACCTGAGCCTGCTCGTCGTCCTGCCAGATCGGAACATCGTCAGAAGTGGATACGCTGCGCACCAGATGCGGCTTCACCCTGTAGCCGCCGTTGGCAAACGGCGAGTAAGCGGTCACCAGCTCCAGCGGCGTCACCTCGGCGGATCCAAGCGCGACCGAAGGAACGTTGGGAAGATTGCTGACGATTCCGTTCTTTCTTGCCTGGGCGATGACTACCGGGATGGTGACGGCCTGACTCACGCGAACGGTCGCCGCGTTCGCCGACTTGATCAGCGCCCGGCGGAAAGTGATGCGCCCGGAATAATCGTCGTTGTAGTTCTGCGGCGACCACACATCGCGTCCCTGAATCACGTCGATGGGATCGTCATCGACTTCGGACGATGGTGTATAATGCGCGGCCATCGCCGCGGCGTAGACGAACGGCTTGAAGGCAGAGCCTGGCTGCCGGTGCGCCAGTAGCGCGCGATTGAATGCGCCGCGCTCGTAGGTGCGTCCCCCGCTCAAGGCGCGGATGTCACCATTGCGCGGATCGATGGCGACCATCGCGCCCTGGATGAGTCCGCGCCGTCCTGCTTCGGACTGGATCGTCGAGGCCTGGCGACGCACGGCCCGGTCGCCGGCGATCTGCGCGTTGCGATCGAGAGTGGTGCGAACCGTCAGATCGATGATGTCGGCCTGACCGCCCTGAATGATGGAGTCGACAAAGCTTCGCACGGCATCGAGCGCAAACGAGTCGTTCGGATCCTTGGGACGCCATTCGTCTTTGGCGATTTTGAGCGGCGTCGCCTGGAGTCCCGGCAGCCTGTTGGCGGAGACGTACCCTTCCTTGACCATCAGGCCGAGCACGAGATTGCGGCGATCGAGCGCCCGCTGGGCGTGACGGCGCGGCGTGTACGCCGAGGGCGCCTTGGGCAGCGCGGCCAGCAGCGCCGCCTGCGGGAGGTTGATCTGATTGACGCTCTTGCCGAACAGATCCCTGCTGGCTGCCTCGACGCCGTACACGCCATTCCCCATGTAAATCACGTTGAAGTAGAGCTCGAGGATCTGCTGCTTGGTGAGGGAGTGCTCGATGAGGCGTGAGAGTCTGAGCTCGGTGAGCTTCTGCCGCAGGGACCGCGCGGGATAGCGACGCACCGCGAACGTATTGCGGGCGACCTGCATCGTAATGGTGCTGAATCCTTCGCGGGTGCGGCCGGCCTTCAGGTTGGCGGCGAGGGCGCGGAAGAATCCGCGCCAGTCGAGTCCGCCGTGCTGGAAGAAGCGACGATCTTCAGTCGCGATGAAGGCCTGCTGGACGAATTGCGGTACGGCGCTGAGCGGGACGTTGACGCGCCGCACCAGCTCCAGGCGTCCCATCACACGATTGTATCGGTCGAGGATGCGTCCGCCCTGATCGGGCTGGAAGGTCTGGATCTCCCGCGGTGACGGGCAACCGTCGAAACCACACGTCAGCAACCAGACGTCGGTGAAATAAACCGCTAGAATACATATTGCGAATAGACCGAGTAGAATTCCTCGGCGTCTCGCCTTTATCGCTGCCCACAGCTGGGAAAAATGTATCGTTCAGTCCTCATTTCGATCGGTATCGCCGCCATCGCCTGCAAAGGCAGCGCAACGAATTCAGCCTCCGCGGCGAACACCACCGCTTCGACCACACAGACATCTAGCACCAGTACATCAGACACCCTGACCGGCGTTGCGGGTCCAACCTCCACTACGGACGGCGTTCCCGCAGGTTCCGCACTATCCGGCGCGCCATCGGCACCTGCCGCCGGGGCGGGAACTTCCGCGCCGAACGGTGTAAGCGCCGCGACAGCTTCGTCGCCTAGTGCACCCGGCGCGCCAAACCCCAATCGTGTCCCCAACGAGATGGGACGAATAATGGTGCTGGAGTATCACCTGATCACCGATCACAACAGTGCCTACGCGCGCGAGCGTGGTCAGTTCAGGAAGGATCTCGAGCTCCTTTATGATCGTGGCTACCGGCCGGTGAACATGTCGGACGTGCTCGACAAAAAGCTCGATCTGCCGAAGGGATTGTCCCCGGTAGTCATGGTTTTTGACGACGCGTCTCCGGAGCAATTCAGCTACATCGAGAACAACGGCAAGCTGGAGATCGATCCGAAGAGCGGCATGGGAATCTGGCTCGATTTCAGGAAGACGCACCCCGACTGGTCGAACAAAGCCGTCTACTGTCTCCTCTCCGGCGCCAACGCCGGGCACAATTTCTTCGGCGATCGCGGAGTGCAGGGACAAAAGTCGCAGTGGCGCTTCCAGAAGGTGAAATGGCTCGCCGACAACGGATTCGAGCTCTGCGATCACACTTTGTGGCACGCGCAGCTGAGCAAGTATCCCGACGCTTTCGTGCAGGAGCAGATCGCGCGCAACGCGATGGCGATCGACTCAGCGGTGCCCGGCTACAAGATCAGATCGATGGCGTTGCCGCAGGGATTGTGGCCGAAGAACCGCGCGCTGGCGAGCAAGGGGTCGTGGACAAATCCCAAGACGGGCAAGACGGTGACGTACGATTGGCCGGTTGTCTTCGAGGTCGCGGGCGGGCCGATGCGCAGCCCCTACGATCCGGCGTTCAATCCCGGCTCGACTCCACGCATCCAGGTCATCGGGAACGCGATCGAGCAAATGATCAGCAAGCTCGAAACGGCTGGCAACGCTTACATCTCCGACGGAAATCCAGCGGTCGTTGCACGGCCAGTTGCGGGTGGTACTCAGGCGGCGGTGAAGCCATAGGGTTGTTTTAGATCGTTTGCCGGTCAGTCGGGCGCGGGGATCCCCTTCGCTCTGAGATCTCGCACTGGGTCACCTCGAATCGCGGTGAGGTCCTGACCACTCGAGTAGTACTCGATTTGTGCCCATCCGAATTGCTCGGTGGTCATCGCTGCGGGGACCGCCGCGCCCTCCTTCCCCACAACACTCTTGACTGCTGCGACGCTTCGCGTCGTCTGTGCTGGCACTCATCGCGGCCGCGCGCCGAGTCAGGTGTGTCGCCGGAGATGGGCGAGTCGGCCCGAGACAACGGGCGTCGCGGCTTCGCCGCGTCCGCGCTTACGCGCGGAAATCGGGCGGGCGAGTGAGGCGCGGGGCAAGCATTGTCGCGTGTCGTTACAGATCTCTTTGCAGGGAGGCGCGGATGTCCTCGCAGCGATGACCATCGAGCAGTTCGGATCGAGACAAAGAGCGCACTGCCCGGATAGCCAGGACCGCACCGCGACTCAAGGTGACCTAGTGCGAGATCTCAGAGCGAAGAGGACATCCGCGCCGACCCCGCGCGAGGATCTGGAGGGAACGCGCGCGCGGGCCGCTCAGAATCGCCAGCCCTTTAGCGTCGCGATGGCTTTCTCGAGCGCGGCACGCTGATCGGGATGATCGGCGACGGCGAGGAGCTGTTCGTAGGTGTGCATCGCCAGATCGACGGCTTCGTAATCGTGCTCGGCACCGGCCAGCGCGGCGGCGTTGTCGGCGAGATTTGCTTTGGCGAGCAGGTCCTGCGGAAAGCGCGTGGATACCTGCTGCCAGCGCGATACGCGCTCGCGCGGATTGGATTCGGCAAGCGCCCAGAGGTGCCAGCCCGCGCGATTGTCGGGATCAGCAGCAATCGCACGCGAGGCCAGATCGCCAACCGGCTCTGGCCCGGCACCGATCAGCCAATAGTGATTGGCGAGCGCAACCAGTGCCTTTGCGTCATTGGGCCGCTCTGCCACAGCGCGTTCCAAATCGGGCAGCGGGTCGACGAGATCACCCGTGGTCGATGTATGCGGTTCAGTCATTGAGTCGTCATCAAATTGACCTGTTCACAATCCATAATTCACCTGGCCGGCTGTCCAGCTCCGAATCCGGACGCCGAAGCATCCTTCGTCGGTATATTGAACAACCCCGAATGTAGTGGTAGGCTATACACACCGAGCAGCTACAACGAAATACTGGCTGGACATTTTCAGTAGCGCATAGTACCATTCTTGCACCAGCGCAGCCTAGTAGCGCGCATTCCCATACAGAATAGGGCTCCGACACTCGCGTGAGTTTTTACCGCGAATTCGCGTGAGCCATTCGAGCAGCACTTTTCTTCTCAGCCACACCCCAATTGCATGAGTGAACGCCGGCGTCCTTTTCGTCGCGGCCGAAGGTCTCGTCCGTCCGGACAGCAATCACAAGCTCCACTCCCCGAATCGTACGGTGACGTAGATCCGTACCTCGATACAATGGATTCTACTCCCAACCCTTCATCCCCTCCGGCCGATGCGGGCCAATTGCCTGACGCGCGCGACAACATGACATCACCAGCTATTCCCACTACGCCTTCTACTCCCGCTCCGGAAAGCGGTGAATCGAGCCCCGTGCAAGGCAACGGCTCAGAGAACGGCGGCGCGGCACAGTCACAACAGCAATACAATCCGCAGGCGTCGCAGGGTGGCGGCGGTGGTGGTGGCGGACAGGGTCAGGGACAACAGCAGCGCGAACAGGGACAGCAGCGCGAACAGGGACAGCAGCGTGATCGCGATAACCGTCACAACGGGCGTCGCGGACGCAACCAGCGAGGTCGCGGCAGACAGCGTGGTGGTGGTGGTGGCGGCAGCGGTGGACAGCAGCAACAGCAGCAACAGAGCGGACCGCGCGCCGATCGCGGAGATCAGGGACAGCGCGCGCCGATCGCTCCGATCGTTCCAGACAGCGAAACGAAAGGCTGGTTCGACCCGCAACGCGAAGGCGGATTCATTCGCCGAGCCGCCAACAGCTACCTCGCCGAGCCGGGTGACGCGTATGTGCCGACGCAGATCATGAGGCAGTACATGCTGCGCCGCGGCGATGAAGTTCTCGCGACGACGGGACACGATCACAGGAATCGCATTGTTGTCGTCGACGTACTGAAGATCAACGGGGCCGATCCCGACGAAGCGGCGCGCCGCCCCGATTTCGGGTCGCTCATCGCGTCCTACCCCGAGCGGAAGCTCAAGCTTGAAACAGGGCGTCCCGCCAAGGTCGGCCCCGAGCTCACCCGCCGCGCCATCGACCTTATCGCGCCCATCGGCTACGGCCAGCGCGCGCTCATCGTGGCGCCGGCCCGTGCTGGAAAAACGATGCTCCTGCAGGCGATCGTCGAAGGCGTGGCGATCAACCATCCCCAGGCCGCCCTCCTCATTCTGCTCGTCGACGAGCGGCCTGAGGAAGTGAGCGAGATGATCACCTGGGGCTATGGCGAGGTTGTTGCCTCCAGCTTCGATATGCCCGCCGTACGCCATACGGATGTCACCGAGATGGTGCTCGAGAGGGCTCGCCGCCTCGTGGAGCTAGGCAAGGATGTCGTCATCGTTCTCGACTCGATCACGCGTATGGCACGCGCTTACAACACCGTTGAGCGTGGCACCGGCCGCACCCTGTCCGGCGGCCTCGACTCGTCCGCCATGGCTCGCCCCAAGGCCTTCTTCGGCTCGGCCCGCTCGGTCGCGCCCGAGCATGGCGGCGGGTCGCTCACCATCATCGCCACCGCCCTCGTCGAGACCGGCTCCCGCATGGACGACGTCATTTTCGAGGAGTTCAAGGGCACCGGAAACTGCGAAATCAAGCTGGATCGGTCGCTTTCCGAGAAACGAATCTTCCCCGCCATCGACGTCGCGACCAGCGGCACGCGTCGTGAAGACAAGCTCTTCCGTCCGGATCAAATAGAGCATGTCTACACCCTCAGGCGCGGTCTACAACAAATGCCGTCCAGTTCGGCTATGGAATGGCTCATCAAGCGCATCGCGGCTACCCCAAGCAACGACGCGTTGCTGGAAGGCTTATAGCCTAGCCGCGGCCATCTGCGCCGGGGCGATATTCCCCATTCCGGCGCCGCTTTTTTCCCAACAGCCGGTGCCGACCGCGCCGGCAAGCCCGATCACCGCATCGGCACCGGCACCGCCGGCCATGAGCGACCACCCCGAGGTTGTGAACCTCACCCTCAAGGGCGTGAAGGCGGTCAAGCAGACCGAACTGCTCCAGAGCGTTTACACAACCCCGTCGCACTGCACCAGCGTCCTGCTCAAGCCGTTCTGCTGGATCAGCAAGTCGCACCTTTGGTACACCAGAAAATACCTCGACCACAAGGAGCTGCAGCGCGACGTGCTGCGCGCGCGGATCTTCTACTGGAAGCGCGGCTTTCGCGAGACTGAAGTAGATACAGCCGTCGTTCCGCGTGGTCGCAATCAGGTCGGCGTCACCTTCCTGATCAAGGAAGGACCGCCGACCCTCGTCTCCGACGTCATCATCGAGCAGCACGGGCTGGCATTGCTGTCGCAGCGCGAGATCGACGCTCGCGTGGTGATCGGCAGAGGCGGCCCTCTCAATCTGATCCGGATCGATTCATCGCGCGTGTTCCTGCAGGCCCGGCTGTTCGACAAGGGATACGCGGACGCGGAAGTCGATACCTCGGTAGTCCTCGATACGGCATCGCACACCGCGGCGGTCACGTTCGATCTCATTCCCAAATACAAGACGACCGTCGAAGACATCGTCATCCAGGGGAACGACGATGTCAGCGAGCGGACGATCAAGAAGTCTCTGACCTTCCACGTCGGCGACATCTTCAAGCGCTCGGAGATGCTGCGCAGCCAGCGCGCGCTGTACGAATCCAATCTCTTTCGTCGCGCCGCGATCGAGCCGCGTCCGCCGATCGACATCGCCACTCCTGATTCGGCAAAAGTCGTGATCGTCAGCGTGGTCGAGGCGCCGCCACGCGAAGCCCGGTTGAGCGCCGGATTCAATACCGTCGACTTCTTCCAGGTCGAGGGCAGCTTCACGCACTACAACTTCATGGGGTCCGCTCGCACCCTCACGATTCAGGGCGTCGTCGGCAACCTGTTCGCGGCGTCTCTCAACGGGAAAGGGATCTTCGAGAACGTTTCCAACGCGCCCGGCTCGGACATGGCCCGCTATTTCGCTCCCACCTACAACGCCAGCATCAATCTGCGCCAGCCGTGGTTTGGCTCGCCCCACAACGAGCTCGCGCTGGGCTTGTTCTCGCATCGCCGCAGCGCTCCGGGCATTTACGTGGATCGCGGCTACGGCACCAGTCTCACTTTTACTCGTGACCTCGCCGAGCGCGCGCCGGCCAGCCTGAACTACAGGTTCGAGGTCAGCAAGGTCGATGCGGGAGACGTCTACTTCTGCGTCAATTTCGGCGTCTGCGATGAGCCGACACTCGAGGCGCTGCGCGGCAACCAGAAGCTATCGCCGCTCGCCCTGACGGCGGCGATCGATCGGACGAACGATCCATTCTTTCCGAACAAAGGATACCGCGCGAGTGGAAGCCTGGAGACCGCCAACACCTTCACGCTTTCCGACTATCGCTACAATCGGGCGACGGCCGACGGCGCCGCCTGGTATCAGATCAGAAAACGCGGCGCCATCGGCGCGCACATCAGTGTCGGCTGGGTGAGATCTCTGGGCAGCACCTTCGAAGCGGTGGGCGTCTCGTCATCGCTCGGCGGCGGGGTGCTGCATCCGAGAAAGAGATTCTATTCCGGCGGATCGCATTCGGTGCGCGGCTTTGGCGAGAACCAGCTCGGTCCCCGCGTGCTGACGGTCCCGATCGGTGTGCTTCAGGCGCACGACAGCACGAACGTCGCGTGCCTTTCCGGGACGGACGTCACGACCTGCAATCCGAACGCGCCCAACATGCTGGATCGCGACTTCGAGCCGCGCCCTCTCGGTGGAAATGTTCTGCTCGAAGGCAGCATCGAGGCGCGATTCCCGATCTGGCAGTCGCTGATGGGCGCGGCGTTCGTGGACGCCGGAATTGTGAAGCAGAGCACCGACCCTACGCTGCCGCAGCGGAAAGCGGGCATAACACCGGGATTCGGAGTACGATATAGCTCTCCCGTGGGCCCGATTCGCGCCGATCTGGCAATCAATCCCGGTGGCGCCGAGACCCTGCCGGTCGTGACGGAGAATATCGTGAATGGCGTGAGGACGCTCGTCACTCTGAAGGAGCGCCGGGTGTACAACCCGACCGCGGGCGGGCTGTTCAATCGGCTGGTTTTACATCTCTCGATAGGCGAAGCGTTCTGATGCGCAGGTGGTGGGTGCGCCTGATCGCCGCACTCGTGATAGTGGTGGTGCTGCTCGTCGGCGCCGTGTTTCTCATCAGCAACAGCGATTGGGGACGTGAGCGCGTCCGCCGCTACGTCGAGGGCCTGCTGCAGAGAAACAGCCACGGCCTCGTGCACATCGGAAGCGTCACCGGAAATCTTCTCAACGGCGTGGTGCTGCACGATGTCGTCATTACCGATAGCGCGCGCGCTCCTTTCGTCAAGGCAGACGAGATCTGGGCGAATTACAGCCTCAACACGCTGTTACGCGGCAAGAAAATCGATCTGCACAAAGTGAAGCTGGTGCGACCGATAATCGTTCTCGACAAGCCGCCCGGTGGAAAGTGGAACTACGACCGCATCTTCCCGCGCGACACGACTACCCCGTCGGGCCCACGCAAAACCGGCTGGGGCACCTGGATACGTTTCAGCGATGTGACGATGGTGCAGGGCGACATCACCGTGCGCGCGCCATGGGAGCCGGATACGCACATCAGCGCAGCCGAGCAGAGAGATGCCGTTCGCAAAGCCCTCGGCCCTGAGGGGCGGCTCAAGATTCTGCAGGTCGCCAGAGGATACCAGAAGGAATTCAGCTTCCACAAAATCGACGCGCTCTTCCCTCTCGTCCGCCTCGAGGATCCGGCGTACCCGAATCGCCTGATCGACGTCGCCGCTCTCAGGATGATCGCCGAGCCGTTCCGTCCGCCTGTCGCCGACGTGCGCGGGCTGACCGGATCATTCTCCTTCACCGGAGACTCGCTGTGGTGGAAGGGCGCGCGCGTCGCATTCCCCGGAACGAAAGCGGCCGGCGACGGACGCTACTACATCAACAGCGGAGATCTCCACCTCCGGTTGCACGGCGACCCGGTCGATACGAAGGATCTTCGCTGGGCAATGGTGCAGCTTCCGGAGAACGGCTCCGGGAAGCTCGACTTCGGTCTCGACTGGACCGGCAATAAGAGCATTTACCTCGCGCGTAACATGGATGTGAGGCTGGAAGGCTCACACATCGCCGGCCAGATCGAGGCGACCGTCACCGACACCGTCGCGTTCCGTGATGCAGATCTGCGCTTCTCGAATCTCGACACGCGACTCATCACCCGCCTCTTCCCGACGATGACGTTTCCCCGTGCGCTCACGCTCACCGGGCGCGCCGCGTTCAGCGGCGGAGAGCACGCCCTCCGCGTGAACGGCGATGTCTTCATCGACGACCGCCTGTCCGGGCGGAGTCACGTGGTGGCGACCGGTGTGATGGGGCTTTCGAAAGGCGTCTTCACCGCCCGCGATCTGAAGACGCGCATGCTGCCGCTGCAGACCGGGTTGATGAAAGCGCTGGTACCGAAGCTGTTCCTGAACGGAGCCCTCAGCGGCAATGCCACGCTGAACGGATCAACGGCCGCGATCATGACCGCCGTTGGAGACGTGACACACGTCGACCGCGGCGCGGTCTCGCGAGCCACCGGACGATTCGCCTTCCGGTCACTGGGCGTGCTCTGGGTCGATGTCGACGCTCAGATGCACCCGCTCTCACTCGTCACGCTCGGCCGATTCTCGGCGCCGACCCTCGGCTTGCGTGGGGACGCCAGCGGACCACTGCGCCTGAGGGGGACGATCAACAATCTGGCGATCAATTCCCAGATGACGATTGCCGGCGGCGGCTACGTCGATGTACGCGGCACCATGGATCTCTTCAGCAAGGAGACGGGCTACAACATCGACTTCACGACCCGCGAGCTGAACCTGCACACGGTCGTCGCCAAAATGCCCTCGACGGCGCTGACCGCGACCGGCTCCGCCCGCGGCCGCGGGTTCAATCCGGCGACGATGCAGGCGCAGCTGGTGGCCGACGTCGGCGCATCGCGCGTCGACACGGTGAATGTCGACAGCGCCAACGTCAGGGTCGCCATTGCCAACGGCATGGCGCGGATCGACACCCTGGCGGTCGATCTGCCCCAAGGCATCGTCGAGGCGAAGGGAACGTTCGGCATGACCCCATCGCAGACCGGCACTCTGACATATCACGTCGCTGTCGATTCGCTGAGCAATTTTGCCGGCCTCATCGTGAAAGACACCGGTGTGGTTCGTCCGCGTCCCGGCATTCTCGCTGGTCGCGTGGCGCAGGCAAAGGCGGATTCCAGCCGCATCGCGCGCGCCACCGAAGTCGAGCGCGCGATATCCGGGCGGGCGCTTCCGCGCACGGTAGTGGACACTCCGCACGTCATCCCCAGGAACGAGCTCTCCGGTTCGCTGCAGGCCGATGGCGTGGCCACCGGCAATATCAGGCGATTCAGTCTCAAGGGGACGGCGTCGGGATCCAACATCATCGCGCGTGGCAACAGCGTCGGATCGTTCACGGCCGACTACGACTGGATCAATGCGCTGACGCCGGAGTCACAGGTGAGAGTCGACGCGCAGGGAAGATCTGTCAGCGCGGCCGGATTCAAACTCGACAGCGTCGGGGCAAAGCTCACTTACCATAAGCCGAACGGCACTCTGCAGCTCGTCGTCAACCAGGACAATTCGCGCACCTACGCCGCCGATGCGGCATTCACGCTGGACAAGCTTCGAAATGAGCTGACACTCAACAATCTGAAGCTGCAGTTCGACACCAGCGTCTGGGCGAGCACCCACGTCGCCGCGGTCCACTGGGGCCAGGCCGGCATCGACGTGCAGAACCTGGAGCTGCGCAACAGCACCAACGGGCGCATATACGTGAATGGATTCGTTCCGAAGCAGGGCAACGCCAACCTCGACGTCGCCCTCGACAACGTCAATGTCGAGGACGTGATCTCGCTGACCCAGAGCGGTATCAACGCCAGGGGCCTCGTCTCGATCAACATCCACGCGACGGGAACTCTGGAGAATCCGCAGTTCAAGGGCGTGTTTGGCGCGACGGATCTCGTCTACAACGGCACCGCGGTGCCGGAGGTACACGGCGACCTTGATTATACGAATCAGACTCTGAGTGGCCGTGCCGAGGCAATGCGGCCCGGTGGACAGCCCTTCCTCGTCGCCGAGGGAACTGTCCCCATCAATCTCGCGCTCAGCGGAGTGACGGGATCGAGATTCCCGGCCAACCGGCAGATCGCGCTCACGATCAACGCCGACAGCCTGCCGCTCGACATGATTCCCGCACTCGACGGCTACGTCGCCAACATGAGGGGGAAGGTCACCAGCAACTTCAAGCTGGCCGGGACGCTCAATCATCCAGTGCTGACGGGCCAGTTCAACCTGCACGAGGGGCAGGCGCGCGTAGTGCTGGCGGGGATCACTCTCAACGGCATTGAAGCTTCGATCCGCATGCTGGGCGACACGGTGGTCATCGATTCGATAGCCGCCAACAACAAGGGGCGCATCCTCCTCACCGGCGGCATCGGACTGCAATCTCTGACACAACCCAGCTTCGATCTCAAGCTGGTAACGCAGAACGCCGAGGTGCTGCACAACGACCGCGGCCAGCTCCGCGTCATCTCCAACCTGGCGATGATCGGGCCGTTCAAGGATCCGCATATCACCGGCGACGTGCGGCTTCGCGAGGGGGTCGTCTACATACCGCCGTCGGAGAACAAGAATCTCATCGGGTCCGGAGATCCCGCGTTGTTCAACGTGCTGGACACCGCTGTAATGGCGGATCGCGAGATCTTCCCCACCCAGTCGCCCTTTCTCGCCAACATGCGCATGGATGTGAATCTGAGCGTGGACCGTACTGTCTTCGTGCGGTCGCGTGAGGCGAACATCGAAGTCTACACCGAGAACCCGATGGGTCTGCATGTGAATCGCGCCAAGGAATCGCTGGTGATCGATGGCGTGCTGCTGAGCGAGCGCGGCGAATACACCTTCATGACGCGTCGTTTCGAAGTCAAGCGCGGCTCGGCGACGTTCGTGAATTCAACGGAGATCAATCCGACTCTCCAGGCGCAGGCTGAGTACGAGGTCAATCAGCCAAACCGCGAGCTGATCACGATCCAGGTTGTGATCGGTGGAACGTTGAAGTCGCCGAATATCTCGCTGACGAGCGACGCGCAGCCGCCGCTCACGCAGAGCGACCTGCTCAGTTATCTGGCGTTCGGACAGCAATCGAACTCGTTGCTGCAGCTCGAGGGATCGGGACTCACCAATGGCAGCGGCGGCAGTAATCTGGTGGGCACCGGCGCGGCGCTGGCGACGCAGCAGATCGCCGGCGTAGCGCTGGGTGTGCTAGCCGACCAGTTCGCCGGCGAGGCGGCGCGCTCGCTTGGCGCTGATGTGTTCACCATCACTCCGGCCGACGTGCAGACGGACGTCGGCACATTCCTGCGCGGGACGCAATTCGAGTTCGGCAAGTACATCAAGTGGCACACCTTCACGCTGGTCAAATCGCCTCTCGATTTCTCCCGACCGGGCGTCGAGGTAGTGCATCGCTTCGGCGGGCTCCGCGGCTATCGTCTGGAGACCGGCATCGACACCCGGTATCTGCTCCAGGAGCCGACGCTGTCGCGCGATCAGGACGTTGTGACGACCAGCGCCTTCGGAATGTTTCTGATCAGAGAGTGGCGTTTCTAGATACGGGCTATAAAGCGATGACCACCCCGAAGTGGAGATTCTGGAGTGTATATCTCAGCCTCGTGTCGAGGTCGCGCCCGGCGCGCTGACGCTTCAAATCGATGTCGAAGTCGCTGACTCCGTAGCCGAGCTCGCCGCCGAACATTCGTGTGAAGTAGTAGCGATAGCTGGCGCCGCCCTCCCAGACCTTGGCATTGACGTCACTGACGTTCGCCTGGATCGCGCGGATGTCGGCGCTCAGGATCGATTGACTGCCGAACGCCCATCTGCCGAACGCTCCGACCGACCCGGTAGGCGCAGTGTATTTTTTTCCGGCGGCGAACTGCACGGTATTAGCACCGCCGGCGGCCAGCAGACTGAGAGTGGCGTCGAGAAAAAGCGCGCCGACGCCGAGCCCGAGTCCCGCCTGTACGTTCTCGGTCGACCAGAATGAGAAGCGATACGTCAGGAACAGCTGATCGGAATTGAACCTGGTGTCGACCCGCCTCCCGAGCTGATAGGTGCTGTCGCGAAAGACGATGTCGCGGGTCAGCGTCTGGGTTGCCTCTCTGCGCACGAATTGGTAGCCGATTTCCAGCTCGTTTCGCCTGCCTGGACGCCAGGTGGCCGCGAAACGCGGCTGGAACTTGTTCTTGTCCAGACCGAGAATGCTCTCGACGTCGATGTCCGTTCCCGGCCTCTGCTCGCCATCGACGCGCAACTGCGAGGAAAGAATTACGGACGCACCAGACAGCGTGAAATCCCAGGTGTCTCTGAGGTGGTTTCCGGCGTAGGTCTGAGCACCGAGCGCGCCGGCACTGAGGAAACCGCAGATGCAAAGAGCACTGACCGTCGCTGATGTGGGGGCGTGCACGAGTAATCTCCGTTGAGAAGCTGGGAGATGATTGTCAATTACCGTGCAGTGCTGCTACTGGCTTTAGGTCCAGGGACTGACGCGTCTACGCACGTCCTAGCCGAAGGTGCAACTATCTCGACTCGTTTGGTGACAGCCATGGTTGCGATTCGCGTTTCGGACATGCACCGAGTGACACCTGGATCCGCGCACTGTAAATGGAATTCGGGCTGGCTGAGATAATCGAGTACGTCGCCATCGCCATCGAACTGATGGCGATACTCGTCGTCGCCTTTGCCTCCGTGGAGGCGTTCGTCCGCATTCTCGGCCTCGCCTTCGCAAAAGCGTCCGACCGGGATGGGCGCCAGACTTACCTGACCTACCTGCGGTGGCTCATCGGTGGTCTCACCTTTCAACTCGCAGCGGATATAATCCATACGTCCATCGCACCGACGTGGGAGGACCTCGGCAAGGTCGGCACGATCGCGGTGATTCGCACCTTCCTCAGCTATTTCGTCGCGCGAGATGTGCGAGAGGCGACCGAGGGAGCTGAGTCGAGCGAAGAGCACCAGCGAGTCACTGCTTCGGCTTCACCCGCTCGATCACTCTGACGCCCTGACCCGCGGTCGGTGTACCGCCGCGAATGAGCGAGAGTACTACCGGATTGGTGATAACGGTCCGTCCCGTCGCTTCATCGGGATCCACAATGTCGTGCGGGAGCTTGAGCGTGTCGGCCATCTCGTACATCACCACCGGCGCTCCTTTCTCCCACCAATGCTCCACCAGCTCGTCGACCGCCGACCGATTGATCGTCGCATCGCTCGCGTTCGTCAGCACGCGAATGTCGCGTGCCAGCGGCCGAGTGTCGTCAGCCGCTTTGCGCACTGCCGCCCCGAGCTTCATCATCTCGCCGACACCACGGGTGCTCCAGCCAAGGGTCCGGTCCGGCCGCAGCGTGTCCGGCGGATCGCTCTTCGAGTAATTGGGAACTCGAAGCATCAGATTCATAGTCGGCGTCTGGAAGGTCGTCGACAGGTGCGATACGCCCAGCGCCGGCGAGGCGACGATCACCCGCTGGACGGGACGGAACTGCGCCACCCACGCCGCGACGTTGCCGCCGAGGCTGACGCCGAAGACGATGACGGTGTCGCCCAGCCCGCTGGCGATGTTGATCGAGGCGTCCGCGACATCACGGAGCGCATCGGCCGTCATCTTTCCGAGATTCGTCGACGTTCCGCCCTTCAGACCATGCCATGGCAGCCTCGGCACGACGACGTTGTCACCGGAATCGAATACGCTGTCGGCCAGCGCTCGGTACTGGCGCGGCGAGTTTGTCAGACCGTGAAAGAATACAACTGCCCTCGGCGTAGTGTGCCCGTGCACCCGCACGATCGACCTGCCGTCGGAGGTAGCGTTGGAATCGGCGCGTTGCAGCTCCTGAGCGAGCAGCATCGCTGTCTCGTAACCGGTCGCCGGCTTCGCCCGAGTCGTGAGCGATGTGGTGTTGGTCGGCACAAAGGCCGCCAAACCCAGCAAGGCTACGGCGGTTCGCCAAATCACTCCCCACGCGCTCATGTGGCTCTCTGTCTTAGAGCCAGCGCCCGACGCGGGCAAACCACTGACGTCGACCGTTAGTTGCGAGTCCATATTGTAGTCGTATGAGTCCCACCGGGGGATCGGCGCCGATTCCAATGCGGGCTCCCCACAGCCACTGCCCGCCAAAGTTTACATCGGAGCTTCTGCTTATCGTGCCGGTCGCTCCAGTGACCTGCAGATTCACAGGTCCAAAGAGCGGCTTCGCCACGTCGAGCATGTACGACGCAGTCCACGTTCCCATCTGCTCGCCTGTGCTGAGGCCCGGGAAGCCGTCAGTCGCACCCAGCAGAAACCATTGGCTGAATGGAGCCTCAATGCTGGCACCGCCCAACCGAAGGGTGTTGGTCAACAGCGCGAAGGATTTGGGTATCCGCAGCGTGACGCGTGCACCCGCCCGACTGTAGCGCTGATTCACTTCCGCATCGACGCGGCTGAACATGAGCTCCTTCTCGTTGCCCTCGTCGACGCGGAAGGCGAAGCCTAGCGGAGTCGCTGACTTGGTATTCTCCGTCAATCCACCGTGCCAATGACGCAGGACGGGACCGACCTGGATGATCCAATTGTCATAGTTCGGAATATCGAAACCGAACTGCAGCAGCTGTTCGGAAAACACCGGGAGATCGACTTTGACGTTCACGTCGTTCGGGCCCTGCGCGAAAAACGGAGAGCTCTCGCGGCCGGCCATCACCACCAGAAATGGGCTCGGCCCGTAACGGACATCCTCTATCGCCTTGCGGAAAGACATGAGGACTTCCTGACGGCGGGAACTGATGCCCAATCGCCCGCCAGTCTCCAGCGGCGGCAATGAGCCCACCTGCGCGCGACGATTCGCCCAACCGAACCACGCCTCCCCGCCAAGATCGTTATCGAAGGCTGCTCCGATTCCAAATGTTCGTTTTGGCGCCCAGGTGATCGTGGGGTCGAACGCCACAGAGTCCCCAGCCGCGTGCTTGGGGTTGAGCCACAATGAGCGCAGAACCCCCAGCGTTCCGGCGCTCGCCGCTCGAGCCTGAACCGTATCGAGCGACAGCCTGACACGCTGAGCGCGTGCTGTACCCTCGCCCGACGACTTGACCGCGCTCCGCATCAAATGGCCAGAGCCGGCTGCCGCATCGGCGGTCACCAGAGCAGTTGTTATGGGAGGCATCGGAGTGATGACGCGACCATGCCGGGGAAGGCACGACTCCGTCAGCACCAGGCGGGCAGCCGCCGCACCGCGCTGGGCGAGGCGGTCGACGACTTCTTCGGAGAAATCGAGATTGCCGATATCATGCACATCGGTGCGAATCTCGAAGTCGTTCGGACCGAGAGGTGGATGCGTATCCAGGAAGACGCGATCCAGCATCATGTCCAGCGTTCCTTTCTGCTTGACGCGTGTGAGACTGTCCTGGCCTTTGGTTGCGTCGAGCGTCGACAGGATGATCGTGGTGGCACCGAGCTCCCGTGCCAGCTTCACCGGCACGTTTTCACTGAGGCCGCCGTCGACGAGCTCGAGGCTGTCGATTACGCCCGGGTCGAAGACAAAGGGGATCGCCATGCTGGCCCGAACGCCACGAGCGAGGTCGCCATGATCGATAACCACCCGCGCGCCGCTGCGCATGTCGGTTCCCACGGCACGGAAAGGAGTCGGGAGTGAATCGAAATTGCCCCGCGCGATCATGTTCCCGCGGAGCATCATGGATGTCAAAAGCAGATTGACGGCGCCTTCGTCGGCGAAGCTCGTCTCGAAGGCGACCCCGTCACCGGTCTTTTTCAGCAGAACCGTCGGTGATGGCGCGCCTGGCAGCTGGCTTTGCAGCGCTCCTGCGCCGGTGGCTCCCGTTATCGCGAAAGCGCGTGGCGGCCTCGGGTGATATCGACCGATATACGGCCCGATGTTGAAGCGCTTGGTCAGAGCCTGCAGCTCATCGCCGGAATAACCGCTGGCGTAGACTGCACCCATGATGCTTCCCATGCTGGTGCCGACGATGAGATCCGGCGCGATGCCCAGCGAATCCAGGATCTTGATCACCCCGACGTGCGCGTAGCCTTTGGCGCCACCCCCCGGCAGCACGAGCGCGATTTTCCCGGGTGGAGGGGGGGTACAGGCCGGTCTATTTGGTGCCTGCGCTCCCAACGCGAGCGGAGGCAAAAACATCAAGAGAAGAGCGACCGGCAGATGTCGGCGAAGAATCACGCATAAGCCTGCGGTCACGACAGACATCTCAGCCACTGCACCTTCGGTATACCGATGTAGTCGCTCGCGAACTCCGCCCAACCGGTAGATCGTGACATTGCACCTTCGCTCAGGTGGTACGGCCGGGGAAGCGGTAATACAGTAGTGCGAATTGGCGCAACCGGTTACGCGCACCGGCCATCGCCCGATGGGGGCTGACACTGAATGACCAACGCTACACCCGAACGCGCGATCCACCACAGCCACGAAGCGAAGCTTCGCCGGATCATGGAATCCGGCATTGTTGGAATCTTCTACTGGCGGATGGACGGCACGATCACCGAAGCCAACGACGCCTTCCTTCAGATGATCGGGCGCGAGCGCGCCGATCTGGAGTCGGGAGAGGTCAATTGGCGCGCGCTCACTCCGCCCGAGTGGTTCGCGGAAGATGATCGGCGCTCCGCCGAAATCGTGGAGCGCGGCGTCGCCGGCCCGTGGGAGAAGGAGTTCTACTCCAGGAACGGCAGCCGTATTCCGATACTGATTTCCGGGGCGGTGCTCGACGAGAGCCGGGAGAGCGGCCTTGCCGTGTGCATCGACATCACCGAACGCCGGCGGATGGAAGAGTGGCTGCGGCTTCTGTCAGAAGCCTTGCCCGTCATTGTCTGGACCGCGCTCCCGAATGGCAAGCTCGATCACGTCGGCGGCCGCGCAGCCGACTTCTTCGGAATTTCGGTCGAGCGGCTGCTCGGTGAAGGTTGGCAAATCATCATCCATCCCGAGGATCTCGCCATGACCTGGGAGCATTGGAAGCACTCGCTCGACACCGGTGACCCATTCGAAGTGGAGTACAGATTCCGCCGCTACGACGGCGAATACCGATGGTTCCTCGGCCGTTCCCGCGCCGAGCGCGATGCGGCGGGCAATATCGAGAGATGGTTCGGCAGCTGCACCGAGATACACGAACAGAAGAAGGCCGAAGAAGCACGCGATCGCGCGCTGGCCGGCGTCGAGCGCGAGCGGGAGCGGCTCCAGGAGATATTCTGGCAGGCTCCGGCGATGATAGCCGTGAGTGAAGGACCCGAGCACATCTTCCGGGTGGCCAATCCGCGGTTCCAGGCGATGGTTGGCCGCCATCGTAAAGTGCTCGGCCATTCCGTGAGGGAGGCGTTTCCCGATGTGGAAGGCCAGGGCTACTTCGAGCTGATGGACAAAGTGTTCGCGACCGGCCGGCCGTTCATCGGAAACGAGATGCGGGTCAAGCAGATGGACCGGAGAGGCGACGGCCAGCTCGAGGACGCTTACTTCAACATCGTTTATCAGCCCCTCACCAACACCGACGGCGTGGTCACCGGAATCATGACCCACGCCGTCGATGTCTCGGCGGAAGTGCAGGCTCGCCTCGAGCGCGAGCAGCGGACGCGTGAGCTCGAGCGTCTGACTCGCGCGCTCGAGGCCACCAACAAGGAGCTCGATCAGTTCGCCTACGCGGCGTCGCATGATCTGAAGGCTCCGCTCCGCGGCATTCGGAATCTGGCTCAATGGATTCAGGATGATTCAGGCGACAGCCTGTCTGCGGAAGCGAAGGAGCATATGCGCCTGATGCGGGATCGCGTGGCGCGGATGGAGGCGCTCGTCGACGGGATGCTCGCCTACGCCCGGGCGACCAAGAAACAAACTTCGCGTGAGAGCGTCGACGTCGGCCGTCTTGTGCGCGAAGTGGTCGAGCTGCTGGACCCTCCAGCTCGAGTGACTATTCACATCGACCCCGGGCTGCCGACGGTGCAAGCAGAGCGCATCCCATTGCAGCAGGTCGTGATGAACCTGCTGTCGAATGCCATCAAGCACGGACGCGCAGACTCGCCCACGATCGAGGTCGGCTGCGCCGACATAGCGGACGAGCATGATTTCAAGGTTTCCGACAACGGTCCGGGAATTCCCCCCGACGCGCGAGATCGCATCTGGGAGATCTTTCAGACGTTGGAGAGCCGCGACAAGGTCGAGGGCTCGGGAATCGGCCTGGCGGTTGTGAAAAGGATCGTAGAATCCCAGGGCGGGCGCGCCTGGGTTGAATCGGTTCCGGGCGCCGGCGCGACTTTTCACTTCACGTGGCCGAAATCGTCTCCTCAAGCCGCGGAGGCGCGGGCATGAAAGAGATCTCGCTGGAGCTCGACAAAAAACTTGAACCGCCGCCGCGTCGATCTACTCCAGCGGCGGCGGCGATCCACGTGTTGGTGGTGGACGACGACATTCTCGATCGCATGGCCGTCAGGCGCGCACTGGCGCGGAGTGGCGTCGATGTGAACATCGATGAGGCTACCGGAGCCGTCGATGCTCTCTCGATCGTCCCACGCAACGATTTCGACTGCGTGTTTCTCGACTACCACCTTGGCGACGGCAACGGACTCTCCGTCCTGAGGGGAATTCGTGGCGCCGGCCTGGATGTTCCCGTGGTGATGCTCACCAGCCAGGGTGATGAAGCCATCGCGGTCGAACTGATGAAGGCGGGCGCCGCTGATTACATCGTCAAGAGCGCGCTGACGCCCGAGCACGTCGGCCGCAGTCTACTCTATGCCGTATCGCTCGGCCAGGCGCAGGAGGCGGCGAAGCGGGCACAAGCAGAGCTGCGGGCAACGGCGGAACGGCTGCGGCTCGCCACCACATCGGCGGATATCGGCACGTGGGACCTGAATCTGGCCACGGGCGCGATGGTGTCGGACGAGCGCTGTCGATCCATTCTCGGGATTGCCTCCAATACGGCGGCAATGACCTCCGATCTGTTCCTGGCGGTGCATCCCGACGACCGCGAGCGATTCCAGCGCGCCAGGCAGCACGCGCTGGATCCCGCCGGTGACGGCCACTTCGAGGTCGAGGCGCGCGTCGTCGACAAGGATGCAACGGTACGCTGGATCGACGCGCGTGGCCGCGCCTTTTTCAGCGAGGGCGCGGAATCGCGGCGGCCGACGCGCTTCATCGGCACCGTACTCGACATCACCGATCGAAAGCGGGCCGAAGAATCCCTTCGGGAGGAGGCGCGCCTGATCGAGACGCTCCACAACATCGGCAGCAGTCTCGCTTCCGACCTCGACGTAGGGCACATAGTACAGACCGTGACTGATGAAGGCACAAAGGTCGTCGGGGCCCGATTCGGCGTGTTCTGCCAGTACGTTCCCGCGGACAACGGAACATCGCGGATCCGTTACACGCTCTCTGGAATAGCGCGGGAATCACCAGTGGAGGTAACCGCCGAAGCCAGGGACGAATCGGCTGAAGATTCAATCCGGCAGGTCATTCGCGTCGACGACATTCGTATCGACTCCAAGCGCGTTTGCCTTCCGCCGCAGCTCGGATGGGACGAGGGACAGTTGCCGACAGCGAGCTGTCTGGCGGTCCCCGTCATCGCCCACAGCGGTGAGCTGCTGGCGACTCTCTTCCTCGGGCATCCCGAGCCGGGAATGTTCAACGAGCGTCACGAGCGCCTCGTCACTGGACTGGCCGGGTGGGCGGCCGTGGCAATGGACAACGCGCGTCTGTACGAAGCGGAGCAGCGCGCTCGCGGCCAGGCGGAGCGCGCCAACCGCACGAAAGCGGAATTCCTCTCGAGCATGTCCCACGATCTGCGCGCGCCGCTCAACGCTGTTGCTGGATACGCGCAGCTGGTGCTCGACGGCATTTACGGGCCGACGACGGAGAAGATGCGTGATGGAATGCAACGCATACTGCGGGCAGAGCAGCATCTTCTTGCGATAATAAGGGACATTCTGGATTTTGCGCGCATCGAAGCCGGGCACATAAGTCTCGACATGTCCGACGTAGCCGTAAACGAAGTGCTGTCTGGCGTTGGCGTGATGATCGAGCCCCAGATGACGGCCAAGGGCCTGGAGTACGTGTGTCGCCCGGGCCTGCCGACTGTCGCTCTACACACCGACCGCGAGCGTGCGGTGCAGATCCTCCTCAACCTCCTCACCAACGCGCTCAAATTCACCGAGCGTGGCTCGGTAAGCGTCGATTGGGACGCCGACGACCATCGGGTCTCGATCAGCGTGCGCGACACCGGTCGCGGCATTCCCGACGATCGCGTGGCGCAGATCTTCGAGCCCTTCGTTCAGGGCGGGCGTGATCCGAACGAAGCGCGACAAGGCGTCGGCCTTGGCCTGGCAATCAGCAGGCAGCTGGCGCGAATCATGGGCGGCGAACTGAGCGCCGAAAGCATTGAGGGGCGTGGGTCAGTCTTTAAACTGGAGCTCCCCCGGGCGAATCAACGTACGACTACGGGCTAGAGGCGATGGGCGGGCCTTTGTCCGCTTTCATCACATTTCGACCAAAGTCCAGTATTTGTTGAGCGCCGTCATCAGCTCGCAGAAAGCGGTGAACGTCACCGGTTTAAGGAGATAGCCGGCGACATTGAGTTGATAGGCATCGAACCGGTCGCGGTCGTCGGTCGACGTCGTCAGCACTACCACCGGTATCGATGCCAGCTGGGGATCCTTTCGCAGCTCCACGAGAAACTCGATGCCGTTCATCCGCGGGAGACTGAGATCGAGCAGCACAATGCGCCGATCTCGCGGAATCTCGCCGCTCCGCAGTTTTCGCAGTGCCTCGAGCCCATCACCGGCGACGAACAATGGGTTGGTGATGTGGTTTTTTGCGAACGCGCGCTTGACGTTCATCACATCCACCGCGTCGTCCTCGACGAGCAGGATGTTGAGTATCCGTTCCTCGGGTAGCGTCAATTCGTTCGTCATCCCACGGTTCTCCAGCCAGGCCGCTATAACGCTTGGCTCACCCCTGCCGTGCCTGCTACTGTTCTTTGGTGCGGCGAGGTCATGCGTTGATACCGTGAAAAGTGCGGGACCGTTCAATGATTCAGACTGAACATCTGACCTTGATGCCCAATGGGCCCGACCAGCTGCTCGCGCTCATCGAGCGACCAGAAGAATACGAAGCGCGCGCCGGCTTTCCCGCGGCAGCCGGACTCCGCGAATTCTTCGTGTCGGACGACGTGTCGCAATCGTTCCTGGAGAGTCTGCGCACTCTAAGTGAACCCGATCCGTGGCGACTCGGATTTGCCGCCGTGCATCGTGGAGCACGGATGGTGATCGGCAGCGGCGGTTTTAAAGGACCGCCCGATTCTGACGGCGTGGTCGAAATTGCTTACGGGATTGTCCCTGCGTTCCAGCGACGCGGCTACGCGACCGAGGTGGCGCGAGCGCTTGTTGAGTACGCGCTTCGGGACAACACGGTGCGGCGGTTAATCGCCCACACGCTGCGGGAACACAATCCGTCGACGAAGGTCCTGAAGAAATGCGGATTTGAGTTCATCGGTGAAGTGGTCGAGCCCGATGACGGCCCGGTCTGGCGATGGGAGCGAAGCCTCGCCTCGAGCTAACACCTGAAACAATACCCGGTGCGGTTGCTTCACAGCACCGGGTATTCCCCAGCATAGCGAATTCCGTCGTTACGCTGTCGCTACCGCCGCCAGCTCGTTCGATTCCGCGGTGGTCGGATCGATCGTCACGGCTACTTCCAGCACACGATTCGCCGGAAAGCCGCCGAGCCGCGCGTGCTCGCGGATGATGTCGGCGTTGGGAGCGATGTACACGCAGGTGATTTTGTCTTCGGTGACGTAGCTCTGGACCCACTGAATGCTGGGCCCGAGCTGCTGCAGGACAGAGCACGAACGTTGCGCGATCGCTTTCAGTTCCGACGTGGATAGCGCGGCCGCGTTGGGTATCTCGCGCTCGATGATGTACTTGGGCACTGGCATTCTCCGGTTAAAAGTGGGATTCGACTTCTATCAGTACAGCCTGGTTGAAAGGCGTCGACCTGGGCGGACTTCTGGCCGAATAGCACGGGCGGTTCAGCTGAGCGCGGATGGAAATCGTACGGGATTATGTACTCCACTGCAACCCGGCGCCGCTGGCGAGGGTGTCAGGTTCGAGCGGGTTCGCCGGAATCGATAGAACTTTCGTCCAATCGATATCCGGGGACCCGCATGAGATCCTTGTAACTCCAGGTCTCGGAGCGGTTATGCGCAGATTGATCGTAACAACGGCCTTCGTCGTCGCGTGGGCCTCGGCCGGTAATACGGGTGCACAGAGTCCGGCTCAGGCCTCGCCACCGGCGTCCTCTGTGTTGCGAGAAGCGGCGCAGACGGGCACCCTCGCGGGACTCAAGTGGCCCCGCTTTCCGTACTATCGCGATGAGCTGACCGCGCTCTACACGCGGGGCGGGTGGAAGCCGGTCTGGGTTTCGAACGGCCGCCCGACCGCCGCGGCCCGATCGGCGATCGATGTGCTCCGCACCGCACAGGAGCGAGGTCTGCACCCCGAGGACTACGATGCGGCCAAGCTCGACGAACAATTCCGAAAGTTGTCGTCTGGTGCTGCTTCAACAGAGCGTGACATCGGTTGGTTCGATGTCGCCCTTTCGATCGGATTGCTGCGGCACATCTCGGACGTTCATATCGGCCGGGTAAATCCGCGCAACCTTTCCGTCGGCATCAACATCGAGCCAAAGAAACTGGATCTCGCACGAGAGGTTGCCGCCGCAATCGTCGGCGACAGAATTCCAGCCCTGGTTCGAAGTGCCGAGCCGCCATTCAGTCAGTACAAAGGGCTCAAGGCGGCGTATGCTCGCTACCTCAAGATCGCCGCCGACTCATCGCTCCCAACTGTGTCGACCACCCGCTCTGTTCGTCCCGGAGAGGCGTTCGACCAGACGGCACAACTGCGTCGCCGACTGGCAGCGTTCGGCGATTTGCCAGCGGCTGCGGGGTCCGCCGCCGGCACCACGTATGATCCCGTCACTGCCGGAGCAGTGGCACGCTTTCAGGATCGCCACGGTCTTGGCGCGGACAGCATCCTGGGCAAGACCACCGTCGCGGCGATCAACGTCTCGCCGGCGGCGCGCGCGCGCCAGCTCGAGCTCGCCCTCGAGCGAATACGCTGGCTGCCGGACTTCTCCGGCGAACGCTTCGTCGTGGCGAACGTGCCTTCCTTCCAGCTTTATGCGTTCGACTCGATCGGAGGCACGGGCTTGCCCACTGTGCAGATGAACATCGTTGTCGGCAAGGCGAACGTAGGACGCAGAACACCGCTGTTCGAGGATCACATGGACTACATCATCTTCCGTCCCTACTGGGTAATTCCTCCGGGGATTCTGGCGAACGAGACCCTCCCCGCGGTGCGACGCAATCCCGGTTACCTCGCGCGCAATAACATGGAGCTTTACTCAGGCGACGGGAACGCGGCCTCGGCGGCGGTGGCGACGACCTCGGGCAACCTCGCGCGGGCGGGCGGCGGAGTCGGCGTCCGACAGCGCCCTGGCGGGCGAAACGCGCTCGGCCTGGCGAAGTTCATCTTCCCGAATGACAACAACGTCTACTTCCACGGAACGCCGGCGCAGGAGCTGTTCTCGCGCAGCCGTCGCGATTTCAGTCACGGCTGCGTTCGTCTGGAAGATCCCGCCGGGTTTGCGACATGGGTGCTGCGCGATCCGAGTTCGTGGTCGCGGGCTCAGGTCGAGCAGGCAATGAACGGCGATCGTGATTCGCGCAAAGTGAATCTCACCAGACCACTGCCGGTAGTGATCTACTACACCACCGCCGTCGTGCGCCCGGAGGGAGCCATTCAGTTCTTCGACGACGTTTACGGACACGACGCGCGATTGGAGCAAGCGTTGGCCAAAGGATATCCATACGCACCGTAAGCACCGGCCGTCTCCACAGTGATGGAGACGACCGCTGCAACGGCGACGTCTTACCTTCTAACCGCGATGACCTCGAGGTACTCGGCGTCAACTTCGGTCTTTTCAACGCCGGGCTTCTGATTGCTCGCCCAGTGGTCGACCAGGTCGGCCGCGAACCGCGCCTGAACACTTTTCTCGAGCGTCTGGAACGCGCGCACCGTCGGACCATATGCACAACGGAAAAGATCCGCGGTACCGGCCGGCGGGAACGGATAGCGAAACGTCAGGTTCCGTAACGTGGTGCTGACATCCCAATCGCGCTCGTTGAACAGCTCGCGTGTGACGGACTCATCGCCCCAAAGGAGCGGGCTGGATATTCCGGGCGGGGGCGGAGCGTAGGCGATATGCTTCCAAAGCATCTGCCCGACGAACCCCGTCGGCGTCCAGTTGGCCAGCGCCACCCGTCCACCGGGACGCGTGACGCGCGCCAGCTCGCTCACTACCCGATCCGCCCGCGCCGCGAACATGACGCCGAACATTGACATTACCACATCGAACTCGGCGTCGTTGTACGGCAGCTCTTCGACCGTTCCTTCGTCGAACCTCACGATCAGCCGCTCACGGGCAGACCACATCGCCGCGATGTCGAGCAGCTTTGAAACGAGATCAAACCCGGTGACGCGTGCGCCGGTGCGCGCCGCGGGAATCGTCAGATTGCCTGAGCCACAGGCGGCGTCCAGTACGCGGAGATCCGGCGTCAATGCCAGGCGCTCCACGAACGCCACCGCCTCGTGGCGGAATCCCGCCGCGATCCGATCGTAGCTGCCGGCGCTCCAGATCCCCCGCGAGCGCTCGGTGAGCTGATCGGCCGCGTTTGCCGGCTGCCGCAATATTGTCCCACGAGCCCCGATGTCGCTGGCAAGCGCCTTTTCGAGGGTCGTAAACTCGGTGCCCATAAAACCTCCATCTGTTGTAGAAAAATCGTGGGCGAGGTCGCAGATTAGGGGTATAGCAGGGGCATACGAATGACAGAGCGTCCGCAAGTATTGATCGATAGTTCCGGCTTGCCTCACGGCTTGCGCGAGAGTCCGGCTAGCATGACCGAGAGTCCGGCGGACTTGTTTCGGCCGAACCTCACGCCGACCGTTACCCGCATGGATCCGCTCTCGGACGTCCTGCGCGCGGTGAGGTTGAATGGGGCTTACTTCTATAATGTAGAGGCCGGCGGGCCGTGGTCGGTGTCCGCCAATCCGGCGTGCGAGCTCGTCCCCCGCATCCTTCCGGAAGCCGAGCATCTGATCTCCTACCACATCCTGCTTTCGGGAAGCTGCTGGGGCGGACTCGAAGGAGAAGATCAGGTGCGCCTGGAGCCCGGGGATGTCATCGTCTTCCCTCAGGGTGAGGCGCACCTGATGTCGAGCGCCGAAGGATATCGGGATGGGTCCGGGCGAAAGGGAACTTCAGCCGAGCGCTATCCAAATACGGTTCTGCTCGGCCCCGCGGGCGTATCGCGCGAGACAAGATTCGTGTGTGGCTTCCTTGGCTGCGACTCCCGGCCGTTCAATCCGCTGTTGTCATCGCTTCCCCGCCGAATGCACATACCGGGTGGGGCCGACGGCTGGCTATCGCAATTCCCGAAGCAGGTGGTGACCGAGTCGCGCAATGGACGCGTCGGCAGCGAGACGATGCTGACGCGCATGGCGGAGCTCATGTTCATCGAAGTTGTGCGTCG
>DASYIM010000260.1:0-6442 GCA_035997625.1 Gemmatimonadaceae bacterium
GTCGGAGAACCAAGGAGCGCGTCAGCGTCAAGCACGGGGAGCCCATCCCCCGCGTGCGCTGAGCGAGGAATAGAGAATGGCAACGAAAGAGAAGAAACAGGGGAAGAAGCGCGAGGTTCAGGCGCAGGTCCAGGCGGAGCACGCCGGAAAGGATCTGCCCGTACCGCCGCCGCGGCTGCACATCTACTACATGAAGACGGTGCGCGACCGGCTGATGAAACAGTTCGGCTTCACGAACGTGCATCAGATCCCGACGCTCGAGAAGATCGTGATCAACTGCGGCGTCGGCGAAGCGATCAAGAACGCAAAGGTCCTCGATACCGTCGTTTTCGAGCTGAGCATCATCACGGGCCAGCGTCCGGTCCGGAAGAAGGCGAAGAAATCGATCGCCAACTTTGGCCTGCGCGAGGGTCAGGAGATCGGGTGCGCGGTTACGCTGCGCGGCGCCCGGATGTGGGAGTTCCTCGACCGGTTCGTGACGGTCGCGATTCCGCGCATTCGCGACTTCCGCGGCATTAACACGCGGTCGTTCGATGGACGCGGTAACTACACGCTCGGCGTGAAAGAGCAGATGATCTTCCCGGAGATCAACTACGACATGGTCGAGCAGATCCACGGAATGGACATCACCTTCGTCACCACGACGAGCAAGGATGACCAGGCATTCGCGCTCCTGCGGGAGCTGGGAATGCCATTCCGCGGTGACGACAAGCCGATCATCACGCAGCAGCAGTAGTCAACCAACAGCGAGAGAGATTGTAATGGCGCGTAAAGCCATGGTGGAGAAGGCGAAGCGGAAGCCGAAGTTCGGGGTGCGGCAGCACAATCGCTGTCAGCGCTGCGGGAGATCCCGCGCTTTCCTCAGAAAGTTCGGCGTCTGCAGAATTTGTTTCAGAGACCTGGCACTCTCGGGCTATATCCCGGGCGTTCGCAAGGCCAGCTGGTAACCATTCATTTCTACACGTCCAGACGGATACGGTAGAACGAGGAAATTGATTTAATGAGCATGACAGATCCGATAGCCGATATGCTCACGCGCATTCGCAACGCCTGTGGGGCGAAGCACCGCCGCGTGGACATGCCGGTCTCGAAGCTGAAAGTGGAGATCGCGAAAATCCTGAAGGAGAACAACTTCATTCAGGACTACAGGACGCTCGATACCGAAAACGGAAGGCAGGTGCTGCGCGTGGTTCTCAAGTACGCGCAGGGCGGCCAGCCGGTGATTCGCGAGATGCGCCGCATCTCCACCCCCGGACTGCGCAAGTACGTCGCGGTCGCGGAGATTCCACGCGTTCGCAACGGCCTCGGCATGGCGATCCTCAGCACGTCTCAGGGCGTGATGTCCGACCGCCAGGCCCGGCAGAAGCGGACCGGCGGCGAGCTGCTCGCCCTGGTCTGGTAAGGAGACGACATGTCACGAATTGGAAAGCATCCGGTCGTCCTGCCGAAGGGCGTGACCGCGAAGGTCGAAGGCAACACGGTTCACGTGAAGGGCCCGAAAGGTGAGCTCGAGCGTACGCTGCACGACGACATGAAGGTGACGCTCAGCGATGGGCAGATCCTGGTCGAGCGTCCCTCGGACGAATCGAACCACAAGGCGCTCCACGGACTCAGCCGCACGCTCGTCGCCAACATGGTCGACGGCGTCACCAAGGGCTTCAAGAAAGAGCTTGAGCTGGTAGGCGTCGGCTACAAGGCCGAGCAGCGGCCTTACGGGCTGCAGATGGCGCTTGGCTTCTCGCACCCGGTGAAGTACGAAGCACCGAAGGGTATCAAGCTCAGCGCACCGCAGCCGACACAAATCGTCGTCGAAGGCGCGAACAAGGAAGTCGTTGGTCAGGTGGCCGCGGAAATCCGCAGCATTCGCCCCCCCGAGCCCTACAAGGGCAAGGGAATCAAGTATGTTGGAGAACAGATCCGCCGCAAAGCTGGAAAGGCTGGCAAGGCGGGAGGTAAGTAATGCCAAAAATGGCCAGACCGAAGTCCCGCGATCAGCTGCGCACGCGTCGTCATTTCCGGCTACGCAAGAAGGTGATCGGCAGCGCGGAGCGTCCGCGCCTCGTCGTGTATCGCTCGCTGAAGCACATCTACGCTCAGCTCGTCGACGATGCGACCCAGCGCACGCTGATGACGGTGACGGATTCGGGACTCGAAGGAAAGCCCACCGAGAAGTCGGTGGAAGTTGGAAAGCGCATTGCCGCCAAGGCGAAAGATGCCGGCGTCAAGCGCGTGGTATTCGACCGAGCTGGATACAAATATCACGGCCGCGTGAAGGGTGTGGCCGACGGAGCCCGCGAGGGCGGGTTGGAGTTTTAATAAATGGCTGAAAACGAAAGCGGGAATCCCGGGACTCCGACCGAGCAGCCGAGCGCAGAGCGCGGCAGCCGCGGCGGCAGCGCGCGTAGTGGCGGCGGCGGTGGTGGCCGCGGCGGGCGCGGCGGCGGCGGACGTGGTGGTCCGGGTGGTGGTGGTGGTCGCGGCCGTGGCGGCCCGCCAGGTCAGGGCGGTGGGCGTGGCGGCGAAGGCCAGGGTGGCGGCGGCGGACGCCGTCGTGAGGGCAAGGGCCGCGATCGCGAGGGCGGTCGTGGAGACGGCGGAAGTGAGCTCGTCGAGAACGTCATCGCGATCAATCGTGTCGCGAAGGTCGTGAAGGGCGGACGCCGCTTCTCCTTCAACGCGCTGGTCGCGGTTGGTGATGGCCAGGGACGCGTGGGATTTGCCACCGGCAAGGCCAACGAAGTCTCGGAAGCCGTTCGCAAGGCCGTCGATGGCGCGCGCCGCAACATGGTGGCGATCCCGATGACCGGTGGAACCATTCCTCACGAAGTCGTCGGCTCGCACGGCGCGGGCAAGGTTCTGATGAAGCCGGCAGCTCCCGGCGCCGGCGTCATCGCCGGTGGCGCAGTGCGCGCGATCATGGAATGCGCCGGTATCGCCGACATCCTCACCAAGAGCCTCGGCTCGACCAATCCGCACAACATGGTGCTGGCGGCGCTCGACGGGCTTCAGCAGCTGACGACCGTCGAGCAGATCGCCCGCGAGCGTGGCATCGAAGTCTCCAGCATGGGCTACCGCTCACGCGCCAAGTCGAAGGAGGCGGTCCATGCCTAGAACACACGTCTGGTGGAGAACGCGGGGACCGAAGTCGACCCCCAAGGAAACTCTCACCACGGGTAAAGTGCGCATCAAGCAGGTTCGCAGTGGTATCGGCCATCACTGGAAGATGAGACTCACTCTCGAGGCTCTTGGACTGAAGAAGCATCAATCTGAAGTCATCAAACAGGACTCACCCACGCTGCGCGGACAGATCAAGCACGTGCGTCATCTCGTCGAAGTGACGCCGGTAGAGGGATAAACAGTGGCAACCAAGACAACGGGCAAGGCCCGCGGCGCCAGCGAGGCGCCGCGCACGGAAAAGATCGGCCTTCACAATCTGGCTCCCGCTCCGGGATCGCACCGGAATCGCAAGAGACTCGGACGTGGTCCGGGCTCGGGCACCGGCAAGACGTCCGGCAAAGGACACAAGGGTATAAAAGCGCGCGCGGGCCATCACGGCCCAGGCGGCGGCAAGCCGCACTTCGAGGGCGGCCAGATGCCGCTCACTCGCCGAGTCCCAAAGCGCGGTTTCACGAATATCTTTCGTGTGGTGAACCAGGTCGTCGGTTTCGAGGATCTGGCCAGGCTGCCGAAAGGCGCTGAGGTGACGGAGGAGACTCTGACCGAGGCGGGATTGATCCGCAAAGGAAAGGGACCTGCCAAGCTTCTCGCCAACGGTGAAGCAGCGAAGGGCGTTATGGTGCGCGGCATCAAGATGAGCGCCGGCGCCCGACAGAAAATCGAAGCGGCCGGAGGCCGGGTAGAGAACTAAATGGCCCAATCAGCTCCAGCGGCGGCTGTAAGCAACATCTACAACACGCCGGAATTGCGGGACAAGATCGTCTTCACCTTCATCTGTCTCGTGATCTACAGACTCGGCGCCCATATCACGGCGCCGGGTGTCGACGTTGTGGCGCTGACCGATTTCTTCGCCAACAAGGGGAAGGGCGGTCTGCTCGGGCTTTACGACCTGTTCGTCGGCGGCGGACTTTCGCACGCGACGGTCTTCGCGCTGGGAATTATGCCGTACATCTCGGCCAGCATCTTCTTCCAGATCGCGGGGGCGGTAATCCCCACCGTCGAAAAGATGCAGAAGGACGAGGAAGGCAGAAAGAAAGTGACACAGTGGACCCGCTATGCCACCGTGATACTGGCGGCGGTGCAGGGTTGGGGGTTCGCGCTGTTCACGTCCTCGCTGGAGAACGCCGTTGTCAGCCCGGGCCTCGGGTTCAAGCTGCAAATGGTGACGGTGCTCACCGCCGGCGCGATTTTCGTCATGTGGCTCGGTGAGCAGATCACCGAAAGGGGCCTCGGCAACGGCGCGTCGCTGATCATCTTCTTCTCGATCGTCGAAAGGTTCTGGCCGGGTATCTTCGGAACCTTCGGCTTCATCAAGACGCAAGCGGTCGGACCGTTCTCGCTCGTCGTCCTCGGTCTCGTCATGGTTGGCGTCGTCGCCGGCACCATCGCGATCACGATCGCCGCGCGCAGAGTGATGATCCAGATCCCGCAGCGGACTATGGCGCGAGGCAGGCAGCGGGAAGCGGCGAAGAACTTCATTCCGCTGCGCATCAACGCCGCCGGGGTGATGCCGATCATCTTTGCATCCTCGGTGATCGTGGTGCCGGGCGCGATCGCGCAGTTCAGCGGCAGCCCGCTCGCCAGCCAGTGGGCGGAGAAAGTCGCTCCGGGCACGTGGCCGTACTATCTCCTCACCGCCATTCTGATCGTTTTCTTCACCTACTTCTATACGTCGATCATCTTCAATCCGGTCGACATCGCCGAGAATCTCAAGAAGCAGGGCGGATTCATTCCGGGCGTGAAGCCTGGCGCCAGGACGGCCGAGTACATCGACCATGTGGTGTCACGGATTACCTTCCCGGGCTCGCTGTTCCTGACCTTTATCGCACTGCTGCCGGTCTTCATCGCCGACGCCATCAACGTGCCGTTCAGATTTGGCGGAACATCGCTGCTGATCGTGGTCGGTGTGGCGCTTGATACGATGGCTCAGATCAACCAGCATTTGCTGCTCAGGAAGTACGACGGCTTCATGAAGAAGGGTCGAGTGCGATTCCGAGGGCGTGCAACCGGCGGCGCTTTCTAGATTTCTTCTCGGAGGAGCCAAAAGCTCCTCCGAATCATTTCAGGGTTATAGCGATGATAATCGTGTTGCTCGGGCCGCCCGGCGCGGGAAAGGGAACGCAGGCCGACAAGCTGTCCGACCGTCTGGGGATCCCGAAAATCGCGACTGGCGACGTCCTCCGCGCCGCGCTCAAGCAGGGCACGAAGCGTGGCCTCGAGGCGAAGGCGTACATGGACCGCGGCGATCTGGTTCCGGATTCGGTCATTCTCGGTATTCTTCAGGATGTCATGACGTCGCCGGCCGCCTCCAAGGGAGCGATTCTCGACGGCGCCGTGCGCACAGTCCCGCAGGCCGAGGGGCTCGGAATAATGCTCGCGGAGATCGGCAAGAAGGTAGACAAGGTGCTGTTGTTCGACGTGAAGGACGATGAGCTCGTGAAGCGCCTGAGCAAGCGGACGGTGTGCGAGGGCTGCCAGACCCCGTACATGGGGCGGGATGCAGGATCGTCCTGTGAGAAGTGCGGCGGTAAGCTCGTGCGTCGCAAGGACGACGAGCCGGAAGCGATTCGCAATCGTCTGGATGTCTATCGCCGGCAGACCGCGCCGGTGATCGATTGGTACGGGGATCACAAGATGAAGGTTCTGAAGATCGATGCGGACGGTCCAGTGGACAAAGTGACCACCCGCGCCGTCGAGGCGCTGGAGAAATGATCCAGATCAAGTCACCGCGTGAGATCGATATCATGGCACGCGGCGGACAGATTCTGGCGGCGACCGTCAGCCTGCTGGAGAGGAGCGTGCGTCCGGGCATGACGACCGTGGACCTCGACAAGATCGCCGACGATTTCATCAGGTCGCATCCAGGCGCGACACCAGCATTCAAGGGTCTGTACAATTTCCCGGCGAGCATCTGCACGTCGATCAATCAGGAGATCGTCCACGGGATACCGTCCAGGAAACGGGTGCTCGAGGAAGGCGACATCGTGTCCATCGACATCGGTGTCCAGCTGGAAGGCTACTATACCGATTCCGCGACCACTGTCCCCGTCGGTAACGTGGATCCGGAATCAAAGAGACTGCTGGACGTAACCCGGAGTGCTCTCTCGGCCGGAATTGCAGCTGCGACGTCGGAAAACCACATCGGCGACATCGGCGCCGCTGTTCAGGAAGTGGTCGAGGCCGCTGGATTCAGCGTCGTGCGCGATCTGGTTGGTCACGGGATCGGCGTCGGATTCCACGAAGACCCGCAGGTCCCGAATTACGG
>DASYIM010000261.1:0-3211 GCA_035997625.1 Gemmatimonadaceae bacterium
GGCTTTGCACCGCCGTCGAACCTGTATCCGGATAACAGCGGCAAAGTCGTGCAGCGCATCAGGCCGAGGTTCAACTCGGAGTACGTCTGGAACAGGCCAAGCCTGGATCTGATTGGCGGGCTTGACACTGACTATCACACCAAACCGCTTTGGATCACACTACCATGACCAGGATAATGAACAGATACGCGACTCTGGCGGTGCTGGTCATTGCCGGCCTGCTGTCAGCATGCGATAACAACAAGTGGACCATCCCGGACCTCGCCGGGCCGATCGACAATTCGCGGATTCGATTCTTCAACTTCGGGGTGAACGCCCCGAGCGTGAACTTCTACGCCAACGAGAAGAAGATGACGGCGATCTCGTCCACCACAGGTACCGAGTCAACCACCGGCATTGCCTATGGCGGTGTTGGAGCCGGCGGCGCGTATGCCTCCATTGCCCCGGGCCAGTACGCGCTGGCGGGCAAGATCGCGGCGGCGACCGACAAGGATCTCGCCATATCGACCGTCAACCAGACGATCGCGGACGGAAAGTTCTACTCGTTCTATATGAGTGGTTTTTATAACACCACGACGAAAAATGTCGAAGGCTTCGTCGTCGAGGACAATTTGCCGTCACCGTCGGGAGACCTCGCCATCACCACGGTAAGGTTCGTTCACGCAATCTCGAACGGGAATCCGATGACTCTGTACGCCAAGAGCACCACTACGGCGGCGGAAACTGCCATCGGGTCTGAAATAGCGTACAAGAGTGCCGGGGCGTTCGTAAATATCCCGGCGGGGGCGTACGATCTCAGCACGCGCTACACCGGATCGAGCACGAACGCTGTGGCCAGGACCGGCGTCTCGTTCGTGGGAAACAAGGTCTACACGATTACCGCACGCGGCGATATCACCGTCACGCCAACGACAACCGGATGTGCCGCGGCAAACCGGACCTGTCTGGACAACACGGCAAATCGATAGCTCCACCGATTCAAAAAAAGCCCCCGGGTAACCCCGGGGGCTTTTTGTTTGGGGGCTGTTCGCCCCCCGAAAGCCTCGGAAAAGCTACAGTCCGGTGACGGCTAACCCGCGATTGCCCCAATAACTCCGGTGGCCGTATCCCAGCTCATCAGTTGTTCGTCAAATTCGCAGGACAAGGCCGACGGCCGCATCTAGGCCGCCCACCGTCTCGCGCTTCCCGTGCACGTCCCGGCCAGCGCTACACCTCTGTTCCGAGGTCGACGACATGTTCGATACGTTTGCGCAACTATTTCCCGCGCAGTGGCAAGGCGCGATACTCGCACTCCTGGCGCCACTCAGCTGGCTCGCCGATGTGCAGTCAACGATTGGCCATACCCTGGTAAGTGCGCATCCCGCTGGACGCGTGTTCCTGTGGGCACTGCTACTCATCCCCGTCCTCGTAATCGCGGCGGGTATGTGGTGCACAGCCCTTTCTGTGTACACGATTCCGTTCCGCTCGGGACGCGGCACCTTCGTCACCGCACTGCTGATGACGTGGTGGGACGCTGGTCGCTGCATTTGGCTGTTCTGGGCCGGAATGCTACGCGTTGGCGTCGCCCTCGTTGGCTGGGTGATCGGCTCGGTGCGCTTTGGCCTGCTGATGCTGAAGAACCTGCTGCTGGGCCTGGCTCGTTCGCCCCTCACGCTCCTCGATGGAGCGTCGCGCAGCTACTTCCAGCCTGGTGTGCCGTGGGTCGCGTTTCTCGTCCTTCTCGTATGGTGCGCGATCGAGTCGACGATCTTCACGTTCACGCTCCAGCCCACACTCGTCGAAGTTTTTGGTAGCCTCACCGGGTTCGATCCGAACCCGAGCGTAATGGCGCCCCTGCTCTGGATGTTCCTGTTTCTGCTGGTGGCGGGAAGCTTCGCCTGCGTCCAGGTCGTCACCGATGCCATCAAGGGTAAGAAGACGGCGACCATCGTCCAGATGCTCGTGGTCGAAAGCGCGGTGATGTTCTTCGAAGTGATCTTCCTTTACCGCGAGCTGATCGACGCCATCACGCCGTGGATCGCCCAGCAGTCGGGCGACTCCGTGCGCCTTGGTATCGGCGCGACGCTCGGCTTGGCCTCGTTCGGCTGGTTGGGCGTGCGTGGTATGTCGTGGTTCCTCTTTGGCCGCTTCGGAACGCCCGCACTGCTGGCGGTTCTATCACGCCAGGCCGTCGAGCACGAAGGCGTTACCCGCGCCGTCGAATCGAAGGCGCAGCCTGAGATCTGGCGCGCGCCGATCAATGCCCTCAAGGCAGAGACGGCGTGGTTCCACGAGGAAGCGAAGCGTATGCTCGAGCTTCTCTCGCTGCCGGTACTCCAGCTCTTCGCTTCGGCGATCAACTTCGCGGTTCTCGTCGTGCAGTCGCGGCCGATGTTCGTGCTGCCATTCAAGTCCCTCGACGACGTGCTTGCCGCGGCGCCGGTCTTCCACCATTCGCACTCTGAACGGGACAACAAGGGCAGAATGCGGACGCCGATGGATCCAATGCCGAGGATAGCCTGATGAGATCACTAATCACGGGCAAAACACGGCGCACCATCGCTGTGATTGCGGCGGGCGCAATCGCCATCGGCGCGGGTGTTGGGTGCTCGGCAGCGTCTGGGGATAGCCCCCGCGTTGCCCGCTCCACGCTTGTCATCGCGATCGATGTCAGCGGCTCATTCGGCGGCAAGGCGCGCTATGAGAGCGCCATCGATTTCGCGGCCAATTACCTCTATGCCCACATTCACGGGCTCAGCGGGCTCAAGCAGCCGACGGCGGTGTTCGTAGGCTCGGTCGGTGGAGAAAAGCCGGGAGAGACAAAGTCCTTCCAGCCGATCCACACCTTCCAGAACATGAGTGTGCAGCAGATTTCTGCCTACCTGCGAAAAGAGTATCCCTCGCGCGACGGACTAACCGACTTCAATCCGTTCTTCGAGCGTGTGGCCACGCTGGTGAAGCGCCAGAACCTGGTGCTTTCTCCGCTCAACATCATCATGCTCACCGACGGAATTCCGGATACGCCGTCGGAGAAGAACGACAGTCTGAGCAAGTACAAGAAGATCAGCGTCAGTGGCCTCGAGTATCTCTCGAAGAACACGACGCTCAGAATACTCTATCCCCGTCCGACGGTCGCGGTGCACTGGGAGAAGAATGTCCCGCGTCGCCGAGTCCGCATGTGGACGGTCGATGACGAGGTGATGGCCACCTGGCGCTCGCACTATCATGCGGG
>DASYIM010000262.1:0-8038 GCA_035997625.1 Gemmatimonadaceae bacterium
TGTTCGCCGGTTAAAGTGGTACATGAGCTGGGTTCAGAACGTCGTGAGACAGTTCGGTCTGTATCCGCTGTGGGCGTTGGAAGATTGAGGGGCGCGGACCCTAGTACGAGAGGACCGGGTCGGATTGCCCGCTCGTGTACCAGCTGTGGTGCCAACTGCAGCGCTGGGTAGCGAGGGCAAGCGCAGATAACCGCTGAATGCATCTAAGTGGGAAGCTGCCCCCAAGATGAATCTTCCCTGGAGCCTTGAGCTCCCTGAAGGGCCGGGAGAGACCATCCCGTCAAGAGGTCGCACGTGGACGCCGCGCAAGCGGTTTCGAGCGAAGCGATCCTCATCGCCCGTGAGGCTTGATCTCCTTATATGGTTTGAGGTTCCTCTTTATTACCTCGAACCGACTAGCAGAAAACCAAGCGATCTAACGGTTGATTCGAACATCACACGATCACACTACTATCCAAAGTCATTCCATAGGTCTTTGTTACCAAAGTCTGTGTTATGTTGTCCGGGGCCTGTTTCCTACTGGGGTGTAGGTCAACTGGCAGACCGCCGGACTGTTAATCCGGAAGTTGCAGGTTCGAGTCCTGCCGCCCCAGCTTTCGATTTTTTTGACAACCGATTTTCGCTGGCGACTGAAGCGTAGGGGCCACACCCGTTCCCATTCCGAACACGGTCGTTAAGCCCTACAGCGCCGATGGTACTCCGTTCGAGAGAACGCGGGAGAGTAGGCCGTCGCCGGCACCTCTTGAGGACCGCTCACAGTGATGTGAGCGGTCCTTTTTTTTTCATCCAACGACTGCGGTTTACTGGCGACTGAGGAACGGCATTGCTGATCGACGACTTGCTGCGGACTCCGGACTCACTGCTGAGGACTCTGAACCCGAGAATTGCGCTCGGAAGGAGACGGCGCTCGCAGTCCGCTGTTGGGTCTCCTTATCCTCAATAAGTCGTCGATCAGCAATGCCGTTGGCCCGCAATCACCCAGCAGTTAGCCCGCAGTCCGGAGTACCTTTCTATCATGCCGAGAGCCGGAATAGTTACAGTCGCCGGAAAGCCGAACGTTGGTAAGTCGACGCTGCTCAATCGCATCGTCGGCGAGAAGCTGAGCATCATCAGCTCCAAGCCGCAGTCCACCCGCGACCGCGTCGTCGGGATCCGGACGACGGACGACTCGCAGATGGTCATCCTTGACACCCCCGGCTTGCTCAACCCGCGCTATCCGCTCCAGGAAGCGATGCGATCTACGGCGTTGCGCGCTCTGGAGGACGCCGACGTCATTCTCTATGTCGCCGATGCGACCGAGGGCGTCCCACCGTCCCTCGCAGAAGCAGCCGGTCTCGAACGAGCGCCGTCAGCGCCGATCGTTACGGTTCTCAACAAGTCCGACAAACTGGCGGCGAATGCCGGTTCGGACGGCTCGGATCAGCCTAACACTCTGATTTCGGCGCTTACCGGCGAGGGAGTCGCGGAGCTAATGTCGCTGCTCGAGAAGCGGCTGCCCGAGAGTCCGTTTCTTTATCCCGCCGACGAGATCAGCACGCAACCCGTCCGGTTTTTCGTCGCCGAGCTGGTGAGGGAGACGGTGCTGGAACAGCTCCACGACGAGGTGCCGTATAGTGTCGCAGTGCAGGTCGAGGAATATCGCGAGGAACGCTCGCCTCTCTACATCCGGGCTGTAATTTATGTTGAGAGGGACAGCCAGAAGGCGATCATCATCGGCAGCAAGGGCGCCCAGATCCGCCGCATTGGCGAGGCCGCACGCGCCAAGATCGAAGCATTCGTCGGCACTCGGGTGTATCTCGATCTGTGGGTGAAAGTGCTGGCAAATTGGCGAAAGAATCCGGGAAGCCTCTCGAGATTCGGCTATCAACTAGCAACTGGACACAGCAAATGAGTTTGTCACCGCGACTCCTTGAAATCCTGGTTTGCCCAAAGTGCAAAAGCGAGCTCGAGTATCGCGAGTCGGAGCAGGCGCTGCTTTGCCCAAAGTGCCGGCTCCGATATGCCGTCCGCGACGACATCCCCATCATGCTGATCGATGAGGCTACTCCCTACTAGCGCCCTCGCCGCGCTGGTCGCGGCGAGCGTTGGAGCGCAAAGCCCCACCGGAAGCGAAGGCTCGTTGTTTCTGCTTCTCCCGACCGGCGCTCAGGCAGTCGGGATGGGCCAGACGATGGTGGCCGCCAAACCGGGCAGTGAAGGTATCTGGTGGAACCCGGCTTCGATCGGCGATCAGAAGCAGAAAGAGCTCGCGATCCACCACTCGAAAACCGTCGCCGGAGTTGGTGACGCGCTCACCTTCGTACTGCCGCTTCACCGGTTGGGGACGATGGCGTTTTCCGCGAACATTCTGGACATCGGCGAGCAAGAGGTTAGGGATATATTCAATAATCCCGTCGGCGTAATTCTTCCCCGGGACGTCGTTTTTGCGGGTACGTATGCCCTGAGCTTCAGGAAGCGGCTCACCGCCGGGCTGAACTACAAGGTCGTACAGCTCCGCGTCGACTGCTCGGGGGAGTGCAGCAGTGTCGGCCCCGAGGTAGAGAGCTCCCGGGCAGTCGACCTAGGCGCTCAGTACATAACCCAGGTGGGGGCACCGCTCACGTTCGGTGTTGCCGTCCGAAATCTTGGGGGCAGTCTGAACTCCCGCGAAACCAACCAGCGCGACCCACTGCCAACGCAGCTCGAGCTCGGCGCGATGTACCGTCTGAGATTTCTCGATCACTATGTCAAGGATACGGAGTTGCGCGCCGCGGCGAGCTACATCGACTCGCGCGAGTTCGGCGGGCAATCATTTCGTCTGGGTACTGACGTCATCTACCAGGGCAAGGTGCACCTCCGCGCTGGTTACATAGGGCATGACAGCCGCGGCGATGCCAGCGCATCACTTGGTTTCGGCCTGCAGAGCGGGTCATTCGTCTTCGACATCGCCAGAACGTTCGGTGGGCTTCCGGCAGACAACGGACAGACGCCGGTCTACGTCTCGCTTCGCTACCTGTTTTGAACTGGAAAAACCCGGTCGCTCACCACTGGAGACATGAGCACGCTGGGATGTCTCCCGTTGAACCCCCGTTCACCCGCTTCCGATGAAATTTCTTTACGCGATGCTGGTGTTCGTGCCTATCGCCATCGTGGCGCGGCTGCTGGGGGCGCCCCCATTAGCCATTTTCGTCCTCAGCGCACTGGCAATCGTGCCGCTGTCAGGGGTCCTCGGAGCCGCCACTGAAGCAGTTGCCGAGCACACCAGTCCGGCCGTCGGCGGAGTTCTGAGCGCGACGATGGGAAATCTCGCTGAGCTGATAATCGCCACTGTGGCGCTTCGCGCCGGGCTGATCGACCTGGTGAAGGCCTCGATCACGGGCTCCATTCTCGGCAACCTGTTGCTGGTGTTGGGGGTCGCGCTCTTGTTGGGAGGGTTCAAGTTCAAGGAACAGAAGTTCAGCCGGCACCTCGCCGGATCCACCGGCACCGTGCTTTTGATCGCTGTCTTCGGCCTCGTCGTCCCGGCGCTGTTTCACGGAGTCCACCCAGACCCCGAGCGGGTGGCTACCGTCCGGATGTCGCATTACGTCGCCCCGCTGCTGATCGCCGGATATGCCTGCTGGCTGGCATTCTCGCTCTGGACGCACTCGTCGGATTTCGCCGCTGACAGGCATGGTCCGGCCGTGACTGTAGGCCCAAAATGGTCGTCAAAGAAGGCACTGGTAATCCTCCTCATCGCGGCCGCCGGGATCGGGGTCGTGGCGGAGATTCTGGTGTCGGCCACAGAGGAGGCGGTGAAGGTGTTGGGCCTGTCCGAGTTCTTCGTCGGATTGATCCTGATTCCAATCATCGGCAATGCGGCCGAGAACAGCTCCGCGATCGTGATGGCGATGAAGAACCGGATGGATCTCGCGCTCAACATTGCCATTGGCTCCAGCATTCAGGTGGCGCTGCTCATCGCGCCGCTGTTGGTTCTTCTCGGAATGGCGTTTCACCAGCCGATGGATCTCGCATTTACCACCATGGAGGTTGCGAGCATTGCATTGGCTGTTTTAGTAACGTCCTCTGTGATCAGGGACGCGGAAACAAACTGGCTCGAAGGGGCCCTGCTGCTTCTCGCGTATTCCGTGCTCGCAGTGGCGTTCTTTTTCTTCTGACAGAGTAGAATTACCGGCGACCGGAAAGCCAACGATTTGCAGCAGCCCAACGCGATACGCTTTTCCCCTGATGGTGCTTCGTTGCCCGCGCACATCAGTGCGTGGATCGAGGCGCAGGAAGCATCCGCTGTCACGATCGCTTCGGCCGACGAGCTGATGTCGATCGGACTGCGCGCGCGTCCGCGATTCGTCGTGTTCGATGCGCGCCGCGAGGCAGCCCCGGTGCTGAAAGCGCTACACCGGCTGAAGAAAGACTCCTACACCGCGGTGGTACCGTCGGCGGTCCTGTGTGGCAAGGGAGCCGAAGCGCTCGATCAGGCATTCGACGCCGGTGCCGACGAAGTAATTCGCGAAGGGATGCCGGTGCAGGAGGCCGTGCGTCGTCTCACCGCGATGTTGATCCGGTCGGAGCGCGACCTGATCGTTCACCCCTCGACCCGGCTGGCCGGGACATCGGCGATCGAGGCAGAGATTGGCCGTCGCCTGGCCCTCGGTGATTATTTCGCGGTCTGCTACGCCGACCTCGACCACTTCAAGGAATTCAACGACCGCTATAGCTACAACGAGGGCGACCGGGTGATTCGGATCCTCGCCAAGCTGCTCCACGACGTCGTCAAGGGAACCTGCGGCGAAGATGGATTTATCGGGCACATCGGCGGAGATGACTTTATCTTCATCATACCGTACAACGCGATTCCATCGGTGTGCGGCGAGATTGTCGCCACTTTCGATCTTCTGGCCCCATACCAGTACTCGGAGCAGGATCGTCGGGCGGGCTACTTCTTCGGCAAGGACCGCCGGGGACATCTGGACCGCGTGCCGCTGATGACGCTGTCGATCGGAGTTGTTACGAATCTGCGCCGCTCACTCAGCTCGGCCCGGCAGGCGAGCCAGTTGGCGACGGAGATGAAAACGTACGCGAAGAGCCTGCCCGGCTCTGTTTATACTGTTGATCGACGCAGCGATGATCGCGTCACGCCGCAGGAGCCGCTGCCGGCGATTCGCGATGTACGCCTGATTGGAGAGAACGAATGAACGTAAGTTGCCCGGATTGCCGCTCCATCTTCCGAGTGGATCCCGGAAAGGTCCCTCCCGCCGGCGTGCGCGCGCGATGCTCTGTCTGCAGCGGAGTTATCACGATCCCGGCGCCGACCGGCCAATCGACACCGACGACCGGGGGACCGCGCACAACTCTCTCGGCTATGCCAACCGAACGCAGCCAACCTGCAGCTCCTCCGACTCCGTCCTCGGCCTCGGCGGGGTGGGCTACCCCACCGTTCTCTGCTCCAGCCAGGCAGACTCCGGCAGCTCCGCCTGCCCAACGCCCGGCGCCGGCGCCGCAACCGCCTCGTGCGGCTGAAGTGCCCGCCGCTCCGCGGCCCAACCGTCCGGGTCCGCTCGATAGTGGACCAGTCACCGCGACCGCCACACCGCCGTCGCCGAGCACTGGGCTTCCGGAGTTCACCTCGCCGCCTCCCGTGCCACCGTTCACGCCGAGACCCGCGCCAGCGGCGCCTGTAACGCCATTTACACCTCCGACGGGTACGGCACCGGTATCGCCATTTACGCCGCCGACAGGCAGCCCACCCGTGTCATCGCCCGCGCCGTTCGTGCCGGCTGCAGCCGCGCGTCCTGCCGCTCCCGCCGCTCAGCGTCCGGCCGCGCCACCTTCGCCTTTACCGGCGGCAGGCGATACGGGGGCGCGCCGTCCTCTGAATCCGTTCCTCTCGAAGGATCCGAATCAGCGCGCAAAGCGTCTCGCCCGCGCGCTTGTGTCGGACATCATCACCTACCATCCGGCCAAACACGCGGAAGGCCTGAGGGATGGCACTCTCAAACAGCTCTTTAGAGAGGAGATAAAAAAGAGCTTTGAAGAGTATATTGCGCAGGTAGGCCAGGCCCTTGCCGAGGGCACTACTTATTTTCAGGAAGCGCTGAACGAAGTGTTGGCGGCAGGCAAGAGAATCTTCTAGAAAAACGGGGCGCGAGGGCCCGAGCAAAATGGCGGAAAGCGAACGCGGTCGAGGTCTCAGGCAAAGCCGGGACAGACTGGCGGAGTTGCGGAGGTATCTTTGACATCGATGGCAAGCGCGCTCGCCTGAGCACGCTCGACGCCGAGATGGCGGATCCTGGTTTCTGGAACAATCAGGAGAAAGCGCAAGCGGTCCTACATGAAGTAAAGGGCCTGCGCGGTTGGATTGATCCCTACGACAAACTGAACGACCGGGTTGTTAGCGCGCTCGAGCTCGACGAGATGCTGCAGGAGAGCCCGGAGCCCGCCATGGAGCGCGAGCTCGATGCCGAGTCCGAGCAGCTGCACGGCGATCTAGCCCTGTTCGAGGTGAAGTCGCTGCTGCGCGGTCCCGACGATTTCCGCGACGCGCAGCTCGAGATCAGTGCCGGTGCCGGCGGCACCGAAGCGCAGGATTGGGCGGAGATGCTGATGCGGATGTACACGCGCTGGGCCGAACGGCGCGGCTTCGAGGTGAGCGTCCTCGACCAGAGCGAAGGCGAAGAGGCAGGAATCAAGGGCGCGGTGCTGGAGATCCGCGGTCAGTATGCTTACGGATTCCTGAGACCCGAGACGGGCGTACACCGGCTCGTCCGCATCTCACCGTTCGATGCCAACGCGCGGCGACACACCAGCTTCGCATCGGTTTTCGTTTACCCGGTAGTGAACGAAGAGATCAACATCGAGATTCGCGACGAGGATCTGAGAATCGATGTGTACCGCGCCTCGGGAGCGGGCGGCCAGCACGTCAACAAGACGAGCTCGGCGGTGCGCATAACTCACCTTCCCACCAACACGGTGGTGGCCTCACAACAGGAGCGCTCCCAGTTCAAGAACAAATCGACAGCGATGAAAATGCTGAAGAACAAACTGTATCAGGCGGAGATCGAGCGTCGTGACGCGCACAAGGCAGCGCTCGACGCGACCAAATCCGACGTGAGTTTCGGGAGCCAGATCAGGAGCTACGTGTTCCAGCCCTACACAATGGTCAATGACCATCGCACCGAGCTCAAGATTCCTGATGTCCAGAAGGTGATGGACGGCGGAATCGATCCTTTCATCGAGGCCTATCTCAAGCAGGGCGGCGGCTCGACAACGGCGGCGGCGTGACCGAAGAACTGAACTTCGTTCTCCAGGCGCGGCGCGAGAAGCTCGAAGCCCTGGAGGCGGCGGGCGTTCTGCCGTACGCGTACTCATTCGACCGCCAGCACACCGCGGCACAGGCGCTGACGCTGCTGGGCGACGCCCCCGAGGGACCGGCCGTGACGCTGGCCGGTCGCATCGTGGCGTGGCGCGCGCACGGAAAGACGACCTTCGCGCATCTGGCCGATTCCAGCGGGCGGATCCAACTCTATTTCAAGAAGGACCAGCTGGGGGAGAAGCCTTATTCGCTGCTCGCACACTTCGACCTCGGCGACATTATCGGCGTGCATGGGCCGTTGTTCCGCACGAAGACCGGAGAGACCACGGTGCGGGTCGACCGGGTCGAGCTGCTGGCTAAGTCGCTCCGACCGCTTCCGTTCGGGAAAGAGGAGGAGGTAGACGGGCAGATCGTGCGTCACTCCGGGTTCACCGATCCCGAGCAACGGTATCGGCAGCGCTACGCAGACCTCGCCGTGCATCCGGAGGTGAGGGCGATCTTCGTCGCCCGGTCCAGGTTGACGACAGCGATGCGGAAATTCCTCGACGAGCGGGACTATCTCGAGGTGGAAACCCCGATTCTGCAGCCGCTTTATGGCGGTGCTGCCGCGCGCCCGTTCACCACGGTTCACAACGCCCTGAACATGCCCCTTTACCTGAGGATCGCCGACGAGCTCTATCTGAAGCGATTGGTGGTCGGGGGACTCGAGCGCGTCTACGAGATCGGTCATGATTTCAGGAATGAAGGCAT
>DASYIM010000263.1:0-10310 GCA_035997625.1 Gemmatimonadaceae bacterium
GGCGAGATCTGCGGATCTCCGACGTTCTTCACGGCCGCGAAATCCTCGAACGTCATCGGTCGCTGTACCCTTCCCTGCGCCGACGCATCGACCGTGAAGAGTACCGCCGCCAGCAGTAATCCCTTTCTCATGATTGCTCGCTTTGTGGTTGGTTTGCTGCGAATGCTCGACGGCTGCGATATCGATTTCGACTCTGACTTCATCGCACGCATGGCAGTGCCTTCGACGGTGAGATTGCCGGCCACGGCGACAGAGTCGCCGGCAAACCGGGTACTCCGCTACTGCGGAATCGGGATGTCGTTCCAGCGCGCCTGGTCGAAGGTGCCGGCGGGGAATTCGTCGTTGATCCGAACGTCCGCGTATTGCTCGCGCCAGACCGGCCGGCCGTTGCGAATGACAAGGAACTCGGTCGGAATCTCGAAGCCCTGGATCTCCTTGTAGTTGTGGACGCGGATGTCGCTGACCATTGTGCGATCGCCCGCCTTCTGGCTCTGGATGAATCGGACCAGGCGCAGATGATCGCGATCGACCCACATCTGGTTGGATGTCGTGTCCCCCGCTTTCGCGCCGATCACGTAGACCGCCTCACCTTCCCATTCGTCGTTGCGCATGATGTCGGTATCGACGTGCAGCGAATCCAGGCTGCGCGTGATTGCCGCAATCGGAGTCACGTATACATCGGCCGTGAGCAGAAGCAGCGGATTGATTGACGGCCGGAAGTCGACGCGGATCCCATTGTCAAAGGATGCGACGCGATCGTCGACCTGGACCAGGCCACTCTTCCCAGACGCAGGCAGAAACGCAATCCGGAGCTTCCCGGGCACTTCCATGTGCTCGTACCACTGCGATTTCTTCTCCGCGCCGGTTGATGTGAATTGGGTGTTGTTCTGAAGAAAACTCATTGTCTTGACGTACTTGCCGTCGTACCGGTCGTGCATCGCCTTGAGCAAAGCCGCGCTGCTCGTCGCCCGGATGCCGGCTCCGGGAACCTTCGACGACGCCGACGACGACGGCGCTGTTTTTCCGGCCGGTGACGGAGTGGTTTCGGAGGTGGAGCCCGACTGGAAGTACGAGCAACCAGCGACGGCGAATGCCACGAGAAGAATTCCTGAGCGCATCATCTACTCCCCGAGAGCGGTGCGATAGAGAAGACCATTGAACAATAGCTTGAAGGTTCCGTGAGGTTGTGATCGGAAATACGGGTCAGGACCATAGAGAACCAGCATGCCCTTCCCGACGGGAGCCTGAAGCACCTCTGTTACACCGTTCAGATACCTTTGGCCCCAGGCCCAGCCGCTGTGAAGTGGATTCGGGTTGTCGATCCATACAATTCTCTTGACGCCACGCGCTTCTGCAGTGGGCAGCAGCCGGAACGCGGGCGCGTTGTCGTAGTAAAAGTCGGTCGCCGGTCGCATTCCCTGCGCCAGAAAGCTGGTCGTATCTACTCGCATGGTGAGTATCGACCCGGGCACGTAGAAGCGCGTTCGCGGCAGCGCCCGGCCGGCGCTATCGGCGAGGGCGTTGGCGATGGGAAGCTGGAGGTGACCCCCAAGCTCCGTGGCAGACCCGATCGCCAGGATCGTCCCACCGGCATTCAGGAACTCGAGCAGCGGGGGAACCGTCCGGGCGACGGTCATCGCCCCCAGCCTCTCCCTGTACTCAGCCGGAACGTCGTCCGGGTTGATTCTGGCAGGGGCGCGGGCGTTTGCGCGCTGGAAGGTCACGCCATCGGGCAGAATCAGAACGTCGAATTTGCCAATGAGATTCCCCGCATCGAGGGTCGGTGGATACACTACCTCGTAGGGAAACTCGAACTGCTCGAGGATAAAGCGCGCCCAGCCGGAAGTGATGGCGCCGCCGTATTGATCCCAGAGCGCAATGCGCGGCGGCCTCACACGGCGCAGTGAGGTGGACGATATCTCCGTGTGAAACGGATCGAACTGAACCCCTTTCTCCTCGGCAATTCGCGCTAGAAACCCGCGGGTGCCGGTTTTCGCCGCGACGTAGAAGGTGCCCACATCGTAGGTGCGACCATTGATGTTGAGCGGGTTGAGAAGAGTGTAAACCGTATCGCCGTGCGCGATCAAACGGTTCACCGCGGTGAAAGCGTCGTTCTGGTCGTGGCTGAATACGTAGCCAACGGCGGCGGGTCCGACCCGCGGGACGGGCGGCCTGGCGAAGCCGTTCACTGGCACGAATGGGCCACTGAACCCATCGAGAACACGATCGAACTTCACTCCCATCTGATAGGCCAGTGTCCACCCCGCATTGTCATAGGGCGGCGTTGGCGGGGCGCCCGGGTACGGAATGTCGTTCGGATGGTCCTGCGGCTCGAACATGTCGAGAATGTGCGGACGGAATGCCTGATCCGTCTTCACCACCAGCGAGGCCGCTGGATAATTCTTTCCGTCCACGCTGAACGCGGCGGTGGCGCGATCGACCTGGATGCCGGTCTTGATCAGTGCGTTCACGAACTTCGTCGCCGTCGGAAAATCCGGCTGGTCGGCTGGAATGATGTATCCGCGCGGATCACGGTCGGCCGGGTTGCGCATGATTCGATTGTAGGTCGCAAAATCCGCTGGGCTGGTGGTCGTCGGCCTGCCTCCACTCCCACCGGCGTCACCCCCCGCCGGCCGAACGCTGTCCTGCGGAATCGCCAGTTGCAGGGCGGCCACCCTTTTCGGAGTAACGGTCCACGTGTCGGTGCTACCGCGCTCTATGGAGTTGCGACCCATTCGATAGATGTTGTAAAGCAGCGTTTCCCGGTAGCGCGAAGCAACGTCGAGCACGGCTCGGTTCGCGGTAAGCTCATACGCGATCGATTGCGCGAAATGCCATTTCTGGGGCTGGATGGGAAGTGGATAGTCTCCCTTCGGCAGCAGCTTTTCCGGAATGAGCGGGATTTCCACCGGCGTAGGATTGCCGATGGCCTCGGTGAGCAGACCGATCATGTTGTGGAAGTAGACCGTCGTTCTTAGCCCGCCGTTCCACCACGTCGAGTAGTTGGATCCGCTGCGCATCGTCGCGCCCGCTTTTCCTTCCTCGACGAAACGTGCATGCATCGCGGCGCCGACGAGGTCGAGCTCCATCGGCACCAGTGGATCGAAATTGTAGTTGAATGGGTCACGAAATGGCGGCGCGAAGATCACCGTCCCGATCGGGCCCGTCTGGTGATGGTTGTACATGATCTGCGGGTACCAGGCGCGGAAAAGAATACTGTCCATCGCCTGGGTTTCCGGCTGCGACGCCATGTAGGAGTCGCGATTGTTGTCGTGGCCGGCGTACTTGTGATACAGGGTCGGCAGCCTGCTGGTCGACCGCTTCAGTGTGTCGGCTTCTCGCATGTACCAGTTCGACACCAGCTCCTGCCCATCGGGATTCGCTGGAACCAGCAGGATGATGTCGTCCCGCAGGAAACGCAGTGTCTCCGGGTCGGAGCGACTTACCAGCTCGTACGCCGTCTCGATCAATTGCTGCGCGCCCAGCACCTCGGTCGCATGCAATCCCCCGTCAATCCAGACCACGGTCTTGCCGCCGGCGGCAAGAGAGCGCGCCTGCGCATCGCTCAAATTGTCAGCCGAAGCAAGACGTCTGGCGATCTCCTGATAGCGACCGAGATTCCGGTGGTTCTCCGGCGACGTCACGATCGCCATCCACATCGGCCGGCCCTCCGCCGTGGTACCGATGCGTACGAGCTTCATTCGATCGGACTCCCGATCGAGCTTGCGCCAGTAATCCATCATCTGGCTGTAATTGGCGATGAAGTAGTCGTCGCCAATGTTGTGACCGAACTGCGCCAATGGGGAGGTGATGGCCTGACGGACGGGGCGCCGCTGTCCTTTGGCAGCGCGCGGAACGCCAACCAGAGCCAGAGCGAGAAGCAGGAGTCTCAGGCTTCGCATCAATTTGACGGGTGACAGATAGCCGGACGGAATGAACGCTCCCTTCGGTGGCCTGCGGGCTGAAATTTAATTGTCACGGCTTGGCATTGCGCGACGGCTTGTATCTCCAGCGGCGAGGATCACGCCAGCGAGCACGATCGCCCCGCCAACCATCGTCGAAGCAGGCGGAATCTGCCGGATCGACGGAATCAACGCGCCCAGCAACGTCGCCCCAACGGGCTCGCCGAGCACCGTCAGATTGACCACGTAGGCGGGTAGATACTTCAGGGCCCAGTTCATCCCCGTATGTCCGAGTAGCATTGGACCCAGCGCCAGGCCGGCGAAGATCGCGATTTCCCGTGGCGGCTGCGGGTAGAGCGCGACTCCTCGAAAGACAGCGACAGCGACGAGAGTCAGGAAGGCGGCCGAGTACACGATAGACACGTAGGACCAGATCCCGAGCGAGGCCCGGAGACGCCGCCCGATCGTGTAGTAGATCGCCGCGGTCACCGCCGCCGAGGTCGCGAGCAGATTGCCGAGCAGCGGCGCGTTCCCACCGGGCGCAAAACCGCCCGAGAGGTCTGGAGCAGCTACCACCAAAGCACCGATGATGGCGATGACTATGCCCGAAAGCTGCCTTTGCGTCGGGATTTCCTTGAGGGCGACGGCCGATATCGTCGCCACCACCGCGGGCTGCAGATTCACCAGCGTCACCGACGCGGCAATCGTCGTCAGGTGGATCGAGGCGTTCCAGGCCCAGAAATGGAGCGCCAGGGCGACACCGGCGACAACTGCCAGTCCGAGGTCGCCGCGCGCGACACCGCGCCAATCACGCCACTCCCCGCTCATGGTCAGAAAGACGGCGACGATGATGAGGGAGAATCCAAGGCGCCACACAGCTATGGCAACCGGATCGGCTGCGGAGAGGCGGACCAGCGGCCCCGCGAACGAGATCCCGAGCAGCGCCAGCACCAGGACCCAGAACGGCTTCTTGGACATGACCAAAAAAAAGAGCCGGTGCCCTAAGGCACCGGCTCTCTTGAAAAGAGAACTTTAGTCCGCTTTCTGGGTTTTGACCAGACGCATCTCCGCCGCGGCACGTCCCGCATGCTTCAGGACCGTGTCGTCGTACCTGTGGCAGTTCGGAGTATTGCGGCCGCGCACGCAACCGTTGTAGCGGAGAAGCGCGACGCGCGTGTTTGGCGCGCTACGCATCGCTTCCTTGAGGATCTGCACACCATGGCAGATGTTGGTCTCGATGTCGAACAGGTCAGACGAGCCGCAACCCCACTTACCACCGTGGAGCGGCATGACCTGCATCAGTCCGCGCGCGCCAACAGAGCTGCGGGCGTGCGGATCGAGGGTCGCATCTTCGGTGAGAAGAACGCCGACGAGAAGCGCCGGGTCGATCTTCTCCTTGTCCGCCTGGTCGACGAGAGCGTCGGCAATACGGAACGCCAGCGCGCGATCGTGGGTGTACTGGTTCAGCACCTCACCAATGCGGAACGCCTGCTCCGTCGGCTGGGAAGCATCGACGACAGCCGCGGGCAATCTCAGAAGACGGCCCGGGTTGGCGTACAGGGGGTGCTGCTGCGAAATCGTCCACACAGCTCCACCCACGAGCAGCCCACCCAGTGCAATTGCATGGGAGGCAGCACGCATCGCGGTCTTCATTGGAGAAGACAGCTTCGACGGCGGCGCTTTCAGTGGCTTCAGTGATTTCTTCACAGGTTCTCCTCGAATTAGTGCGAACCGAGCCGACTTAGATGAGCGGAACAAGAACCCTTCCTTTCTCATCGCGGTAAGCCCGACCCAACCGATCCGCAAAACCATGCAGCACTTCCATATCCCGCTCACGTACGCGGTACTGCGCTGCCGTGGTCGGGAGCCTGTAAGTAGCAATGCTCTCGTTCACCGGCAGCTTCTTCACCTGCATTCTTCCCTTCACCAGCTCCGCTCCCCTGGGCTTGGCGAAGTCCCACATTCTTCGACCGATCTGCGAGTTCGTCAGCGGACATTCCGGATAACCCGCCCGGATGTACCGGATGAAGTACTCATTGTCGATCAACCTCTCATGGCCTGCTGCCGGTGCGTCGGCGATATCGATTGCCGGCCGCTGCCCCGGTGGGGTCTGCCAGCGCTTCAGATCCTCAGCCTCTAACGAGACCTGGATCTTGGCGCCCAGTACCGCCGCTATCTGTCGCAAAAGATCGAGCGAGACATTGTACTCCTCGTCATGCTCGATATTGCGAATTGTAGACGCTGACACAGGCCTCGAAAGCCTGGCCGCAACGTCTTCACGACGGAGACCTCTGAGCTTTCTGATTCGCTCGAGCTCCCGCCCTATCCATTCAGCCATTCGAATTCTATTGTGGTAATGCTACTGCTGAGATACGTATAACGGTACCTCTATTGACGCATTGGGTCAAGCAATGGTTTTGTCAAAATACGGGGTTAATTACCCCAATCTGCGAGACCAAAATGTCATACTTGTGACCTATTTCCCGCTAAGTTATTGCTGGCCAATTCGTTACGGCCAGCAACCCACCGAGTGCGGCGTAAACAGATGTCCAACGAGTTTTGTATGGGGCCGGATTACCGGCGCGCTCGGCCTGAGGGACTTACTCGCCGGCCAGCGAAAAACTCAGCATCTGCGTCGCCGCCTGCTCCGCGAACCTGAGAACCTTGCCGGAGTAGGTGTGACAGTTGGGGGTGTTCGTGCCTTTGACGCAACCATTGTATCGCTGGAGTGCGCGTGAGACCGTCGGAGAGCGCTTGATGAGATCGGCGAGGATGCTCGTCCCGTGACAGATGTTCGAATCGATCGAGAAGAGGTCGGCCGACGTGCAGCCCTTCCACTTTCCGGCATGAAACGGCATCACCTGCATTAGCCCGCGAGCCCCGACAAAACTCTTGGCGTTGGGGTCGAGCTGGGCGTCCTCCGTCAGGACCACACCGACCAGGAGCGCCGGGTCGATGTTCTTCTTTCCTCCTTCCACAACGATTGCCGAAGCAATCCGCTGGGCCAGCACCGTGTCATTGGTGTATTTGCGGAGGGAGTAGGCGACCTTCTTGATCTCCACCAAAGCCGCGGAATCGGTGGGCGGCTGATAACCTTCCGTGCCGGGCGCCTTTGCCGTAACCAGCGTGGGTGGCAGGTGAAGCAGCTCGCCGGGTTTGACGAATTTCGGGTGCGTCTGGCGCAGAGTCCAGATGGTTCCGGCGGCGAGCAGAACCGCGGCACCAATGCCTTGAAGCGCAGCCTTGAGAATTTTTTTCCAGCGAGGATCCGGAGGCCGGGGCGGTCGACGAACCGCGACGTTCGTAAATGGATCTCCGGCCCCACCCAGACGCTGATCAAACTCGAGGTCGGCCATGCCCCTCCAGGTTGCACCTCACATGCCATACCGGGTATGGAGATTGCCCTCCCGGCGGTGCCTTACTCTAACTACACTCAATCGAAATGAAAGAGTCCGAAGGACTTTACCGCTCCTTTGCCTTCCTGAAGAAGGCAGTGATCGGCCTCGCCGTCGTCATCGTGGGACTGCTCCTGTTCGGATACTTCTTCTTCATGCGTCACGTGGACGCGCCGAAAGCGTGGACTGCCGCCGACCGTGAGCTCCAGGGTGGGATGCTGCACTACGGCGAGAAGCTCGAAAGGAGAGCGAGGGTCTTCATGCGCCGGCCCAGCGACTATTACCGCGGCGCCAATGGAGTGTTGTACGCCACCAATGACCGCCTGATTTTCATCGGGGTCGCCCCGGGCAGCAAGTTCGAGAACGAGGATGCTCCGCCAGTGATCGTCACCCAGGACTTCCCGAACGACACCCTGCTCTCGATGAGGCCCGGGCGGCTTTATTTGATGACAGCTCACGGCGTTCGGGTTTCGCATCCTGGCGTGGCGAAAGGCGATTTCGCGGCCCTCGCCAGCGAGGTGCCTGCTCTCGATTCATTGGTAGACTATGTGAACTCGCTGCACGACAAACAGCGTAAGGACGCCGCCGCCGAGCGGAAGCTTCTCGCAGCGGTCGACGCGCTGATCAAGGCACCGCTCTACTATACTGTGAGGAGGGGCGACGCTCTCTTCAGCATTTCCCGCAGGTTCGACACAACGCCGGACTCGCTGCGGAAGTGGAATCAGCTCGAGGGCGATCGAGTGAAGATCGGACAGCGGCTGTTGGTGAAGCCTGGCAAGAAATAAAGGAAACCGCGAGACTGGATGAAGCGTATGTACAGTCTCGCACATCCCACGCTACCGCTGCCGGCGCGCAGGGTCAGCGACACTCACTGAGGGTGAATCAGATGGATGACATCAAGCAGACGCTGGACAAGTTGCGCGAGGAGCTGACCAACGCCGGAAAGCGGCTCGCCGAGCTTGCCGAGAAAGCGGAGGCGGAGCTGCCGAACGCCGGAAAGCGGATCAACGAAGAGTACATGAAACTTCAGGCTCTGCTCGACTCCGCCGTAGACAAGCTCCGCAACAGGTAGCACGCCGGCTGGACGTTTTTTCTCGCCGGTGGGAGGCGAGACTACACGAGGTGCGGTCGGGCCTCGTGACCAGCCCTGTACGCCGAGAGAATCTGAATGTCTCCGACGGTCGGCGGTGCAATGGAATACACAATTCCGAGGCGCCAGCTCTCGTGCGCCAGATGATAGCGCCGGTAGGTGATATAGGGCGCGTCCTGAATCGCCTTCTGCACGGCGTTGTCCTCGATTTCCAGCAAGGGCTTGTCGGGGAGACAGATCTCCGACGGCGGCTCGTCTCCAAACTCGAGGCGCAGCACTTCAGCCCGTGAGGTGATCAGCCAGCATTCCATGGTTATGGGCAATCGATTTCCCAGATAGACGGGCCGGTGGTGGTGATCGCGCATGTCTTCGAGGTATTCGCGTGAGTCGCCACCGCCTGCCAGCTTGGCGGGGGACCCGCATCGGTTGTAGCGCTCACGGTCACGCCCGGCGTCGAAGCGAAGCCCTGCGCCGAGCCATTGCCGGAGAAGTAGCTCCCCTGACTGTCCATCAGATAGTTCTGCTCGTACAGGGCGAAGTTGCGGAGATCCGCCTTCATCGACGCGACGTACGCAGACTCCTTGGTGCGGACGAACCGGGCGATGGCGATGCCGGAGAGGATTCCCAGCACTACGAGAACTACAAGGACTTCTATAAGGGTGAATCCCCTTGTGGTAGCTCTCATCCCGGGCCTGTTGGAGTTTCGCTGGATACTCCGCAGATAATCTGCGGTTCATCCCCTCCACACAAGCCCGAATTGACTACTTCGCTGCTTTCGTCGCTGTTTTCGGCTTGAACAGCGAGGCGTACTCGCCGTATCCCTCGGCCTCGAGCTGGTCGGCGGGAATGAAGCGCATCGACGCCGAGTTCATGCAGTAGCGGAGTCCCGTGGGGCGAGGACCGTCGTCGAACACGTGGCCAAGGTGAGAATCAGCGTGGGCCGAGCGCACCTCGGTACGAGCGTAGCCGAGGAACCGATCGGTTTTAGTGTGAATGTTCTCGGGCGCCAGGGGTTTTGTGAAGCTTGGCCAGCCGGTGCCCGACTCGTATTTGTCGAGCGAGCTGAATAGCGGCTCGCCGGAAACGACGTCCACGTAAATCCCTGGCTCGTGATTGTCCCAGTAAAGATTGCGGAACGGCGTTTCAGTCGCCTCGTGCTGCGTCACGTTGTATTGGAGGGGCGAGAGCTTCTTTTTGAGGTCAGCGTCACTGGGCTTCACGTATACCTTCTTTGTTGAGGGCAATGGGGCGGAGGTGGTCTTGGCCTGGGCCTGTGCCGAGCCTGCGGCAAGGAGTCCGGTGCTGACCGCCGTCATTACGGTAAAAAGGAGGCGCGGGACGCGCCCTATAATATTGTAGTGCATGCCGGATCCGGTTGTGGGACGGGAAGGTGTGTTGATGATACGCCGAAAGGGACAGTTCGGTCCAGTCCGACCACGGCTCAGCGGCCTGTACCGTTCGACTTGCAAGCTGCAACGCATTTGCAAAATGCGACGGAATTGTGCGACAGGGCTGCTCAGAGTCTTAGTCCTAAGCTGTTTACCTTCAGCAACTTAGATAGAGGCTCCGCCCGCGGTTCGCGTGTTGCCTATATGCGGGTTGCCTCCCTTCGGGGACCCGCGTCTTTTCAGCGCTGAAGGCCCAGGAAGCCGGCGGCGATTCACTAACGTTTCAGGAGAGACTTAAATGAGCAACAAAAAGGGTTTTACCCTTATTGAGCTTCTGATCGTGGTCGTCATCATCGGCATTCTTGCCGCGATCGCGATTCCGAAGTTCGCCAACACCAAGGACAAGGCGTATGTCGCCGCGATGAAGTCTGACCTTCGCAACATGGCGACCTACGAAGAGCAGTACGCTGCCGACCAGGGTGGTGCTTACTTCTCGGGCACGGCCACGATGGCTGCGCCTCTTCAGGGCTTCACC
>DASYIM010000264.1:0-6588 GCA_035997625.1 Gemmatimonadaceae bacterium
ACAACCTGAAGAGGATCGCCCCTCAGTATCGTATGTGCGCCCAGTACCGGCCAACTCTTAGCACGAATCAGAGTGCGAATTACTCAGGGAATACCCCGAAACGGCTGGCCAAATGATAGAAAAATGGCAGGTGTATGGATACTTTCGTACGGACCAGAATGCTTCTGGACTGACGATGTGTTCTCTGGTTGGGACCCGCTCAAGCCCGACGATGCTGCTCCCTATCGGCGCATTTTCGAGCTTTTTGGATTCTAGATGGCTATTCACCAAGTAGCACCGCAACCCGTTCTCACCAGGCGCCCGGCCAGTCACGTATTTCTGACTGGGCTGGGTCTGCTTGCAATCTCGTCCTGCGTTAACAGTGTGGGAGGAAGGGACGACCAAGAGCGCATTGCTGGCGTCTACACACTTCGAAGTGTAGATGGTGTAGCAATCCCAGCACCCGTCGCTCCGCAGCAAGGTTGCAATCGCACCGTGCAGAAAGGAATCTTCACGATTAGCGCAGCCGGCTCGGACGTCGTTCCTCAATACGATTGGTCGATTGCAATCCCGGTGGACTGTCAGCCCGTGCCTTCAGGCGTTGACCAGGGCGGCGATGATGTAGGCAACTGGCGGTATCAAACATCTACCAACCTATCTTTCTCCTCGCTGATGGGACGGGGTTCTTATCAGGCCATTCTTGAAGAACGGCCCGGCGAAGCGCCCGCTGTAACCATTTCAAAGGCTGGCAATTCCTACCGGTTCGTCCGGATCATGCGATTTGATGATCCACAAGGCGTTATCTTCGTGAACGTCGTGGACCAGTTCGGACAACCGGTTGCCGGGGTGGTTATGAGTTTCACGTTCGCTAACGGCTTAGAGGGAGGGGGGACTACTCCCGCATCTGGAGAATTTGGCGATCGCGGTGTTGTCGGAGAATGCCGGATTGAAATTACTCCGCCAGCGGGATACAGTGTCCCCGCCGCACAACCGAATCCTATTTTCGTAAGTGTTTTACAAGGACAGGCGCCGCACATAACGGTGACGCTGACTAAGCTCTAGCGCACCAATTTGCAGGCTCGTCGCAACCGCGGTGGAGTTGACCCGATTTTGTGGACACCGGTTAGGCTGCTTTCCTGTAGTCGCCTAGCGAAATGAAGCGATGAACATCGCGGCAGCGAGCGGCGCTCCGACAGCTCCCGCTATCGCGAATCTCCTGTAATTCTCGGGTGGCACCCGTCCCATGCTGCGGAGTGAATACGCGGGAAAGCAGAGGTGAATCGCGCCTTTGACCACCTGCGCCCAACCGATGAAGGTGGCAGCCGCGGACCAACCACTCCACTGAGTGCCGTGGAAGCCGACGATCAATGCGCCGAAGGAAAGACTCATCATCCCGTAGATGAAAGCACCGGGCGCGCCCTTCGCCTGGAGCTGCGCGAAAAACTCCGCCCATTCGCGCGGGCGCAGCAGGTGAGAGAGGCATACCACAAGTAAAGCAATTCCGATGATTCGTTCGACGGCGTTTTCCATTGGGTCACCAGAAGTTAGTTGTACCTAACTTATTATTTAGGTCGCCAATAGACAAGCTCAGCAAGCTAGCGCCGCATTCGGCGCGTTAGCAGGTTACCGCTAGCTCGACTCAACCCACCCATCGATGGACACTCGCGTGAAACTCCGCCTCCTCTTCCCCGTCGCCGGCGCTTTTCTCATCCACGGCGCAATTGCTTCAGCACAGTCAGCCTCCCGCCACACCATCACCCACGAGGACATCTTCCTCATGAAGCGCGTGAGCGGGCCAGTCCCCAGTCCCGACGGCCGGTTGACAGTCTTCTCGGTCACCGAGCCGTCGTACGTCGAGGCCAACCAGGTGAGCGACTTGTGGATCGTGCCCACCGACGGGAGCTCGGCGCCGCGGCGACTGACGAACAGCAAAGGCGGTGAGAGCGGTGTCGAGTGGAGTCCCGACGGCCGCAAGATCGCGTTCTCGGCGCGGCGCGAGGACGATTCGACAGCGCAGATCTACGTCATGAGCATAGCCGACGGCGGCGAAGCGACCCGGGTCACCAACGTCTCGACCGGAGCATCGGCCCCGCACTGGCGACCCGATGGCCGCGCCATCCTCTTCAGCAGCATGATCTATCCGGGCGCGCTCACCGATTCAGCGAATCGATTGGCCGCCGCGGAGCATCGCTCACGCAAATACAACGCGCGGGTGTTCGAGAGCTCGCCGATCCGCATCTGGGATCACTGGCTCGACGATCGCAAGCCGAGCCTGTGGATTCAGTCGCTCGATCCTGTGGCGCCGGCACGCGACATCCTCACCGGCAGCAAGCTCGCCGCCGGCGGCGGCTTCGGTGGACAGCTCGGCAACGCCGGCGAAGGAATCGCCGCCACCTGGATGCCAGACGGAAGCGGTGTCGTCTTCGCGGCGACTGCCAATCGTAACGAATGGACTTACAAGGATGTCGTCACTGCGCTCTGGTTCGTTCCCGCGACCGGCGGCGAACCGCGTACGATCACCACCGACAATTCAGACTACGGCTCGCCGAAGTTCAGTCCGAACGGCAAGTCTCTGTACGCGACGATGCAGCCGACTGACAGCAAGACATTCCACAACGCCCGACTGGTGATGTGGACCCTGGGGCAGATGGCCAGCACGCCGAAGGTCGTCGCTGGCGGACCCGATCTCTCCGTTGGCGACTTCGATTTCACTCCCGACAAGAAAAGCATTCTCTTCACCGCCGAGAACCAGGGATACGTGAAGTTGTACCGCGCGCCGGCGAACGGCGGTGAGACGCGCGAGGTCGGCGCGATGCACGGTGGTGCGTATGGTGGGGTCAACGTGGGCGGATCGACCACTCCTATAGTAGTGACGACGTGGCAAAGTGCGGTGCATCCGCCGGAAGTCGGACGTATCGATCTCGATACCGGCAAGTGGATCGCGTTGTCCCACTTCACGGACGATCGCGTCGCGCAAATCAACTTCCAGCCATTGCGCGAGTTCTGGTTCACGAATAGCCGCGGGGAGCGCATTCACAGTTTCTATGCGCTGCCGCCCAACTTCGACTCCACGAAGAAGTATCCGGTGTTCGTGCTGATCCACGGCGGCGCCGCCAACATGTGGACGGATAATTTCGGCCTTCGCTGGAACCCTCACCTTCTGGGCTCACCTGGCTACGTCGTGCTGATGACGGATTACAGAGGATCAACCGGCTACACTGAGAAATTCTCGCAAGACATCCAGTTCGATCCGCTCAAAGGTCCGGCAAACGATCTCAACGAAGCAGCCGACGAAGCGATCAAGCGTTACCCATTCATAGATCGCGAGCGGCAAATAGCCGGCGGAGCAAGTTATGGCGGCCATCTCACCAACTGGCTGGCCGTCACGACGACGCGCTATCGCGCACTGGTCAGTCACGCCGGAGAATGGGATCTGGAATCCCAGTGGGCGACGAGCGACTACAACTACGATCGCGAGCGCAATATCGGCGGACCCCCGTGGGATACTCTGTCGCTGTGGCGCGCGCAGAGCCCGATGCGGCTGGCCGCCAATCTCAAGACGCCGGTGCTGGTGAGCGTCGGTGAGCGCGATTACAGAGTACCGATGAACAACGCACTCGAGTTCTGGACGGCGCTCCAGCGTCAGCGTGTGCCGAGCAAGCTGATCGTATGGCCGACGGAGAACCACTGGATTCTGAACGGTGAGAACAGTCGCTTCTTCTATCGTCAGGTGCAGGACTGGTTCGCGCGGTGGCTCAACGCGCCGCCCGCGACTCGGTCGGGCAGCTAGTCTCGGTCATCTCCTCCGTTCGTGCTCCAGCCTGAGGTGAACATCATGGAACCAGGAATCGCGATCCCCATTTTGCCAGCGCGCCATCTGGGAGAGACCCGAACGTTCTACGAACGGCTCGGGTTCAACGCGACGGGTTGGTGGCCGAAGGAGTTCGGCGGCTACGCCATCCTCCGTAAAGGTGATTTGTCCGTTCATTTCTTTGCCTTCGACGACATCGACCCGCTCGAGAACTACGCCCAGTGCTATTGGCGAGTGAACGACGCGGACGCTTTATACAGGGAGTGTCGTGCCGCCGGCCTGGCCCGCTCCGGCACTCCACGCCTGACGGACATCGCAGACCGGCTCTGGGGAATGCGCGAGTTCTCGATTGTCGATCCGAACGGCAACCTGGTTCGGATTGGGCATGAGATAGCGAAGAAGAGTTGATCTCTCCGACGACATCGGCCGTGCGACTGAAGTTTCGGAACGCTATCGCCGCTGACGCGCCGGTGATTGCCGCTTTGCAGAACGCCGCGGCCGGGGCGTTGACCGCTCGTTTTGGCGAAGGCCACTGGTCCAATCTCGTCACCGAGCGCGGCGCTCTTCTCGCCCAGCGGCACGCGCGCGTTCGGGTAGGGCTCGATGGAAAGCGCATTCTCACCGTGCTCCGCCTGGCGACGAAGAAGCCGTGGGCGATTGACGTCTCCTACTTCACGCCTGTGAAGCGCCCGCTCTACCTGACCGGAATGGCGATTTCGGTCGCTCGGCAGGGCGAGGGGCTGGGACGTCTGGCGATCGAGGATGCCGTCGCTCACGCCCAAGGGTGGCCGGCCGATGCTATTCGTCTCGATGCGTACGACGCCGACGCGGGCGCCGGGAAGTTTTACGCAAAGTGCGGCTTCGTGGAGCGCGGGCGTGTCGTGTACAAGGGCGACCCGCTCATTTACTACGAGCTCTTACTTTCGTAACTGATGAGTGAATAGCCGTCGGTGCGGAACTCGTGGCGCCCTCAAGGAAACCTCGTCGCCGCCTTCAGCCCGAACGAACTAGACGCCGAACTGCCTTAGATGGTGGTCGGTGTGACGATAGCCCAGCACGCCCCACTCGTTCGTCGTCAGGTTCCCGAACGCCGGATGCTCCGGCCACACCACCGTCCGATCCGGCGTCCTCTCGTAAGCTTCCATGTACCGGCGAAAGGCAGCCTGCTCGCCGGCAAAATCGCATTGCTCTTTCGCAAGAAGCTCAGGCGCAGTGGGGACGCCCTTCGGCCACGGAAGCCAATAGATGATCATTTGCTTGAGCGGCGCGTACCTCAGGGGCCGGTTCAAAGGCGCCGTCTTCAGCTCACCGTTGGCCATCTTCATCCACCCGACCAGGTGGGCCATCATCTGGCCCGCATTCATTCTTCCCCAGAGTGGCGCGGCATCCGGCTTCACTCGTCCCAGCCTGTCGAGCAGCTCGCGCCGCGACTCAACGTTCCACAGTGTTTTGGGCATCGGTCTCCACCTCGCTTCTGAGATGAACTTATCGTCCAGCCGGCGCACGTCGAGGCCTCTGGTTACCTCGCGCGGGGCTCCATACCTTCCGATATGGCCGAGCCACTGGTAATCGCCCGATCGGATAAGACCGATCTCGCACTCCTTCCCGCCATGGCCAACCGCCATGGCTGCATCACCGGCGCCACGGGAACCGGTAAGACGGTCACGCTGCAGGTGATTGCCGAGCAGTTCTCGAGGATCGGCGTCCCCGTTTTCATGGCCGACGTGAAAGGCGATCTCTCCGGGATCACCAAGGCCGGTCAGATGAGCGAGAAACTCGGCGCGCGGCTCAAGCAGCTCGGACTCCCCGAGCCGAAGTGGCAAGGATGTCCGGCTACGTTCTGGGATGTATTCGGCGAGCTGGGCCATCCAGTGCGCGCGACGATCTCCGACATGGGACCGCTGCTCATCTCCCGGCTGCTCAATCTCAATGACACCCAGGAAGGCGTGCTGGCGATGGTGTTCAAGATCGCCGACGACAACGGACTGCTGCTGCTCAATCTCCAGGATCTGCGGGCGATGCTGCAGTTCGTCGGCGACAACGCCGCTCAGTTCAAGACGCAGTACGGCAATGTCTCGGCGGCAAGCATCGGGACGATTCAGCGGGGACTGCTGCAGATCGAGCAGCAGGGCGGCCACAGCTTCTTCGGCGAGCCGATGCTCAACATCGACGATCTGATGCAGACCGTCGATGGACGCGGGGTAGTGAACATCCTCGCCGCCGACAAGCTGATAAACAACCCGCGACTCTACGCCTCATTCCTGCTCTGGCTCCTCTCCGAGCTGTTCGAGCAGCTGCCGGAGGTCGGCGATCCCGACAAGCCGAAGCTGGTCTTCTTTTTTGACGAAGCGCATTTGCTGTTCACCGACGCGCCGCCGGCGTTGCTCGAGAAGGTCGAACAGGTGGTGCGACTGATTCGGTCGAAGGGTGTCGGCGTCTATTTCGTGACGCAGAACCCGGTCGACATCCCTGACAAAGTCCTCAGCCAGCTGGGAAATCGCGTACAGCACGCGCTCCGCGCCTTCACTCCGCGCGATCAGAAGGCGGTGAAGGCGATCGCCGAGGTGATGCGGCCAAATCCAAAGCTCGACATCGAGAAGGTGATCCTCGAGCTGGGCGTGGGTGAAGCGCTGGTCTCGCTTCTGGATGAGAAAGGCGCGCCAAGCGTAACGCAGCGCGCGTGGATGCTGGCGCCAGGCTCGCAGATCGGGCCCATCGCACCAGAGGAGCGGCGCGCCCTGATCGCGAATTCTGTCGTCGCCGGAGTCTACGAAAAGGAAGTCGATCGCGAGTCGGCG
>DASYIM010000265.1:0-9154 GCA_035997625.1 Gemmatimonadaceae bacterium
CCTCGTGACACACTCACGAAGACCTTTTTGTCCTTTCTGGCAGTCTCGAAATATCCACCTTCGCTGCTGTTCCTGATGATGACGCTGGGACCGGCTCTGCTCTTCCTGGCGTGGGCCGATGGCAAAGGTCGGGATGCCATCTCCCGATTCTTCATCACCTTCGGACGCGTTCCTCTGTTCTTCTACTTGCTGCAGTGGATCGTTGCTCACAGTCTGGCGCTGTTTGCAAGCGTGATCGCCGGTAAGCCGACCGCATACTTCTTCAGCAATCTGGCCGTCTCACCGCCGCCGCCCCCGGGCACAGGCTTTGGGCTCCTCGCCGTGTACGCGTTCTGGATACTCGGCGTGCTGTTGATCTACCCTCTGTGCCGCTGGTATGCGGGCGTGAAAGCGCGGCGTCGCGACTGGTGGCTAAGCTACCTCTAGCCCCGGGACTTACTCACGGCAAATCATTTCCGGCTTGCCGGGGACGATCTGGCGGCACCGGGAGTGACGCAACACGATCCTTGAAGGCGTGAAACTCCGGCGCATCGACGAGAAATCGTTTTCCCTGGGCGTCGGGCAGCGTCGCGATCAGGTGCTTTGCCTTGTCGATTCGCGCTTCTTCGAGTGGGTGTGAAGCGAACCATCCTTCTACCTTGGTCGGCTGGTACTCGCGTTCCTTGAGTAGAACCTGGAAGAGATCGGGAATTCCTTTCGGGCTGTAACCGGCGCGGCTCACGTTGACGACCGCTTCAGAATCGGCCTGCAGCTCGTCCTGCCGGCTGTACCGGGCGAAGAGCGCGGAGCCACCGACCTGAACCGCCGCCTGTGCCAGGCCGCTGTGACAGATATTCGTAAGCGTGCATACCACGGCGACGCCGACGTTCGTCTTTTCCGCTTTCTGCATCTGTTTGACAGAGTGGCGCTCGACGACGTGTCCGATCTCATGGCCGAGAGTGCCCGTGAGCTCGTCCAGACGATCAGTGCTTTCGATGAGGCCGCGGTTCACGTACACGTAGCCCCCGGGAAGGGCGAAGGCGTTGACCTGCCTGGTGTTCACGACATAGAAATGCCAGTCGAGATCCGACCTGCTCGTTTTGCCGGCGATCGACTTCCCGAGATCCTGGATGTAGCCGCTGATCTCGGGGTCAGTGACGATCGGGAGCTGCGCATTTATTTCTTCGGCATTCTGGCGCCCCAACTCGACTTCCTGATCCTGAGAGACCGAGCAGGCGCACAGCGCAAAGACGCAAAAAAGCGGTATCTGGCGAATCATTTTCCGCTGGAAATGGTAAATTCCCAGGGGGGCAAGACATGTTCCAGCCGCCCCTTCGATCTCCCCAGCCCAGAGCGCCGTTTTAGATGCCAGTCGTCGCCGAAAAGAAGCCTCGTCGCTTCGAGCAGCGTCACCTCAAGGTTCCGAAGTCCGCGCGCTACGCGACGATGGGATCGTTCGACGCGGCGCTCACGGAGGTCTGGTTTGTCTGCCATGGACAGGGACAATTGGCGGCGCGATTTCTTTCGCGCTTCCTGCCGCTCGAGCGGGCAGACAGGCTTTTCATCGCTCCCGAGGCGTTGTCGCGGTACTATCTGTCGGCGCCCGTTGCGGGTCCGCACCCTCCAGGGACGCCGATCGGCGCGACGTGGATGACCGCCGAAGATCGTGAATGCGAGATTGAAGATTACGTCAGTTATCTCGATCTATTGCACGACGAGGTTTTCGCCGGCGTCGATCGGTCAAAGGTGAAGCTTTGGGTGTTGGGCTTTTCACAGGGGGTTGCGACGGTGGCGCGCTGGGTAGTTCGCGGCAGGGTCGAGCCTGATCGGGTGGTGTTTTGTGCGGGAGCACTCCCACCCGAGGTTACGGCGGGGGATGCGGCTCGCATCACGATGCGCTCGCCACTCACCATCGCCATCGGCAACAGCGACGAATTCGCCAACGCGGAGCTGCTCGCGTCCCAGGAAGCTCGACTCGAGGAGCTCGGCGTCGAACACCAGGTGATCCGATTCGACGGCGGCCACGAGATCACGCCCGAAGTTCTGACGCGTCTCACTGAACCCGCGAAGGACTGATTGGTGCGAATCTGGTGGGGGTGGCTCCCGGAGCTGTCGTGGCGCACGGCGATCATGGTCTTGCTGATCGCCAGCCTTTTTGTCCCGGTGATAGTCGGAAGCGGTGTCTTTTTTCCCTATGTAGTTCCGCGCAATCTCTACTTTCGTGCTCTCGTCGAGATTGCTACAGCCACTCTGGTGCTGGCGCTGTGCTTCGGCCGAAAGAGGCTCGATCTGCGCGGTGAGCCGATACTCTGGGCGCTCGTTGCATTCCTCGCCGCGGCCGCGATATCCGCGCTTTTCTCGCCGGCACGGATGCACAGTCTTTTCGGCGATTTCGAGAGAATGGGCGGCCTCTGGGCATGGCTGCACCTCGCGCTTTTTTTCCTGTTGCTGAGAACTTTGCGCGACGAGGACTGGCCCTGGATCCTCAATGCGGCGCTCGCGGTGAGCTTGTACATCAGTGTCCGAGCCATCACCGAACACGCCAGTGCCGCGCTCTCGACTGACGCCGTGGTCGGCCCGAGCTCGGTGACCATCGGCAATTCCGGACTGCTTGCCGGCTATTTGTTGCTGAGTATTGCGCTGGCGATCTACATGGCGTCCATCAGCACCCGCTTTCGCCTGGCCTATCTCGTCGCGGGCGGATTCAACCTCCTTGGCCTTGTCTACGCGGAGAATCGCAGCAGTCTGCTCGGCCTGGTGGTTGGAGCGGTGATCGGGACAGTCATCTTCAGCATCATCGGCACGAGATCACGGCGGAAGTGGATCTTGCCGGCCATCGCCGGCTTCTTCGCGATTCTCATCGGCGCTACCGTGGTTGGAATACGGTTCTTCCCCTCGAGTGCGGCGATGCGCGATCTCCCGATCGTGCTGCAGCGGCTGGCGATGACCGATCCGACCGGGCACGATGAATCGCGCCTGATGCAGTGGCGTGCCGCGATCGCCGGCTTCCGCCAGCGCCCCGCCCTCGGCTACGGATTGGAGAACCACAACCTGGCGTGGAGTGCCAACTTCGATCCGCGAGTGCAGCTGACCGACACCCCGACCTTCGACCGAACCCACAACCAGTTTCTGGAGATTCTGGCCACCACCGGCTTTGTCGGCGCGGTGACATTTCTCGGCATTTGGGTAGCGATCGGCGTTACGCTGGTGCGGGGCTACCGTACGGGACGAATCTCTGCGTCCGCGGCTTCATTGATGTGGTCTCTGCAGATAGCGTACGCGATTTATCTCTCGTTCTGGTTCGTGGATCTCAACTCGACGATGCTGTGGGTCATGATGGCCGCTCTGATCGCATCGCGGGCAACCATCGGATCCGTGGTCCTCGAAGCGACCGGCACAGACCCGCATCCGGCGACCAAACGCCCCACGCTGGCGTTTGCATCGATCGCGGTTCTGATCGTTGCGCTTTACGCGGAGACCTACGTTCCATTCGTGGCGAGCAGGGCTTTGGCGCGTGTCGATTCCCCGACAGGCTCCGTAAGCAACATGCTGGCGGAAATCGATTTTCTCTCGCGTTCCCCGGCGCATCAGACGGCTCATACGCCACTGATAATGGCCGACTATATCTCCTCGCTGCGTCCCCGGCTCGACGAGATGCGCGCCAACGCAAGCGAGCAGAGGATGCTCGATCGCGCCTTCACCGAGTCGTTCGCGTCATTCTCGAAAGAGATCCATCGCGATACGCTCAACGATCGTCTTTACACCCAGGAAGCCAGGCTGCTGAGCGAAGCCGCCAGCTTTTACAAGTCAGCGTCGTACCGGCAGCAGGCAATCGAGGCCTATCACAGAGCTATCGACCTGAGCCCGCATCGCAGCGATCAGAGGCTTGGCCTTGCCGCATTGTATATGGGGGATGGCGATTACGAGCGTGCGGTCGTCGTGTTGAACGACGCAGTGAAAACCGATCCGCAGCTCGGAGAGCCGCGGTTCCGTCTCGCCCAGGCGTACGTCGGCGCGCGTAAGAGCGACTCTGCGCTGGCGATGCTCCAGAGCTCGCTGCGACTCGGATACGTCGGCGCGCCCGAAACATACCTGGCGATTGGCAAGCGGCTCGAGTTCTCGGGTCGCAGCGGCGCGGCTGCCTCTCTCTATTCCGATTATCTCGAGGCCAAGTACACCGAAACTGTATGGGATCGGTCGGAGACCATCGATCGCCCGGTTCCGGCAAGCGACATCGCTGTGGCCGCGCACCTGCCGCTGCTTTACATGCGCGCCCGTGAAAGTGAGCTCGCGGTCAAATCTGCGGCGGCGCTTTCGGCGTTCGATCCATCGCGAAGCTCGATCGTCGATCGATTCGTCTCCGACGTCGGGACCCACCGGCGCGCCAACTGGGTGGCGCGGAGCTCGCTTCTCCCGTGCACCGTCGCGCGCAACACCAGCGGCCGCGACTCCACCGCATCGAGTGCCTGCGGGGTGTTCCGCCGAAAGCTCTAGGCCGGCTGGGCAACCGCCGCCGGCTGCCTGATTCCCGCGCGGTGAATTCTCAGGGCGGCGATACGCCGTCCGTCCATCGCCACCACTTCCATCTCACCTCCCGGAATGGGGATTCGATCTCCCATTCGCGGCAGTCGCCCGAGCTTGGCGAAGGCGTAGCCGCCGAGTGTCGTCCAGTCGCCCTCGGGGATCGGGATGCGATAGTCGGAGCGAACATCGATCAACGAAAGGGAACCGGCCAGCTCCAGCACTCCGTCGGTGACGACGGACTCGCGAGAAGCGAAGTCGTACTCGTCCGAGATGTCACCGACGACTTCCTCGACCAGATCTTCCATCGTGACGATTCCGGCGGTGCCGCCATACTCGTCGAGAACCACGGCCATGTGCGCCCTCGTCCGGCGCAAATCGTCGAGCACCCGCTCAGCGGGCCGGCTATCGGGAACGTACATCGGCTCGCGGACGAAGTCGGCGAGGTTGAACGGCGCGTCGCCGGAATGGAGCCAGAGGTCCTTGGCGAGAAAGACGCCCACCACATCATCGAGTGATTCCCGGTACACGGGATAGCGTGAATAGCGCTCGCGCCGCAGCACTTCCCATACCTCCTGCTCCGTCGACTCAATGTCGAGCGCTACGACGTCGGTCCGGGGACGCATGACGTCGCGAGCTTTCTTCTCATGAAAATCGAGGACGCCGGCGAGCATCGCGCGATCCGATTCGTCGAGCGTCCCGCGCGCGTGCGCCTGCATCACCAGGAAGCGAATCTCTTCCGGGCTGTGCCCTTCCTGGTCGCTTGCGGGCTTGACGCCAACGATACGCAGCAGCCCGTTGGCCGCCCCATTGAAAATGGAGATGAAAGGCGACATGACGCGCGAAAAGAACATCATTGGCCGGGCGATGGCCTTGGCCGTCTTTTCGGGACTTGCCAGAGCTATCGACTTGGGGGCGAGCTCGCCAAGGACAATATGAAAGAACGTGAGGAGAAAGAACGCGAAAGGAACCGCGGCCACGTGGGTGGCGGTCGGTGACGGGTTGAGGTGGAGTGCCCTAAAGAGCTGGTCGAACAACGCGGCGAGAACCGGCTCGCCGACCCAGCCAAGGGCGAGCGAGGCGATGGTGATGCCGAGCTGCGTTCCCGCAATGTGGCGATCGAGATGTTGGAGCGCCTGTGTGACGACCTTCGCGCCGCGATCCCCCCGTGCGATCATCTCGTCGAGTTTGCTGCGGCGCGCGGCGACCAGCGCAAACTCGGCGGCGACGAAGAACCCGTTGATCGCTACCAGTCCGAGCACTGCAATCAAACTGCTGGTCGCGACGGTGAAAGACGGAGGGTCGGTGGCCTCCGGGCCAACAAGTCCAAGGACCATAGGGCTGTAATCTATATAGTAGTAGAGACTTAGGAGCCTCAGGAGCGTCTAATTGACGTCCGCCCCTAACCTCATCAACTTGGAATACTTGCTTCCGGCAGTTCCGATCACGCCTGTGGCTACCCGCCCCGCGTTAGCCCTCCCCGCCCCTACCGTCAGCGGACGGGAGAGGGTTCTTCGAGTCCTTTACCTTGGCCGGCTGTCTCTGGCCACCGCCATTTTCGTGGCGGCAATCGCGGTTTGGCGGCGTGCCGACAGTACCGCGACACTGGTGGCAACGCTCGCCTTCATCTCGACCTTGTTCTTCACTAGCGGGTCGATGATTTACACTACGCGCAGGGAAGGCGTCCTCAGCGACAGTTTCTTCTACCTGCAGATCATCTTCGATCTGCTGCTGGTGACGACCATTGTCCATCTGACCCAGACGAGCGCGCCGTCCCAACTGGCGCCGCTCTATATCCTGGTCATCGCCGTCAGCGCGCTGCTGCTTCCTCCTGCCGGCGTGCTGCTAATCGCTATGCTCGGCGACGTGCTCTACTTCTCGGTGACAATCATCGACCGCGTGACGGTCGTGGACGTGCCGATCCTCGTTCAGCTGGGGATTTTCGGCGCCGTGGCGCTGGGCTGCGGATACATCGGAGCCCGCCTTCGCGCGGCGCACGCCGGTCGCGAGGAAATGGCCGCCGAGCTGGCTGCATTCAGGTTGCGGGAAGCGGACATCGAACGCCTTCACACCCGGACGGAACGTCTCGAAGCGGTGGCGGAGCTCAGCGCATCGCTGGCGCACGAGATCAAGAATCCGCTGGCTTCGATCCGGAGCGCCGCCGAGCTGCTGGCGAAAGTTCCCGGATCCGACGACGATACGCGCACGCTTACCAAGCTGGTCCAGCGCGAGTCTGACCGGCTGTCCCGGCTGTTGTCGGAATTCCTGGATTTCGCCAGGACGGGAGTCACAAGCGTACGGCGGGTCGACCTGGTGGAGATTGCTCATCACGCGGCCGCGCTCGTCTTGGCCCACCCGGACAAACCGGAGAACGTGACGATTCGGGAGCTGTTTCCTTCCACACCGCTGGTCGTCGTTGGCGACGACGACTTGTTACATCGCGCGATCTTCAATCTCCTTCTCAACGCAGTGCAGGCATCTCCTCCCGGTGGCGAAGTCCGTCTCGAGGCTGCGGAGCTATCGTATCATCAGCTACCAGCGCCTGCCGAACGTTTCACGCGCGGCGCGTTCATGCTGCAGGTCACCGATCAGGGACGTGGCATCGCGGAATCAATCAAGGAGAAACTGTTCGAGCCCTTCGTCACCACCAGAAGCGGTGGGACCGGACTCGGGCTTTCGATCGTGCACCGCGCCGTTGAGGCGCATCATGGCTTCATTCTGGTGGACGGAAACGGCAAAGCATCAGGGACTAAATTCACGGTGATTCTGCCGAAGCTCGGCCACGACGGAATCAGGAAGACTCCGAAGGCGAACTCGACGGTCAAACATAAATGACGACAGCCGTTACCTCGGCGCCCACCGTGCTCATTATCGATGACGAGATGGGCATTCTGGACACCATTCGGATTCTCCTCAAGAACGAGGGGTTCATCCCATATACCGCTCTGGGCGGGAAGAAGGGTCTGGAGCAAATCGCCGCGCTCAAGCCGGAATTGATCATCACCGACGTGCGGATGCCCGACGTAACGGGGCTCGACATTCTGGCATCGGTGCGGGCGCACGATCCGGAGGCAGTGGTGATCCTGATGACCGCGCAGGCCAGTCTGCAATCGGCAATCGGGGCGGTGAACAACGGGGCTTTTTACTACATCCAGAAGCCGTTCAAGAACGAAGAGCTGGTGACGATCGTGCGCCGCGCCGCCGAGCACCGAAGCCTGAAGCGCGAGAACAAGACACTCAAGGCGGACGCGAAACGCCGCGACCGGTCGAGCCAGCCGATCGGTGCCAGCAAGACCTGGCTCGACGCGCTGCACGTCGCCGAATCCGTGGCAGGAACCGATTCGACGGTCCTCCTGCAGGGAGAGTCGGGGACTGGTAAGGAGGTCGTAGCCCGATACATCCACGACCTCTCGCCGCGAGCGAGCAAGCCGTTTCTCTCGATAAACTGCGGGGCGTTGCCGGAAAGTCTGCTGGAGAGCGAGCTGTTCGGCCACATCAAAGGATCCTTTACTGGAGCATCGAGGGACAAGGAAGGCCTGTTCGCAGCAGCGGGGGAAGGGACGTTTTTCCTCGACGAGATTGGGGAGACGACACCTGCCACGCAGGTCAAGCTTCTCCGGGTGCTGCAGCAGCGCGAGGTCATTCCCGTCGGAGCTACGGAAGCCAGACCAGTCAACGCGAGGGTCATCGCTGCCACCAATCGTGATCTCGACGATGAGATCAAGCGCGGGAACTTCCGCAGCGATCTCTTCTATCGTCTGAACGTCATCTCGATCGTACTGCCACCGCTCAGAAATCGTCCGGGAGACATCCCGTTGTTGTCGGAGTCGTTTCTGGCCAGGGCGGGCGAGGCACGTGGCGAGGAGCCGAAGAAGCTGGAGTCTGAGGCGCTCGAAGCAATGCAGCGGTATCTGTGGCCGGGCAACGTTCGCGAGCTGGAGAATGCCCTCGAGCGGGCGGTGATTCTGGCCAAGGGTAGGACAATTCCGCTGTCCGCGCTCCCGGAGCGAGTTGTGGAGCCGAAGTCCGATCCTCTCGTCAGCGAAGCGGTCCAGACCAATCCAACGCTGGACACCATCGAGAGGGCCTACATCATGTGGGTGCTGGAGAACGAAGGCGGGAACAAGCCGCGCACCGCGGAGGTGCTGGGGATCGATCCCTCCACCCTTTACCGCAAGCTTTCCCGTTACGGCCTGCCAACCTAGCCCGTTGCGGGGCCACTTGGGCGACTCCGACCCAAGTTTCGAGCCCAGGGAAGGGCATGATGCTCGGAAATCCAACAGGGACAACCAGTTAAGAAACTGGCAAGACCGAGAATTCGCGCGTTTTTTTGTACCCGTAAGCCGGTCTGGCGCGTCTTAAGTGTAGGCGAGCGCATTGCGTTCGCCCCCCCCTTTCCAACGCTTCAGGAGACGCAATGCAAACCAAAAAGGGTTTTACCCTTATCGAGCTTTTGATCGTAGTCGTCATCATCGGCATTCTTGCCGCGATCGCGATTCCGAAGTTCGCCAATACCAAGGACAAGGCGTATGTCGCCGCGATGAAGTCTGACCTTCGCAACATGGCGACCTACGAAGAGCAGTACGCTGCCGACCAGGGTGGTGCTTACTTCTCGGGCACGGCCACGATGGCTGCGCCTCTTCAGGGCTTCACC
>DASYIM010000266.1:0-3757 GCA_035997625.1 Gemmatimonadaceae bacterium
TCCGCGTCGTCCCCATAGCCGTAAGAATTCGCTCGGTCATCTCCTTGAGCGTGAGCGGCACGGCGCCGCCAAGGTCGAACGACTGGTGCAGGCTTTCTTTTTTCTCCAGAGAAAGGCGCACCACTCGCGCCACATCGTCGACCGCGATTGGCTGAAAACGCGCCTTGCCGCCGCCGGGCAGCGGAAAAATCTTCGGCGTGAGTCGTATCAACCGGGCGAGGACGTTCACGAACTGATCCTCGGGTCCGAAGATCACCGAAGGACGGAGCACCGTCCATTGCAGTCCGCTCGTCTTGACTGAGTCCTGCGCCACGCCCTTGCTGTGCAGGAATGGATACGGCGACCTGCTGTCGGCGCCGTTCTGGGACATGAAGATCACCCGCGACACGCCCTCGGCCCTCGATGCCGAGATGAGGCGCTCGGTGGCAGCGGTGTTCGTCTCGGTGTATTTCTCGGTTTTCTTCTCGATGGCGATCGCCGCCAGGTGGACCACCGCGCCGCAGCCGTTGAGCGAGCTGCGCAGCGCGGTTGCGTCTCTCACGTCGCCGACGCGGAACTCCACCGGCAGCTGGCCAAGGGCCATCGCCGCTTTGGCCGGATCCCTGATGAGTGCGCGCACCTGCCAGCCGTTCTTGCAGAGCTCGCGGCAGGTGTGTATTCCGACGAGTCCGCTGGCTCCGGTGACGAGTACTGGTTTTTTCTTGTCCGCCGAGAGCGGCTGTGGCTGCTCGGCGACGGCTGTCGCGGGCCCCTCGCTTCCGTAGGAGTACGACCCGCGTCCCGCCATCAGGCCTTGGGTTTACGGTTGACACCGCCCGTTCCGCGCACGACGATGCGGTAAATCAGCAGGAACAATCCGACGGTGAGCAGGAGATGGATCCATCCTGGAGCGGCCGTCGTGAACGTGACGAACGCCCAGATTGCAAGCATGAGTACTGCGCCGATTATCCAGAAATCCATGGCGAAATTTCGTTGACCTTGAGTGTGACGACCGGTAAGTTCAGACAGTCAATTGAGCAACTGTTTCACAAGACTTTTCAGCACCATCGTTGGGACGGAGAACTCACTTTTTGAGCCAACAAGTCCTTCGAGTGGGTTCGACAAACTATGCTGACGTCAGGCCCCAGTGCGGGGAAGACGGAAGGCAAGGTGAGGGCCTCAAAAATTCGACCGGGCTTCAAAAAACCTCTCCGTCCCATTTTTAGAGCTCCGTCGGCTAACGCTGGCGGAGCTCTGACCTTTTGTGACATGGGCTGCGCCTCCCGGCGCGGCTTTGCTGTCAGCGATATCTTACCCTAAACATGTCTCGCGTAACAGTCACCCGTCGCGTGCGGTTCAATGCCGCGCACCGCGTCCACAACCCCGAGCTGTCGGACGCCGAGAACACGCGCCTCTTCGGGAAGTGCAATAACCCGAACTGGCACGGCCACAACTACACGCTCGACGTCTCGGTCGAGGGTGAAATCGATCCGAAGACGGGTTACGTCTGGGATCTCTCTCAGCTCAAGAAAATCGTCGAGCGCGAGGTCGTCGACATCGTCGATCACAAGAACTTCAACCTCGACGTGCCGTTCATGAAGGGAGTGATCCCGACGTCCGAGAACATCATCGTCGCCTTCTGGAAGATCCTTTCGCCGCAGGTGAAGCCGGCCAGGCTCGCCAAGCTCGTGCTCTGGGAGACCGAGAACAACTATGTCGAATACGCCGGATAACAAGGAGTTCGAGGATCTCGTCCGCCGCCAGCTCCAGCTGATCGGCGAGGATCCGAAGCGCGAGGGTCTGGACAGGACTCCGGCGCGGGTCGCGCGCTCCCTGAAATTTCTCACTCAGGGCTACAGCACGTCGGCTGAAGAGGTCGTCGGGAAGGGTGTGTTCAAGGAAGCGCACGACAACATGATCATGGTGCGGGACATCGAGCTGTACTCGCTCTGCGAGCACCACATGCTTCCATTTTTCGGGAAGGCGCACGTCGCCTACATCCCCAACGGCAAGATCGTCGGGCTCTCAAAGATCCCGCGCATCGTCGATGTCTATGCCCGCCGCCTGCAGGTGCAGGAGCGGCTGACCGAGGAGATTGCCGAAGGCCTCTGCCGAGTGCTCAATCCCAGTGGCGTGGGCGTCGTGGTCGAAGCGTATCACCTCTGCATGATGATGCGCGGCGTCGAGAAACAGAACTCGAAGACCATTACATCGGCGTTGCGCGGCGCGTTCAGGGAAGACCCGAAGACGCGCGACGAGTTCCTGCGACTGGCCCACAACGGCCGCGACTAGAGCGTGACTTCGCTCAAGGGATGCAGCGCTGTCGTCACGGGGGCGTCGAGGGGAATCGGCGCGCGAATCGCGACTTCACTGGGGGAGAAAGGTGTAAAGGTCGTCCTGATTGCGCGCACCGAGGGTCGGCTCAAGGAGCAGGCTTCGCGCATCCCCGGATCGATCGCCATCGCCACGGACGTGACCGACCCGAAGAAGGTCGAGCGCGCGACGGCCCGCATTGCTTCCGAGCTGGGCGGATCGCCCGACATTCTCGTCAACAACGCCGGCATCTTCAGCATCGCCCCCGCCGAGGAAACGGGCGTCGAGCAGTTCACGGAGCTGCTCAACACGAATCTGGTGGCGCCGTTCCTGTTCGTGCGCGCTTTTCTCGCCGGCATGAAGAAGCGCGGCCGGGGGCACATCGTTACCATCGGGTCTATCGCGGATCGTACGATCTTCAGCGGCAACGTCGCGTACTCGGCGGCCAAGTTCGGTTTGCGCGCGGTGCACGAGGTGCTGCGGGCCGAGCTGCGTGGGACCGGGGTCAGAACGTCGCTGATCTCTCCCGCTTCGACCGACACAGATATCTGGAACGACGTGACACTCACCGATCCCGGCGACAAGTCACCGTCCAAGCGACTGATGCTCCAGCCGGACGACGTCGCGCGGGCGGTGGTGTTCGCCCTGACGCAGCCCGCCACGGTGAACGTCGACGAGCTTCGTTTGTCACACAGCTAGCGGCGCTGGAGCAGCACGGTGTTCATCGAGATAATCGATCTGCTGCGCTGCGTCAACGCGCACCAGGACACCTGGCTGGTGGCGTCGTTCCGGGAAGTCGCCAACCGATTCGTGGTCGATGGCACGCTGGGCTGTCCCAGCTGTTCCGCCCAGTATGAGATTCAAAATGGCGTCGCCGATTTCACACTCGGCGACTCGATTCCTTCCCGCGATGCGGAACGGGCGGCGGCGAGCCACCGGCGGGAGGAGCTCGCCACGCGCGCCGGAGCATATCTCGAGGCTACGCAGCCGGGCGCGACGATAGTGCTGGGCGGGCTCTGGGCCTACGCGGCGCAGCAGCTGGCTGAGATGGTCGATGTGAGGGTAATTGCGCTCAACGCTCCGAGCGAAGTGAAGGAGTCGGAGAGGGTAGGGCTGGCACGAGTGGCGAGTCATATCCCTCTTGCAGCGAACACGGTGCAAGGCGTCGCACTCGACGCCTGGTTCTCGAGATCGATGGGCGATGAAGCGTTTCGGGTGGTGAGGCCGGGCGGAAGGATCGTCGGCCCCACGATATTTGGACCGCCATCACAGGCAGCGGTCCTGGCTCACGACGAGAATTATTGGGTCGCGGAGAAACCGGCGGAGGTCGTTGCCCTTCGTCGGGCCAGGCTGTCCGAGTAGCTACGCCCCCGCCTTCGCCAGATCGGCCAACTTCGCCACGGTGTTCATGTTGCGGGCGGTGCCGTGCTTCGCCGCCGGAATCCTGAGCTTCGACCGCGCCATG
>DASYIM010000267.1:0-8070 GCA_035997625.1 Gemmatimonadaceae bacterium
TGGCCGTTATCTGGACGCGCCGGGTGGCTTTCCATAGAAAACATACCTTGCGTTGTATGGGACTCGAACCTGTTCGCCAGGCCGCGCCGTCGCCGCGTCGCGACGGGGCCAGCCTCCTCCGGTCATGATCCGCTGCGCGTAGGTGACTCCGCTAAACAACCCGGCGGGAGACGCGCTGTTCGCCTTCATGAGGAGCCAGGGTGCCGCCCCGGAGTCCGGCGCGACGACCGTCGCGACTGTCTCGGTCGCAATGCTGCTGCCGTCCCTGGCCCGCCACGAGCTCGACGCACTATGCGTCGCCACAGTATCACCAAGTCCCTGAAACCCCATGTTGGGCTCCATGCCGGTATCGTCGATGAGATGATCTTCGGCACCGACTTCGACCCATGCGAGCCGGGAGGATCCGTCGGCTTTCGGACGGGCGGCGTAAATCACCACGCCCGTGTCGTGTGCCGCAAAGAGCGCGCGTTGGCCGACGGGTACCGACAATCGCGCAGCACTCGCACCGAGACGTCGCATCGCCGCATTTACAAGAGGCGCAGGATCGCCTGTGGGAACGTGGAAGATGGGAATCGGTACGGGTTGCGGTATCGTCGGACCCCCGCTGCTCGAACCATCGCTCGTCGATCCGCCGCCGGGCCCGAGCTCGTACACGTCGAACCGACCGCTTTGGGTGGGCACGATGACGCGACTGGCCACTACGGTCGCGGGACTGGCGTGGGCGACGCTGGGAAGCGTCGTCTGCCACAGAGTCTGCATCGTAGTTGCGTCGATCGCGATCAGGCGACCCTGGGTTCCCGGCCCGGGGAGGGTCGCCCAGAGAACTCCGTCATGATCGCCATTGGCGGACAGCGAGATGAGCCCGCCGGGCATCAATCCGTCGAGGGCGAGGATGTGGCCGACACCGGACGGGATTGTGTCGAGGAGTCCAGTCGGCCGGTGGAAGGTGAATCGGCGCAGCGAGTCCTGCTCCCCCCAGTGATACACGAAACCAGAATCAGGGGCGACGTCCCAGTACGTGGGGGATCCGTGGAGGTGGGGACCGCTGTTCCATCCATCGTAGCGCGTCGTGGGGTGGTACGCGCTGGTGAAGGCCGCGAACCTTTCCACCTTGTTCACGCCACTCGAGATGTCCATCAGGTATAGAAACCCTGTTTTGCCGCCTCCGACGAGCCGCGATGATCGAGGGATGACCATCACTCCGCCCGAGCCGAGATCGATGTCATTGTTATCCCACTGCACCTGGTGCGCAGGATCGTCGAGCGCAGCGCTGAAGGAATACGCGTGAAAGTCGTACACCCCCGCGCTCGGTTGATATGGCACCAGCTTGACGACGCTATTGCCGTACGACCTGGTCCCCGCCGGGCCGTTGCCCGTCAGGAAGTAGGCGTTGCCGAGGCTGTCGGCTGCCAGGCCGCCGCCGCCCTGCCAGATTCCCGCGCCCTCGTTGATCGCGCGCCGGTCGGGAGTGGTGCAGAACACCCCGCGCGGGGCGAACGTAGCGGCATCGTATCGCATGACCCAGCCATGCGAATTGATCGACTCTTCGTGCCAGCGCAGCGCAAACGGAACCCATAGATACTTCTTCTTCGGATGTTGGGGGTCCGTGGTCAAGAGGATGGCGGCGCGCTGCACGTTGTGACGCGCCTCGAACGGAACGACGCCGGGCGCGACCGGGCTCGTCACCGAGCCCCGGATGACGCTGTCGCGCAGAACATTTCCGGTCTTGATGTTCAACGCCACCAGATGAAATTCGGCGTCGAAAGTACCGTCCCCCCAACCACCGGGCGGCAGCATTCCGTTGTGGATGCCGTACACCACGTACATGGTGTTGGTCGCGGGATCGATCACCGGCGTTCCACCGATGCCGCCTTCAATCGGGAGCGATGAATTGGCGGTGACGGGAAGGTGGCGGCTCCAAAGCAGGCCCTGGTTCGTCCCCGAGCCACCTTTGTTGCCGGCGTCGTATGCGTAGATCCAATTGGCCTCGGTCGCGGCGTAAATGACGTCGCGCCATCGGTAGTCGCTCCAGACATTCGAGACGTAAAGCGGTTGGGTGCGCATGCTGCCGGTGACAGGCCGCCAATATACGAGCTGCATGCCTCGCGTCTGCACGGCGGCCGGCGTCAGGTTGCGCTCGCGGAGATTGGCGCCGGTGCGCATGGTGTCGTTGTGCTGCGTTACGACTTGGCAGGCAGACAGCAGTAACACGAGTGCGGGGGCGATCCGTCGCATAGGTCTCCTCAATTGGCCTGCCATGGATTTTCGGCCTTTCGCGCCATATTGGGCGCTTCACATACATGGAGCCTGACAGGCATCGGGGATAGGGCTGTTTCCTATCAGCCGACCGTCATTTCCTTATCATCGACCGATCAAGCGTTCAGTTTGCCGCCTTGATGGGATGCCACCCCGGATGAATAATCCGTGTCCTGAAGAGGTGCCGGGCGCACGCGATCCACCTGCCGCGCATCGCGCTGATGCATTCCTGGCGCGAGACGCGGGACGGGAGATGGGTGCGCTACTGAGCGGCGGACTATCGGCTTTCGCGTAATCGTCTGGTAGATTCTTGGAATGTCTCGAGCTGAAATCACCACCCCCGAAATCATCCCTGACGAGAGCGTAGTCGAGCTCTCGCTCCGCCCTCAGCGCTTGTCCGAATTCATCGGCCAGGACCGGGTAAAGGACTCCCTGCGCATCTATATTGATGCCGCCTTGGGTAGGCGCGAACCGCTAGACCACACGCTCTTCTTCGGTCCTCCAGGTCTTGGCAAGACTACACTCGCCGAGCTCATTGCCCGAGAGCTCGGCGTCAACATCCGCTCAACCTCCGGCCCCGCCCTCGAAAAACCCGGCGACCTCGTCGGGACTCTCACGAATCTCAGAGAAGGCGACATCCTCTTCATCGACGAAATCCATCGTCTAAAACCGATCATCGAAGAGTTCCTCTATCCAGCGATGGAAGACTACAAGATCGACATCCGCCTCTCGGAAGGACCCAAGGCGCAGACGATCACCATGCCGATCGAGAAGTTCACCTTGATCGGCGCCACTACCCGTCTGGGCATGCTCACGCCGCCGATGCGCGCGCGGTTCGGGATCGAGATGCGACTCAACTTCTACCCCGCCGCCGATCTCGAGCAGATCGTCCACCGCACCGCCGAGGTGATGCAGGTGGAGATCGATGAGGAAGGCGGAAAGGAGATCGCCAAGAGATCGCGTGGCACTCCGCGCGTCGCCAACCGGCTGCTGCGACGCATCCGCGATTTCGCCCAGGTACGCGCGGGTGGAACGATCAATCGAAAAGTGGCAGCTGACGCCCTCCAACTTCTCGAGGTCGATCAGTTCGGGCTCGACGACATGGACTCGCGCATCCTCAAGACCATCATCGAGAAGTTCGACGGCGGGCCGGTCGGCGTCAGCACCATCGCCGCCGCCGTCGGTGAGGACGCTGGCACGCTCGAGGAAGTCTACGAGCCATTCCTCGTCCAGAACGGATTTCTCCAGCGCACCCCGCGCGGACGCGTCGCCACCGCCCAGGCCTATCGGCACTTCGGATTCAACCCACCAAGTACCAGCTCCAACACTCCCCAGCAGCAGACTCTTTTTTAGAGACACTGCAACGGGCTGGTGAACGTCTCGTAAGTGTTGACTCCTTTTCCGCGTCCCACCGTAATGCCTTCTGACTTCGCTCTCATCAACGAGCTTCGGGAGACAAATGGCGGACGCGGTCGCTGCAGCGGGGAAATCAGATCCCGTAACACCAATTGCGAGTCCGCTGCACCTGATGCTCGTGCTCGCGATTATCGGTTTCTGGACGTATCGAGGAGCGATTAACCCGAATCGAATCACGCAAGCTGCCAGTCTCGATCGCGTACGCTTCTATTTGCGCACCATCGCGTTCGAGTGGGCGATGCTCGGCGTCGTCCTGCTCGGCGTGCGATTCCACGGCTCATCTCTTTACACGGTGCTCGGAGAGCGCTGGCGGTCCAGCAGAGAGATACTGCGCGACATCGGGATCGCGGCAGTTTTCTGGCTGCTGTCGACGATGGTCCTTTCAGCGGTGTCGCTGCATCCGCATGACGCTCCGCCAAGCGCTGTCGTGCAGGCAATTCTCCCCAACGGATGGCTGGAGTCGACGCTCTGGATCGCACTGTCGATCACGGCCGGCATCTGTGAAGAAGCGGTTTATCGCGGGTACCTTCAACGTCAGCTGATTTCGATCACTTCCAGCGCACCGGCGGGAATCGCGCTGGCGGCGGCAGCCTTTGGACTTGCTCACTCTTACAAGAGCTGGCCCGGCGCAATTCAAATTGCGCTCGGCGGCCTTATGCTGGGCATTCTCACCTACTGGAGAAGGAGCGTCCGGCCGGGGATGATGTCCCACGCATTCAGTGATGCGTTCGCGGGAGTTCTCGCCAGGGCACTGAAGATTGGGGTGACGTAGGCATTCACCACGGCAGCACGCTTTGCTATGTTAGTCCGCGTGTTAACGCGTCTCAGCGGCCTGGTTCTATTGATCGCATGCCTGTCTGGCGGTCGACTGCTCGCGCAACAGCCCAGCACGCCGCAAAGGATCATCGAGCGCACGGCGACGGCGCACCCAATTCACTATTTCGTTTCACTGCCCCCTGGCTGGAATGCGCTCCGCAGCTGGCCGGTGATCGTCGTCATCCCCGACGCGGAGCGCGAGTTCCGGAAAACCGCCGAGACGTTCGCCGCCGCCCGCGGATCCACACCGTTCGTGATCGTCGTGCCGATGATACTCGGCGGCGGCGGCACCGCGCAGCAGCACAAAACCGAATTCGATTATCCGGACAGTGTCTGGGGCATTGCCGATCGGGTTGGATCCTGCGACTTCGACGAGGCCGGCCTGACCGCGGTGCTCGACGACGTTCGCCGACTCTACCACACCGATTCGAAGTTCTTCCTCACGGGGTGGGAGGCCGGCGGACACGTCGTCATCCCTCAGTTGCTTCGGCATCCCGAACGAATCCGAGCCGTCGCCGTCGTCACCCCGAACTTCCAGGGCCGCTGCGTCACGCCGGCAACACGCAGGCTCACCGACGCCGAGTCGCAGATACCGGTGCGTGTCTTTGGCGGCGACAAGGATCCGGCCTGGGCGAGTAGCAGCCCGCTCGTCACTCAGTCGGCACGCTTCGACAGCTTGGCCAAGGCGCGAGGCTTCAGGAGCGTGAGCGATTCCCTGATCAGGAACGGTGGTCACGGCGCACTGGCTGGCGATGTCGTGAAGTATTTCGCGACGCTTCTGAAATCCTGAACAGAAGTTTCTCCGGCCGGTTTTGTAATCTGGCTGTAAGCATCTCTCGTGCGCGAAGCGTCCTGTAGCGCACAGAAAATGCAAAAGTGCGGGGCAACCCCTCCTCCCCGCGTTCAGGACCATGAGAATACTCACCGCTGCATCCGTCGCCGTCTTAGCCGTGGCGTGCGCCAAAAAGTCCGACGTTGCACAACAGAGCACCAACGCTGACACAACCCTGGCCAGCACATCTGCGGCTTCCGGCACCGAGACGGCGATCAAGCCCACCGAGACCGCCGTCGCTCCGGAAGTAAATCCACCCGGCGACATACCCGACTCCCAACAGTTCGTCAGCTACGCGAATTCCGGCGGCGGCTACAAGCTCGAGATACCGGAAGGATGGGCGCGCACCGAGACCGGCGGCTCGGCATCCTTCGTCAACAAGTTCGACGGCGTGAAGGTCGACGTTGCACCGTCGGCGTCGCCGGCTGCACCGACGGCCACGAGCGTCCGCGCCAACGAGGCCAAAGCGATTCAGGCCTCGGGCAAAGCGGTCACCATCACCAGCGTCTCCGACGTCAGCCTCCCCGGCGGCAAAGCTGTCGTCGTGAAGTACACGTCAAACTCCGAAGCCAATCCGGTCACCAACAAGCAGGTGCGTCTGGAGAACGAGACTTACGTCTTCTCGAAGAACGGCAAGGAGGCGATGCTCACGGTCTGGGCGCCGCAGGGTGCTGACAACGTCGATCAGTGGCAAAGGATGGCGAAGAGTTTTCGGTGGCAGTAGCACGCCCCGTACTCGAGGCGCACGAGCTTTACCGCTTCTACCATATAGGTGACGACGAAACTCAGGCTCTGCGCGGCGTCACCATGCAGGTGGGGGCCGGCGAAATCGTAGCCGTCGTCGGCCCATCGGGAAGCGGAAAGTCCACGCTCATCGCCTGCCTCGCCGGACTCGACGAGCCCGACGGCGGCTTCGTCTACGTCAACGGCGAACGCCTGTCGCGGCGCGACGAGAAGACACGCAGCTCGATCCGCGCGCAGTCGATCGGGATTCTCCTCCAGGCTGGAAACCTCTTCGACCACCTCACCGTCGAACAGAACGTCACGCTCAAGCTGCGGCTCGCCAACAAACGCGAGCCACGGCGCGTCGGCGAAGTTCTGGAAATGGTCGGCATCGCCCCCAGGCGCCGAGCGTATCCAACTCAGCTCTCCGGTGGCGAGGCGTCACGCGCAGGCCTGGCCGTCGCTCTCGCCCCGCGTCCGCCGATTCTCATCGCCGACGAGCCGACTGGTGAAGTCGACGCCGACACGGAGCAGCGCATCCTCGCCTTGTTCGAGGACCATCGGCAAAGCGGTGGCTCCGTTCTCATCGTCACCCACAGCGAGGCGATCGCCAGCCGCGCCGATCGCGTGATTCGTCTCGACGACGGGAAAGTCGTCAATGGCTGACCTGCTCGTCGAAGCAAAGGATGTGAGCCGAGTGTTCGGCGAGGGCGACAGTCGGGTCGTCGCGCTTCAGCACGCGACCTGTCGCATCACCCGCGGCGATCGCATCGCACTGGTTGGCCCATCGGGCAGTGGCAAATCGACGCTGCTGCACCTTCTCGCCGGACTCGACGACCCGACGGAAGGCACCATCACCTGGCCGGGCCTTGGCGACAAATCGACGCTGCGACCGGAAAAGATCTCGTTCGTGTTTCAGGCGGAGAGCCTGCTCGCGCCCCTCACCGTCCTCGAAAACATCGAAGTCCCCTGCCTGCTCGGCGGCTCTGACGCGCTCACGGCTCGCGAAGACGCGTCGCTGCTGCTGAATGATCTCGACCTCGAGGCACTCGCCGACAAGCTTCCCGAGGAGATCTCCGGCGGGCAGGCGCAACGCGCGGCCGTCGCGCGGAGTCTCATTACGCGCCCAGCGCTTATTTTCGCCGACGAGCCCACCGGTCAGCTCGATCATGCCACCGCGCGTCATCTGCTCGACCTGCTCGACCGGCGCATCGCGGAAACGGACACCGCCCTCGTGATTGCTACGCACGACCCATTTGTCGCCGGTCGCATGAAGACGCAATGGAAGATGGAGCACGGAGTCCTGAGATGAGCGCGACAATTACCTGGCTCTCGGGGCTGGTGCGGCGCCGCTACGGCCGGATGGTTCCGGCAATCCTTGGCGTCAGCCTCACCATCGGCATGCTCGCCATCCTCGGCATCTTCATCAACGCCAGCGCGGCGACGATGACCCAGCGCGCGCTCGGCGATGTGCCCGTCGACTGGCAGGTCGAAGTCGTTCCGGGCGCGGACGTCAATGCGGTCCAGCAGGAGCTGCAAAAGACAGGGCACGCGCGGACGATCGAGCCTGTGGGATACGCTGACGTCTCCGGTTTCACCGCGGTGAGCGGCGGCACCACTCAGACGACGGGCGAAGGCAAGGTCCTCGGCATCACTCCCACATTCTGGAAGAATTTCCCGTCCCAGCTGCGGCCGATGCTCGGGCGCAGCGACGGGATCCTGATCGCCCAGCAGACCGCGGCCAACCTTCACGTCTCGGTCGGCGACAACCTCACGGTTTTGAGAATGGGACTGCCGCCGGTGACGACGCGCGTCGATGGAGTCATCGACCTGCCACAAGCCGACGCGCTATTTCAGGCGATTGGAGTCCCCGCCGGCGCCGCGCCCCAGGCCCCGCCCGACAACGTGCTCGTCGTTCCGATCGATGTCTGGCACCAATGGTTCGACCAGCAGAGCGTGGTCCGCGTGGGAACGACGCACATCCAGCTGCATGTGAGACTGGACCACAAGCTGCCGCCGGATCCGCG
>DASYIM010000268.1:0-22735 GCA_035997625.1 Gemmatimonadaceae bacterium
GTGCATCTGCGAACTGCCATTTCCGGGCTGGAGGAGCTGATCGGCACGATGGATGTGGACGACGTGCTCGACCGGGTATTCAGCTCTTTTTGTGTCGGTAAGTAGGTCCTAGGCGGATGCGGCCGAGGAACTGGCGATCGATGTGATCTCGCCGGCACTGGCCCGAATGGCCCACGAGAGACCGCGAGTATTTACCGCGGGCTCGACCATTTTGGTGCCAAGGAAGTAGCCGCTGCGCTCCGGGAAAACATGGCGGTCCACTGTCCGGGCATCGTCGCTCATTCCCCCGGAGAGATATCGGAGGCGGAGACCAAGTCCGGCACGATCCAGATCATTATTGAGCGCGCGGGTCATCACCGGCTCCAGCTCCCGAACGCTGGCATACTCGCGCCTGGTATATCCGTAGTATTCCCAGGCAGCGTGTCCCGGACTGATCGCCCGTGATGCGATTGTGGCCAGGCCCTCATTAATCATCAGCTCTCGTAGTGAGGCACGCCTGCCCGTTTCCCAGTACGAGTAGTAGCCACCGGCGTCGTCGATCAACTGTTTGAGCTCACTACGGCTGGTCGGTGATGTGTAGCGGATCGTGTGAGCGATCTCATGGGCCAGCCAGAGAGGAATGAGCTCAGGATCCAACCCAAGACCCTGGGTTTCCGGGTTGGTAACACTGGTGAAGTGCTCGAGGCAGACGAACGCCACGCCTTTCCCATCCACTACGAGCTCGCCGGCATTTGCCGCGCCGACACCCACCATCAGGACGACGTCGACATCGGTGTCACTCTCGAAGAGAGTCCGACATTGCTCTTCAGTATTTCTGGCGAGAGAGACGACATCGATTCTTTCCAGCATTGTACGAAGGTCTACCCTGCTCGCAAGTGCAGCAGATCGAACGACTTCCAGAAAATGCGGCCCGGCAGGGTCGAGGACGTAGTTATGCCAGTAGGCCTCTAGGAAGCGACGGTGGGTTTCGAAGTAGCGGAGATAGGCGGCGACACGGTCTGTACTGTTGTGAACTGCGAAGAAGTCAGGCAGTAGGTTGATGAGCATCAACCACCAGGTCGCGGGTTGGGAGGGTATCGCGTTTTTGCGATGCGAGAAGATACAATCGACCCAATTTCTCAACAAGGCCGATCTCCTCCACCGGAAATTCTCAGTGTTGGCACAATTATTCCCTATCCATTTTGGAGCAGAGAGGTACACGGGTTCGGATAGGAGGATTGGCATGACAACGCTGCGTGCTATAGAGCTTCGTTGCCCCGTGTGTGACAATGAGTTCAAGTCTCAGAGCGTGGTCTCGACGAATGCTTTCGGCGGGAAGCGCACTGATTTCCATGAGCGAGCCGCCGGAACTCAACCGCTCGCCTATCTCATACACATGTGCAGTGAGTGCGGCTACTCCGGAGGAGAAACCGACTTCACCGGCGGGACGGACGTCAGCCCTGTGTTGAAGCAGCACGTCTTCAAGGAGCTCGCTCCGCTCCGACCAGCGCTGGTGTGTGGATCGGAAAAATACGAAGCCGCCGCAAAGGTGGCCCGCTGGCAGGGCACAGAGCCGCGACACATAGCCGACTTGCTTCTAAGAGCAGCGTGGTGCTGTGTGGACGAGGGTGATGTCGAGGCAGAGCGGTACTTCCGCCGGCATGCAGCCTGGATGTTCGAGGAAGCTCTGAGCGCGTACGACGGCGTTCCCAGAGAGGAGCGCGCCATCCTGACCTACCTGGTTGGGGAGCTGTGGAGAAGGGTCGGCGACACCAGCAAGGCAGGTGGTTGGTTCGAGGCGGTGCCGAACGAGGTGACGGACCTGCAGAACCAGCAATGGGTCATCGACGCAGCCGATCAGCAGCGGATGAATCCCAGGGAGTGGTTCGGCTAGACTACTTCGTCCCGAACAACCTGTCGCCCGCATCGCCGAGACCGGGAAGGATATAGCCCTGGCCGTTCAACTCGCGGTCGAGTGCTGCGCAGTATATCTGAACATCCGGATGGGCATTGCTCAGGTATCGGACACCTTCCGGAGCCGCGACCAGGCATAGGAAACGGATCCTGTTTGCGCCAGCTCTTTTCAGCGAGGCAACCGCGGCGGCTGCGCTTCCTCCCGTAGCAAGCATTGGGTCCAGCAGAAAAAAATCCCGCTCGGCGGTGTCACCGGGAACCTTGAAGTAGTAGTCAACCGGTTGAAGAGTGCCGTGGTCCCGGTAGAGACCGATATGGCCAACACGTGCCGAGGGAACCAGTCTCAGAATTCCTTCCACCATCCCGAGGCCTGCCCGCAGAATCGGAACGAGAGTCAGCTTTTTGCCGCTTATATGGCAGCCAGTTGTCTGCTCCAACGGTGTGGTGACGCTCCTGGGCTCAAGGCTGAGTTCGCTGGTTGCCTCATAGGCCATGAGCATCGCGATCTCGTCGACGAGCTCCTTGAAGTGCTTGGTCTCCGTCTTCTCATCGCGCAGGATCGTCAGCTTGTGCTGAACAAGCGGATGCCGGATAATAATCAGAGAGGGGAATTCTTTTACGCGCTCGATCATCCTGACCCCGGAACTCCAGCACCGGCACAGTGGACACTCACCGGCTCATAATCTAATCCCCGATGAAAGAATACCAGGCTGTGGTGGTCAAGCTCACCCGCCATACGCGAGAAGACGAAGACACTCTCACCGATCTGCTGAACGAAAGGAGCAGGGGTGGGTGGGAACCCGCGCTGATGTCACAGGATGAACAGCGCCTGACCATCCTCTTTCAGCGCGATGCGGTGGCAGAAGGATGAGTATTTGGAGATAACCTTCGTCGGCGCCGCGCGCGAAGTCACAGGCTCGTGTCACCTGCTTCACGTAAATGGCTATACCGTAGCGCTCGACTGCGGGATGTTTCAGGGGAAGAGGCAGGAGACCGCTGAAAAGAACCGCAAACTGCCTGTTGCGATCGAGGATCTCGACGCGGTCGTACTCTCGCACGCGCATATCGATCACTCGGGCCGCCTGCCCTTTCTGATTGCCGAGGGATATTCACAAACAATTTGGGCAACGTCGGCTACGAGGGACCTGTCCGCCGTGATGCTCGCCGACTCGGCGCACATTCAGGAAAGAGATGCCGAGTTTCTGGCAAAGCACAGGAAGGGATTCATAGAGCCCTTGTACGGAATCCGGCACGCAGTCCGCACAATGGAGTTGATGGTTGGCGTTCCCTACAACAAGCCATTCGACGTCGTTCCCGGATTACGGGCGACGTATGTCGACGCCGGACACATCCTTGGCTCTGCCTCTGTTCTCCTCGACTGTACGGAATCGGGCAAAACCAGGCGGTTGGTTTTCTCTGGTGACATTGGGCGCAGCGGTCTCGCCATTGTGCGCGACCCCACTCCGCCCGAGGGCGCGGATGCCCTGATCATGGAATCCACATACGGAAACCGGGATCATGAATCAGTTGAAGGAGCCCGGGCCCAGCTGGCACAGGTCATTCGAGAAACGGCCGCCCGTGGAGGTCGCATTCTGATCCCGGCGTTCGCCGTGGGAAGAACCCAGGAAATGATTTATGCGCTCCATGGTCTGGCTCGCGAAGGGGCAATCCCGCCGATTCCTATCTACGTCGACAGTCCGCTGGCAATCGACGCCACCACAGTTTTCGAGATGCATCCGGAGAGCTTCGACCGGTCGGAGGAAATAGTTCAGAAAGCCAAAGAGTTGTTTCAGTTTGACCTGCTCCACTACACCCGTGATGTCGAAGAGTCGAAAGCACTATCGCGGGCCCACGGGCCGATGGTGATAATCGCTGCTTCGGGCATGATGGAGAACGGACGGATCGTCCACCATCTCGCGCAAGGAGCAAGCGATCCGCGAAATACGATACTCGTCGTCGGTTTTCAGGCGGAGCACACACTCGGTCGCCGGGTGGTGGAGAGACAGCCGGTGCTCCAGATCTTCGGCGACGACGTGCCGTTGAACGCGAGGGTCGAAGTCATCGACGGTTACAGTGCCCACGCCGACCGAACCGAGATGACAAACTGGCTGGGACACGTCAAGGATAAATCGCCAGGACTTGGTCCGATATGGCTCGTACACGGAGAGGCAGCCGTGCAGGACGAGTTCAAGGAAGCGCTAAGGGCGAACGGCTATTCCGTTGAATGTCCCGAGCCTCACACGAGGCATGTCTTCTAGCGTAGCTTCTACGGATGAAGCGCGCAAAAGAGGCCGCAAAAAGAGCAGCTGCCAAAGCCGCGGAAAAAGCGAGACAAGTCACAAGGATCATCCGGCGGATTCTAAGTGCCGCCGTTGTGACCGCCTTCGTTGTGTGGCTGGTGTCGGTCTCCGCTGTTGTGACCTGGAGCAAGCGGGATGAGGCGCGGCCCGCCCAGGCGATAGTAGTGCTCGGCGCGGCGCAATACGCGGGGAAACCCTCACCGGTTCTGCGGGCGCGTCTCGATCATGCACTGGAGCTCTGGAATCGACATCTCGCTTCGCTGCTCATATTGACGGGTGGGACCGGTGTCGGCGACACGACTAGCGAAGCAGCCGTCGGCCGAACGTATGCGAGGAAACACGGGGTGCCCGACACGGCGATCCTCGAGGAAAACGCGGGTCGAACAACGAGCGAATCAATGCGCGCAGTGGCTGGAATGCTCGAGGTGCGAGGTCTGCAGAGCGCGCTGCTGGTGAGCGATCCGTTCCATATGCTGCGACTGCGGATACTGGCGCGGCGATTCGGTTTTACACCGTACACTTCGCCGACTAAAACCAGTCCGATCTCGCCGAACCGGGAAGAAAGCTGGAAGTATATTTTTAGCGAGTCGCTCAAAGCGCCGCTCGCCTTCTTTTTCGAGAGGAAGCTGTGAACAGAAAGAAATCGTCCATGTATTTAGTCACCATCGGTTACTTAATAGCTTCGATGGTGACGACGGGTTTGGGAGCCCAGTCGATTCCTCGCATTACGTTCGAGAAGTACACCCTGCCCAATGGCCTGGAAGTAATCCTGCACGAGGATCACTCGACTCCGATAGTAGCCGTCGATACCTGGTATCACGTCGGATCGGGCGATGAACAGGTCGGTAGAACGGGATTCGCTCACTTGTTCGAACACATCATGTTCATGGGATCCCAGCATGTGGCCGTGGGCGCGTTTGATCAGCTGCTGGAATCAGCCGGAGCCAACAATAACGGCTCGACCACCGAAGACCGGACCAACTATTACGAGACGCTTCCATCGAATGCGCTGGCCCTCGCGCTCTGGCTTGATTCCGATCGGATGGGATTCCTGCTGCCGACGATGGACCTGCCCAAGGTCAATCTTCAGCGCGACGTAGTTAAGAACGAGCGCAGACAGCGAGTGGACAACGTTCCCTATGGGCGCGCGGATGAGACGATTCTATCTGCGCTCTACCCGAAGTCCCACCCGTATTCCTGGCCCGTAATCGGGTCGATGGCGGATCTGAGCGCCGCGTCGCTTGGAGATGTCCAGAATTTCTTTAAAACCTACTATGCGCCGAACAACGCGACGCTGACAATCGCCGGCGATTTCGACCCGACGGCGGTGAAAAAACTTGTGGCGCAGTATTTCAGCAGCATCCCGCGGGGTCCGGAGGTAAAACGGCGAGTGACCGTACCGGCTGTTTCAATTGCTCGGGACACATTCCTGGTCCTCGAAGACAAGGTGCAACTGCCCCGCCTGTACTATACCTGGCATTCCGTGAAGGGGTTCTCGAAGGATGACGCAGCGCTGGATCTTCTGGCGCAGATCGTCGCCAACGACAAGAACTCGCGTCTCTACAAGAAGCTCGTTTATGAGCTGCAGACCGCCCAGAACGTGAGCGCGTTCCAGGATGGATCACGCCTGGATGGGAAATTCCAGATCGATGTGACACCCAAGCCGGGTCAGAAAGTCGCCGACATAGATCGTGTCGTTCAGGCGGAGATAGCGAACGTCATCAGCAACGGCGTCACGCAACGAGAGCTGCAACGCGCGCAAAACGTGTATAAGGCAAGCTTCCTGAACCGGCTCGCCAGCGTGCTGGGGAAAGCCGAGGTGCTGAATTCCTACAACTACTTCATTGGCAACCCGGACTACGTGCAGCAGGATGCCGCCCGTTACGATCGGGTAACTGCTGCTGACGTTCAGCGTGTAGCCAAGGCATATCTCGGCCGACCCAAGATCGTGTTAACCGTTGTCCCAGAGGGAAAGAAGGACATGATGCTAACCGCACGCGGAGGCGATCGATGAAAGTATCTCGAACCACGAGTACGCTGGGCTTCGCCGCGTTGCTCGCCGTTCAGTCGGTAGCCAATGCCCAGGGTGTGGTCGATCGTACCAAGCCACCCGAGCTTGGTCTACCGCCCCGTGTCTCATTGCCGCCGATTCTCACGCGGCAGCTGCCGAATGGTCTGAAACTGATAATCGTCGAACAACATGAGCTGCCGCTGGCGGATTTTGTCCTGATCGTGGGAAGCGGGGCCACGGCAGACCCCGCTGGTAAGACGGGTGTGGCGAATCTGACATCGTCGATGTTGAGGGAGGGAACTACCACGCGAAAGAGCCTGGACATCGCAGACCAGACATCCTTCCTCGGGATCAGCCTGTTTCCGCAGGCGAGTTGGGAGTCGAGCAATCTTTCATTGCATACTCCTACCGCCCAGCTCGACAGCGCGCTGGCTCTCTTCGCCGACGTTGCGCTTCACCCGTCGTTTCCGGCCAACGAATTCGAACGCATCAAGAAAAACCGCCTGACCGAACTGCTTCAGCTACTGGATCAGGGGCCGGCAATCGCGAACCTCGCGTTCCCGGCAATCCTGTATGGGACCGGGCATCCGTACGGCGCTTCGCTGATCGGTACCGAGGCTTCGGTGACGGGCCTTACAACTGCCGATCTGCAATCGTACTACCAGTCGAACTTCAGGCCAAACAATGCCACGATGATTATCGTCGGCGACGTGAATCCGGCGCAAATCGAGCAGAAAATCAATTCGTTGTTCGGGAGCTGGCAGCGCGGGGATGTTCCACAACTCACCTACGCCGAGCCGCCCAAAGCAGGAGTGACGACGATTTACCTGATCGACAAACCGGGTGCAGCGCAGTCGTCATTCCGTATTGGAGAGATTGGAGTTCCGCGCTCGACCAAGGACTATTTCGCGCTCACCGTAATGAACACCATACTCGGCGGATCCTTCAGCAGCAGACTCAATCAGAATCTGCGCGAAGCCCGGGGCTACACTTACGGCGCGGGATCCCGATTTGACATGAGACGAGCCGCGGGTCCGTTTACCGCGTCGGCGGAAATCGTGTCGGCGAAATCCGACTCCGCTCTGCTGGAGTTCATGAAAGAGCTGAATGGCATCAGGCAGTCAGTACCGGCGGACGAGCTATCGCGGGCGAAACGATACCTGCAGCTCCAGTTACCCGGGAATTTCGAAACTTCCCAGCAGATCGCGGCCGCTCTCGTTCCGGTAGCGCTGTACGGTCTTCCGCTCGGCTACTATAACAACTACGTGCAAAGCGTTGAGTCTGTCACCCAGGCCGACGTTGCCAGAGTTGCGCAACAGTATATCAACCCCGGCTCGCTGGCGATCGTGATCGTCGGCGATCGCAAAACCATCGAGCAGGGGTTAAAAGCGACCAATGTGGGGCCGATCTCGATCAGAGACATGACCGGCAAGACAATTCAATAACTCCGCGATGGAAAGGGAGGGCATGACTGCGGTCATGCCCTCCCTTCATCGGAGTCGGCAACTTCAGGCAATCGTAACGCGGCGCGAATCCACCGCCAGTAATCTTCCCCACCCACCTCCGGGACATCGTTGTGCCCTGCTCCGTCGACAATGAGCAGCTGGCCTTTTTCTCTGGCGGCCTGGTAGACATCGCTTCCCATTCGCACCGGCACGATCCGATCGCGCTTTCCATGCGCGACGGAGACTGGGACATCAAGCTCTGTAACAACCCGCTCGGTATCGAAATGGATGCGCGAGATGGCACGCCAGGCCAGCACCACCGGTGGTGTAATGATCAGCCTTGCCATGGCCCGGGCGGACGAAAAAGGTGATTGGAGCAGCAGTGCTGTCGGTGGATGCATTTCAGCCAATTCAGCCGCGACGGCACTGCCAAGAGAGTGGCCGAAATAAGCGATGCGCTCCGGACCGACGCCGAACGCAACCCGCAAATGGTCATACGCGGCGCGTGCATCGAGCCTGGTGCTCTCATAGGTCGGTGACCCGCCGAGGGACATATAGCCCCGGTATTCCGCCAGTAACATTGCGTAGCCGGTACGGCGCTCGACGGAACGGGCCCAATCCATTTGCCACGCGGCAAGATCCGCGTTTCCGTGAAAGCAGATCAGCACTCCCGGCGCGCTACGCGGGTCTCCAATCAGGAATCCAAGCAGTGGCTGGCCATCTATTGCGTCGTAAGTGATTCTACCGCTGAGTGGTGGTTCTCCGAGCAGCGGCGGGGGCTGAAAGAGGATCCGCTCCTGCTTTTGCCAAAGAAGAGCAAGTGCACCAAGGATCAAGGCGACGACGAGCAGTACCGCAGTCACATGCGATCAATAAGGGGGTTCCAACGTGTTTGCATGGCGGGCAATTTACGTCAATGCGAATTCCGGTAGAAACCTTTCGCCTCGACAACGGGTTATTCGTCACGCTGTCGGAAGATCACACTACGCCCATCGTTGCGGTCAATCTCTGGTACCATGTGGGTTCCGCAAATGAAAAAGCAGGCAGGACTGGATTCGCTCACTTGTTCGAGCACATGCTCTTTCAGGGCTCGGCGCATGTCGGTTCGAACGAGCATTTCGAGCTGATTCAACGCGCCGGAGGAACCCTCAACGGGTCGACCTGGCTCGAGCGAACGAACTACTTCGAAACTGTCCCGTCCAATGAGCTAGCTCTGGCGCTGTGGCTGGAAGCTGATCGTATGGGTGAGCTATTGCCTGCCATGACGCAGGAGAAGCTCGACACTCAGCGTGATGTCGTAAAAAATGAGCGCAGATGGTCGGTCGACAACCAGCCGTACGGAACAATGCTTGAAAAGCTTCAGGAGCTGGTGTTTCCACCCTCGCATCCATTCCAGCATTCGCTGATTGGATCGATGGAGGATCTGTCCGCTGCGTCTCTCGACGACATAGCCCAGTTCTTCGCGACCTACTACACCCCGGACAACGCAGTCCTGTCGATTGCCGGTGATTTTGATTCGGCAGAAGCCCGCACGCTGATCCGGGAGTACTTCGAGCCAATCTCGCGGGGCAAGGGGAAGCCGGCTCTGCCCCCGATGAATCTCCCGGCAGTTTTTGGTGCTCCGTTGCGCGAGGTGGTCCAGGACGATGTCAGCCTGCCGCGTCTGTTCATGGCCTTTCGGTCGCCGATCTTCGGGAGCGATCAGTACTACGCCGCGAGCATTGCGTCGACGCTCCTCGGAATGAGGAAGGGCAGTCGACTTCATCGTGCGCTGGTGAGAGAGCGGCAGATTGCCGCTGATGCCGGCGCATTCACGCTGGACCTGGCCAAGGGCTCAGATCTGTTGGTCGTCGATGTGACTGCCAGGCCCGAAACTCCGGTTACCCAGCTGGAAGAAGAGGTAGAGCGCGAGATCGATCTGCTACACCGTGAGGGCGTTTCAGACGAAGAAGTACGGCGAGCGCAGGCTTTGATTGAAACGGATCTAATCGCCTCACTGCAGTCCGCCGGCGAGAGGGCGGACAGACTGTCGATGTTCGCGACCTATTTTGGACGGCCCGAGTTGATCAACGAACAGGTTGATCGCTATCGGGCAGTCACTACAAGCAAAGTGAACGAGCTCGTCGCGGAACGTTTTGGCGAGAACAACCGGGCAAGCCTGCTCTACGTTCCACGCGAGGGAGTGGAATCAGAGAAGCTGTTGGCCGCTGCTGTCGGCGCGGGGTAATGGTCGCCACCCTTCGCCCGAAGCCCGGGCCTGCCCGAAGCTATCGTTTTCCGACATTTACCGACGAGAGGCTGCCGAGCGGCCTCCGCCTGGTGACGGCGCCGGTGTCGAATCTGCCGGTGGTCACCATGCTGGTCCTGGTCGATGCGGGATCGACGAACGATCCGCCTGGAAGGGAAGGCGTCGCGGCGCTGACTGCAGGTTTACTACTCGAAGGCACGCCGCTGCTGAGCGGGGCAGAGATAGCCGAAAAATTCGAGCGCCTGGGTACGTCCGTGGAATCTGGAGCGGATTGGGACAGCGCATTCGTGAAGCTCACTACTCTCTCGGCTCGTCTCGAGGATGCAGCGACTCAGCTCGGTCAGATTCTCCGACAGCCTGCCTTCCCGGACAGGGAAGTCCAGCGGCTCAAGGCCGAGCGTCTCGCCGAGATTCTGCAGCTGGAGACGGAGCCACGGGGTCTGGCAGACGAGAAATTCTCGGAGTTTCTCTATTCGCCGGATTCGCGTTACTCGAAGCCTGATGAAGGCAGCACGGAAACGGTAAGTGCGATCTCCAGGACGGATGTCGAGAATTTTTTCAGGGCGAATTACCGCACCGGCTCGACGACCGTGATTCTTGCTGGAGATGTCACGCCTGAGTCTGCGCGTGCGCTGGTCGACAAGGCGTTTCAAAACTGGACGCTGGGAACGGCCGAGAGTCAAAAACTGGTAGCGACGGCGAGGACAGGCCGGAAAAGCGTCCATATCGTCGACAAACGGGACGCACCCCAGTCTGAGCTGCGTGTGGGGCATGTAGGTCTGCCGCGAAAGGTTCCGGATTTCTTTCCAACGCTCGTCATGAACGCGGTATTAGGCGGCCTTTTTGGATCGCGAATCAATCTCAACCTCCGCGAGGCGCACGGATATACCTATGGTGCCTCTTCGTTCTACGACTGGCGGCGTGGGCCTGGTCCATTCGTGGTTTCAACCGCCGTCCAGAGTGATGTAACGGCCCCGGCACTGCACGAGATACTGCTGGAAATCGAGCGAATCCGCACCGAAAAAATCTCGGATGATGAGCTTTCGCTGGCGAGGGACTATCTGGATGGAGTGTTCCCAATCAGGTACGAGACAACAGCGGCAATTGCATCAGCCTTGGCGACACTGGTGATCTACGACCTGCCCGCGGATTACTACGACACCTATCGAAACAATATTCGAAGCGTGTCGGTTGATGCCGTCCTCAGCGCCGCGCAGGCTCATCTACACCCGGACATGCTGCAGACGATCGTTGTGGGAGATGCACGCGCGATTAGTGGTTCCATCGCCGAGCTGGGACTCGGCGAGATGCAGGTGCACGGCTCATAGAGCTCGTGAAAGAAGCAATTAAACCCGGGTGCGTAAAATCCGCGCGAGAGTACACCGGAAAGGTGATCTCGCTCGATATCGACACGGTACGCTTCCCGGATGGCTCGGTTGGTGAGCTGGAGATGATCAGACATCCGGGAGCCAGCGCGGTTGTGCCCTTCCTTGGCGATCCACTCGGTGACGATCCGCAAATCCTCATGATCCGGCAGTACAGGTACGCGGCCGATGGTTACCTGTATGAGATCCCGGCCGGCAGACTGAACCCGGGTGAGGATCCTCGCAACTGCGCTACTCGCGAGCTAAAAGAAGAAACCGGCTGCACAGCTGAGCAGTTGGATTATCTGCTGACGATGTTCACAACGCCCGGATTCACCGATGAAAAAATTCATCTCTACATGGCAACCGGGCTGACAGCGGGTGAGACTAAGCATGAGGCGGACGAATTCCTGGATTTGCACCCAATGCCGCTTTCGAAGGCACTGGAAATGGTGCGATCCGGTGAGATCCAGGATGGAAAAACCGCCTTGGGTCTCCTCTTCGCCGCGGGGTTTCGAACAGGTCGTTAACCCTTTGAGCCAAATTGGCGTCTAATCAAATAGAGACGCTGACATGTCATGTAAATAGGACAGGATTGGCAGAATCAGGACAAGCTCTAGCCTAGCTCCAACCTGTCTAACTCACTCACATGTAAGTACTTAGCTCCAAACCCCTCTGGGCATGACGCGTGCATTAGTACAGTGCCAGAGAAAAGTTCCAGCAGAGATGTGCATGGCTGAGAGGCTGATGCAGTCTCCTATATATAAGGAGAGAAGAATGGCTGACACCTTCCGTAAGCATGCTGTATCGGTTGAAGGACCGTCCGTCAGGGAACGCCTGCAGGCGATGGATGACTCAGCCGTCGTCACCGAGTTTCTTGGCGGAGAGGAACGCGCCTTTTCGGAGCTCGTGACCCGGTATCAAACCAGGCTGCTGAACTTCATTTACCGGACGATCGGTGACCGTGAAAAGGCCGAGGATCTGGTACAGGAAGTCTTCATCCGCGTGTATCGTCACCTGCACCGCTTCGATCGCTCGAAAAAGTTTTCGACCTGGGTTTATACAATCGCGTCGAATCTCGCCAAGAACGAGCTGCGGAATCGCTCGCGCAATCCGTTGGTCCTCTTCCAGACCGTTCAAAAGAACTTTCAGGACGAGGATCGTCCGCTCCAGTTCGAGGATACCACCTCACGTCCGGATGACATGTACCGGAAGCGTCACCTGAGGGAGATCGTCGAAGAGAGTGTGGCAAAACTGCCCGAGCACCACAGGAACGTGTTTATTCTCCGGGAGCTTGAGGGCAAGTCCTACGAGGAGATCGCCGAGATCACGGAGTGCAACCTGGGGACGGTTAAGTCTCGCCTCAATCGGGCAAGGAATTCATTCGCGGAAATCATTGCACCATACGTAGATTAGGTTCGTCGGTTCGGGAACCGGCACCCCAGTGGCGGGTACCTGTTTCCGAACCCTCAGCCTAACTCCATGGATTGTCGCGAGTTTTGTGATCAGCACCTTGCCTTTGTAGACGATACGCTTGCCGGTATCGAGCTGGTTCGTATGCAGCGGCATATCGCTGAATGCGGCAGCTGCGCGAATCACGACGCGAAGATTCGCAGGGCACTGCTCCTTTTCAGAAACATCCGCTCGATAGAGCCATCGCGAGACTTCTCCCACCGGCTCGAGGCTCGTCTGAAGGAGTGCCAGACCGAGCAGCTTGCGCATACACAGCGCAACCTCAGACTGGGCGCCATAGCTGCTACACTCGCAAGCGCAATCATGCTCGGGTACATCAGCACGACGCTGTACAGCAATACCAACGCGCCCGCGGACCTGGTTATGGCCCCAGTAGTAGCGACGATTCCGGATTCCGAGTTTATGGCGAGCTCAGCGCCGGCGATCGTGACCTCGGTTTCTGCAGGGCTGAGCATTTGGCCGGCCGCAATGTTTGCCGAGCAGGTGCCGGTGCGCTTTGCCCACTCGCAGCTCGAGCTCGCTAACTACACGCGGTAGCAATCAGGTACATCGGCAGTCCCCAAGGCTGCCCCTATATTTCTGAGGATGTCGGCATCCTCCCTCAAGACACTCCGAGATGCAATCAAGCGCCGCGCATTTGACGGCGCTTATTACATCACTGGAGAGGACGAGTACCAAAAGGACGAGGCGCTTCGCCAACTGGTCGACGCCGCGCTCGAGCCGACGGCAAGGGACTTCAATCTGGACGTCCGACGTGCGGGCGAAATCGATGCGGAGGAGCTGGCAGTTCTACTCTCCACACCACCGATGATTGCAGAACGGAGGGTCGTGGTTCTGCGCGATGTCGGTGCCCTGAGGAAAGATCCCCGGAAGGCCCTCGATCAGTATCTCAAGAATCCGGCACCCGATGTCCTGCTGGTAATGACCGGGAGCAGCGGCTCCAAAGCGGACAGTACTCTCTCATCCGCAAGCACTTCGCTGGAGTTCGACCCACTTTCGGGCGATAGAGTCCCGAAATGGATAGCTCACCACACGAGCACGGCTCTGGGACTTGGCATTACCCAGCCTGCCATAGAGCTCCTTCAAGCCGCGGTCGGGAACGATCTCCATCAACTCGCCGCCGAGCTCGATAAGCTCGCTAGCTTCGTCGAAGGGCGAAGTCAGGAGATTGGCGAAGATGCGGTAGCAGCAGCGGTAGGAGTTCGTCGTGGCGAGACACAGGCGGATCTTCTGGATGCCGTAGCCGATCGCAGTGTAAGTCGCGCGCTGGATCTGGTTCCTCACGTCCTCGCCCAGTCGAAAACAACGGCGGTCTCAGTCGTCATGGCTTTATCAACACAGATGCTCGCTATCTCCTGGGGCCGCGCCAAACTCGATGAGGGTTTTCCAAGAGCGCGGCTATCCCAGGAGTACTTCAATCTGTTGAAGGAGACGGGGGCATTTACCGGCAGACCCTGGGGGTCGGCCGCCGCGGTTTGGGCCCGTGCTGCTGAGCGCTGGTCTCGCGAATCGCTCGATCGAGCGCTCGATTCACTGCTCGAAACCGACGTTGCCCTCAAGGAGAGCAGGGTCTCATCTGAAGAACAATGGCTGGCTTCGCTCTTACTCAGCCTGTGCGCAGGCGAAAACAGAGCGGCAGCTTGAGTCAATAGGAGAGGAGTGAGATGCATAGTTGGACAGTCCAGTTCACAGTGCTAATGTGCTGTGCTGCGCCGATCGCGACCGCACAGGTCGCAACGCGGCCAACGGATCCGGTGTTCGCCAGAGCCCAGGCAATGGTGAGCGATGGCAATGGCGCAGCTGGCCGCGCGCTCATCGACTCAGTGATTAAAGCGACACCGCCGATGGCGCCATTGTATCCACAAGCGCTTTTCTGGCGCGCTTCGCTGGCAGCAAGTGCCGCTGACGCCGAGAGTGACTACAAGCACATAGTCGTCGATTACCCGCTTGCTCCACAGGCTGCGGATGCGCTGCTTCGCCTGGCCCAACTCGAGCTGGCACGCGGAGATCGTGATGGAGCGCTTGCTCACCTGCAGCGAATTCCGCGGGATTATCCGCGGAGCAAGTCATTGGCGCGTGCCAGTTACTGGACGGCGCGGGTGCTCTTCGAGAAGAACGACATACCGCACGCGTGTGCGGCTAATGAGGGCGCCCTGTCGCAGACGGATTCAACGGAAGTCGAGCTACGCAACCAGATACAGTATCAGGGACAGCGCTGTCCCGCACCGACCAGCGTCGTAGCAGCTCCGTCCCCAACGGTGCCAGCGTCGGCGCCACCGACCGCGGTAGCGGCGAGCTCCACTTCGGTGACAACTGCTTCACCAGTGACTGCATCGAACTCAGGCTCCGTCTCTGGTGTAGTGCCTGTTCCTGTCCCGCCCAAGCCCGAGGTTGCCCCGAAGACAGCGGCTCAAGCGCCTCGCCTGCAGCCTCCGACCGAGGCAAACGATGCCAAGCCAAGCATTGTCGATCCGGCAAAGGCCGCGAAGATTCCTGCGGAGAAGCCTGCAACAGCGGAGAAGCCGACCACAGCGGAGAAGCCGGCAGCAGCGGAGAAATCGGTTTCCAGTCCCACACCTGCGGTGACAAGCGGTTACTCTGTTCAGGTTGCGGCTTACAGTCACAAGGCCGACGCTGACAAACTGGTTGCTACGCTCAAGGGCCGTGGATATGCGGCACGAGTGGATGGATCAGTCACGCCGTTCCGGGTGAGAATCGGACGTTATGCCACAGAAAACGATGCCGAGGACGCGCTGAAGAAACTCAAGGCTAAGCACATGGACGGCTTTGTCGTGAAGGCACCCAAACCGTGAGTCGAGCAGCATCGACACCGTTGATGCAGCAGTATCGGGAAATCAAGTCGCGTCATCAGGACGCGATCCTGTTCTTCAGAATGGGTGAGTTTTATGAAATGTTCTACGAAGACGCCGAGGTTGCATCCAGAACGCTCGGGCTCACGCTGACTTCGAGGAACAACGGAGGCGCAAGCGAAGTTCCCCTGGCAGGAGTGCCCGTCAAGGCAGCGGGAGAGTATTTGCGCCGGCTCGTTCAGCACGGATTCCGCGTGTCGATATGCGAGCAGACGGAGGATCCGAAATACGCTAAGGGCATCGTCAAAAGAGAAGTGGTCGAAACCATAACTCCGGGCGCGGCATTCTCCGATGATCTGCTCGACGGGACTCGAAACAACTACCTCTGTGCCCTGGCCCAGAACGGCAATACGGTCGGCATCGCTGCCACCGACTTATCGACCGGCGAGCTGAGGCTGGCGCTGGCCGATGTCAGCGATCTCGAATCCGTGCTTTCGCGATTCACTCCGCGAGAGATAATCCTTCCTCGTGGCCAAAACCTCGGGCATCTGATCAAGGGACCGATCGGCGAAGAAGGGCCGATGGTGACTGAGCGTGAAGCCTGGGAATTCGATGTGGAGCTTTCCCGCGACCAGCTGGTGAAGCGATTCGAGGTAAGCTCGCTCGAGGCGTTTGGGATAGAGAGCTCCGACGGCGTCGCGGTGGGAGCAGCGGGGGCACTACTGCGCTATCTCAACGAGCTCCAGCCGGCAGGTATGCCGCACCTCGCGCGCCCGAGAATTGACCGGCCCGGTGGATCGATGCCGCTCGACGAGATGACGCGTCGGAATCTCGAGCTGGTCGAATCAATGCGTGGCGGAGAGACATCCGGTACCCTCCTGGGGGTACTCGATCGGACGCTCACGGCGATGGGCGCGCGGCTGATGCGTCAGTGGCTTCTGGCGCCACTCGTTGATCGGGACGAAATCGAGACGAGACTTGCGGCAGTAGATGCGCTCGGAGACACCCTCATTCGGGCCGCCTTGCGCGAGGCGCTCGACGGCGTTCGCGATATCGAGCGGCTGTCGGGGAAAGCTGCCGCTGGCCGAGCCTCGCCGCGAGAGCTCCGCGCACTTGGGGATTCAATCGCGAGGCTGCCGGCGGTGGAATCGGCGTTGATGCGAGCTCGTTCCGCCGCCGCGGGAGAGGGTACAGCATTCGCCAGGCACGCAGATTCGTGGGAAATGTGTCCTGACATCTGTGATGAAATTCTTCGAACCCTGGTGGACCGGCCGCCGATAGCAATCGGTGATGAGGCGAGCGTGCGGGAAGGAATCGACAGCACCCTCGACGAATGGCGCGCCCTTCGAGATGGTGGAAAGGACGGAATCGCCAGAATTCAGGCGGATGAGCGGGCCCGAACCGGTATAAACTCGCTAAAGGTTGGTTACAACAAAATCTTTGGCTACTTCATCGAGGTGACGAACAGCAACGCCCATCTCGTACCTGACGACTATCAGCGCCGGCAAACACTCGCCGGCGCCGAGCGTTATGTCACCAAGTCGCTCAAGGAATACGAGGAGAGGGTGCTCACCGCGGCAGAGCGAGTCGAAGAGCGCGAGCGGGAGCTGTTTGAAGGCCTGCGCTCACGAGTCGGCGCGGAGGTGGCTCGCCTGCAGGCGGTGTCGCAGATCATCGCCGAGCTCGATGTTCTCGCATCGCTGGCGGAGGCTGCCGCGAAAGAGGGATATGTCCGTCCGCAGCTGAGTGACGACTTCTCGCTGGAGATCATAGCCGGGCGGCATCCAGTGGTGGAGCGGATGATGCCACGCGAGAAATTCATACCCAACGATGTATCACTCAGCGAAGATGCGCGCCTGATAATACTGACCGGCCCCAACATGGCGGGGAAATCCACGGTGCTGCGTCAGGTCGGGCTGATCGTGTTGATGGCGCAAGTCGGCAGCTTCGTGCCGGCATCGAGGGCGCGGATTGGCATCGTCGACAGGTTGTTCACGCGAGTCGGCGCGAGCGACAACCTCGTGCGAGGGCAGTCCACGTTCATGGTGGAGATGTCGGAGACGAGTGCGATTTTGCACACAGCCACGAAGCGCAGCCTCATTCTCCTCGACGAAATCGGCCGGGGCACCTCGACCTATGACGGGATCTCGATCGCCTGGTCGGTGAGCGAGCACCTTCACGATTCCGTGCAGTGCAAGACGATTTTTGCCACGCATTACCATGAGCTGACCCAGCTAGCCGACAGTTTAGTAGCAGTTAGAAACTATAATGTGCAGGTACGAGAGGTTGGGGATCAGGTTCTTTTCCTGCACAAGCTCCAGCCGGGCGGAGCCGACAGATCCTACGGAATCGAAGTCGGACGTCTGGCCGGCCTTCCCACTGCGGTGCTCGCGCGCGCCAAAGAGCTGCTCAGACTACTCGAAGCGGAACAAATCGTGCCGCGATCAGGACGCACTTCGGCGCCACCAGCCAGCACCGGCGATCAACTGGCCCTGTTTGGTGTGATGACCCATCCCGTCGTTCAACAACTGAGAACCATCGACCCGAACAAAATGACGCCAATCCAGGCGCTCGAGATGCTTGCCAGGCTCGTCGACGACGTGAAGCAAGAGGAGGGTCGGGCTTGAGCGCCTACCACGGATCGAAGCGTGTTCTCATTCTCCTGTTCGCGTTTGCAGCCGGCTGCAAAAAAGGCGAAGGCTCGAACCTGCCATTTCAGACCGTGGGGAGGCAACCGGATGTGCCACCGGTGATGCTCAACAAGGAGCTGCCGTTTCGCTACCCTCCCGCGCTGTACGCCCAGAAAGTTCAGGGCAACGTCACCTTGCGGATCTACATCGACAGCAACGGCGCAATCGTGCCGGATTCGACGCGCATTGCCGAAACCTCCGGCTTCACCGCGCTTGATTCAGCGGCTATGAAAGGTTCGCGCGATCTGAAATTCGAGCCGGCGAGAACCGTTGGCCAGCCGGTGCCAGTCTCGATTCTCCTTCCCGTCTATTTCAGGCATCCTGATGCGCCACCGCTGGCGGGTGACTCGATCATCTTGCGTGATTCAGCGGCGACGGCAAGCAGCTCGGCTAAGTCGATCGATACAGCTGCCACGAAGGTTGAACCGGCAAAGGCGCCGGCAGCGACGAAACCCGCAACAAAGACAACAACCAGGCGCAAGTCTACTCGCTGATGACGCACGAAAGAAATCGCCTCCCGTACGACAACGTCCTCGACACAATCGGGTGGACGCCGCTCATCAGGCTCAACCAGGTCACTCGTGGCATTCGTACGCCGGTCTACGCGAAGGCGGAGATCTTCAATCCGGGCGGCTCGGTCAAGGACCGGATCGGGCTTCCAATCATCGAGCGCGCCGAGCGGGAGGGCAAGCTCAAGCCCGGCGGGACGATCGTCGAAGGAACAAGCGGTAATACCGGAGTTGGCCTGGCGATCGCGGCCGCGCTTCGCGGCTACAAATGCATCTTCACGATGCCTGACAAGATGTCGCAGGAGAAAGTTCGCCTGCTCAAGGCGTTCGGCGCCGAGGTCATTGTCACTCCGACTGCCGTTCCCCCCGACCATCCCGACAACTACGTGATGATGGCAAAGCGAATTGCCAACGAAACGCCAAATGCCATTCTCGCCGATCAGTTCTACAACGAAGCGAATCCCGAGGCCCACTACGCCACGACAGGACCCGAGCTGTGGGAGCAGACGAAGGGGAAGATATCGCACTTCGTCGGGTCAGCAGGCACGGGTGGAACGCTCACTGGGGTTGGGCGATACCTGAAGGAGCGCAACAAGAAGGTGCGCGTGATAGCCGGTGATCCCGCCGGCTCGATACTGGCCGAGTACTGGCGCAGCAAAGGCAAGCACAAAATCGAGGGGACTCCCTACAAGGTCGAGGGAATCGGGCAGGACAAGCTCCCCGGCACGCTCGACATGAGTGTCATCGACGAGTTCTACACGGTGAGTGACAAGGAGTCATTCGCGATGGCGAGGCGCCTCACGCGCGAGGAAGGTCTGTTCGTCGGTGGATCGTCGGGCCTGATCACCTCCGTTGCGCTCAGGATTGCGCGCGAGCTCGACGATCCGAACGCAATGGTGGTGACCATTCTTTGCGATACCGGGGAACGCTATCTATCGAAGCTTTACAATGACGAATGGATGCGCGAGAACCAGATGCTGGACGTGCCGAGGGTCGCGCTGCACAGTGTGCTGGGAAGAAAAAATGGTGGCGCCCCTGCGGTCGTGAGTGTCGCGCCAGGCGCGACGGTCCGGCAGGCGATTGGATTGATGTCGCTCCACGATGTGTCGCAGCTTCCAGTAATGGACGGCGCCAACTGCGTCGGATCCGTCAGTGACTGGTCGCTGTCGCAGAAAAGTCTCGAGAATCCGAAGCTGCTCGACACTACTGTCAGCGAAATAATGGACTCGCCATTCCCGATGGTGGCGTCCGACCAGCCGGTCGACAGCGTGGTGAAGCTGCTGTCGAAGGCGAATCCCGCGGTGCTGGTGCAGGAGCACGGGCTAGTCCAGGGAATCGTCACCCGGTCTGACATGCTGCATTTCATGATGTCCAGATAAAACAGGGAAAATCAGTCGAATGAAGATTACGGTACTCATGGGTGGTACATCCTCTGAGCGCAACGTCTCGCTGGCGTCGGGGATCAGAATTGTCCAGGCGCTGCGGAAGAAGGGTCACGATGTGACTCCGATGGATCCGGCGCGGGGCGTCATCAGCGCCGACGAGGAACGCGAGCTCAGTACGGGGAAAGTCGGCGCAGAGCCCCCGTCGCTGGAATCTCTCTCCAAGTTCGCGGAGGGAACGTTCCTGTCCAATCTCACCGGCATGAAGGAAATCAAGAACGCCGATGTCGTTTTCCTCGCGCTGCATGGTGGTCAGGGAGAGGATGGCACGCTCCAGGCCCTGCTCGACATGGCGCACGCGAAGTACACCGGGAGCGGGCACCTGTCGAGCGCACTGGCGATGGACAAGGATCTTTCGAAGAAGCTTTTCCGTATGGAGGATGTGAAGACCGCGGACTGGCTGATGGCGCCGGCAACAACGGAACAGGTGGAAGGAATCCTCGGGCTTCCCGTGATCGTGAAACCCTCGAAGCAGGGATCCACTGTTGGCTTGTCTCTCGTGAAAAAACGGGAAGACCTGGCGCCGGCCATCGCGGAAGCGAGCAAGTACGATGACGAGGTAATGGTGGAGCAGTTCATCCCCGGCCGCGAGCTAACGGTGGGTATTCTCGGGGATGTCGCGCTGCCGGTGGGTGAAATTTTCCCGAAGCACGAGATCTACGATTACGAGTGCAAGTACACAGCAGGAATGGCATCGGAAGAATTCCCGGCGAAGCTGTCGAAGGAAGCGACGGAGAAGGTCCAGCAGCAGGCTCTGTCGGCATTCAAGGCGTTGAAGCTGCGTGGGTACGCCCGAATAGATTTCAGGCTTACAACCGAGGGCGAGTTCTACTGTCTCGAGGCGAATACGTTGCCCGGAATGACCGAGCTCAGTCTGATACCACAGGGGGCTGCGGCGATGGGAATCGGGTTCCCCGATTTGTGCGAGCGAATCGTAAGACTCGCGCTTGGATAGGTTCCGGAACCCCGCGACGGCCGCTGGGTTCTAGGATGTAGTCTCTAGTCGCAGGTCTGTATGAGCGAGATGTACGAACCACCCCAATCACCGCGAATGACACGCGCTGTTCAGTGGATTCTGGCACTGAACATCGGGGTGTATTTCCTGCAGCTAACGCTCTTTGGATCGGACGCGGTCTACTCCTCGCTTGCTCTCGATCCCGCCCGATTTCCGTCTGCCTGGTGGACCGTTGGCACCTACATGTTCGTGCATGCGTGGCTGGCCCACCTTGCATTCAACATGTTCACACTATGGATGTTCGGACCACGGCTCGAGCAGGAATGGGGCACGCGCAGCTTCGTACAGTTCTATCTGTGGTGCGGCCTGGGCGGGGCGCTCGCCCACCTGGCACTGGCGCAGCACTCGGCCGTAATCGGCGCGTCGGGGGCAATCAGCGGCGTGCTCGTCGCCTACGCACTGCGCTGGCCCGACGAAGAGGTTTATCTGTTCGGTGTAATTCCGATGAAGTCGCGCTGGCTGGTGGCGGCACTCCTGGCAATGAACGTCATCTTCGCGCTTTCCCCGAGCTCGCGCATCGATTGGACCGCGCACGTCGGCGGAATGGCATTCGGCTGGATCTTTCTCAAGGTCTATGCTGTGGGCGGACTCAATCGGGTGCGGGGCTGGGTGTCGTCCGTGCCTGACGAATCGGAAGAGATGCCACGCGCAGTGCCGCGGAATCGCGGACCGATGCGCGATCGCGCGGGAAGCGTGGACGAGGTCGTGGAACGGAGCAACGCCATCGTTCTCCGGGAGAGCAAGCCGCTTCAGCACATGCCGAAGCAGGAGACTCCGAAGGAGTATGCGGCCAAAGTGAACCGGGTGCTGGACAAGATCTCACAGCATGGAATCGGCAGCCTGACCCGAGACGAGCGTCGGATTCTCGAGGAGATGTCGCGCAAACTGCGTGATCAATAGAGAGGATTCGGGGCGGCCGCGGACCGAGTGGCTGCCTTTGCGCGGATTGATCCGTGACTTGCTGCAGTGCATCGTTCGGGGATGCCCAGGCCAGAACTCCTAGAGACCTTCGAAAATCCGTACGCCGACCGTGACTACGAGATCCACATGGACTGCTCGGAGTTCACTTCACTTTGTCCGCTCGGCGGAATCGAGAGCGATGCATCAGAGCTCGAGCTGCTGAAGGGCGGAGCGCCGGATTTCGGCACGATTCGAATCACCTACGTGCCGGCCGCCAAATGCATCGAGCTGAAGAGCCTCAAGCTTTACCTGTGGAGCTTCCGAAACGATGGGATCTTTTACGAGCGCGCGGTGAATCGAATCCTGGATGATCTGGTGGCAAGCTCGTCACCGAAATGGATGCGCGTCGTCGGTGATTTCAACATCCGTGGAGGCGTAAAGTCCGTAATCACCGCAGCCCACGGGAAAAGCCCTTCATAAGGTAGTTGTTGCCGCAGGTTGATTACGGGCACCGGCGCGTTTTAATTGTTGGTCCGGACGCGGTGTCCGGTGAGGGCTAGGTAGCTCAGTTGGTAGAGCAGCGGACTGAAAATCCGCGTGTCGGCGGTTCGATTCCGTCCCTAGCCATACGTGTC
>DASYIM010000269.1:0-16711 GCA_035997625.1 Gemmatimonadaceae bacterium
TCGATCGCCAGTTCCTCGGCCGCATCCGCCTAGGACCTACTTACCGACACAAAAAGAGCTGAATACCCGGTCGAGCACGTCGTCCACATCCATCGTGCCGATCAGCTCCTCCAGCCCGGAAATGGCAGTTCGCAGATGCACCGCAGCGACAGTGACAGGAAGTGTCTGGGCCTGCCACGCTTTCAGGAACTGTGCGACCTCCTCACTGGCGAACTCGAGCGCTTTTTGGTGGCGTGCTCGCGTAAGGATTGGCAGGTCGCTCGAAACGATACCTTGACTGCTATCGACCGAAGCATCGATCGCCGCCAACAGTTCCCGTAACCCCGATCCAGTCTCGGCGCTAACAGGAATCAGGGGTAGCGCGGTTTGTTCTCCATTAGTTACTAAATCAGATTTGGTGCGAACGGCCAGGATCGGCGCCTGGGTTCTCATCCTGATCAGAGCGCTGGTTTGCTCCACACCGGCCGCATCTTCCGCGCATGCCAGCACCACCTGCGCGCTGGCCAGGTAACGCTCGCTCACTTCTATACCCAGCTTCTCGATTTGATCATGGGTTTCCCGGAGACCTGCGGTATCCACCAGTCGCAGCGGCCATTTGCCACTGTCGATCACCGCCTCCAGCGCATCCCGCGTCGTCCCCGGAATTTCAGTTACAATTGCCCGTGATCTGCCGAGCAGGGCATTGAACAGCGAAGACTTCCCGGCATTGGGGGGGCCGGCAATTACCACGACAGCGCCGTCGCGCACGAGTTCACCAATGGGAGCGGTGGACAATAGCTGCGCCAGCTCCGCCAGCACGGATTGAGCTGTGCTTTCAATTCTCGCGCGAGGAATCGGGCCATCGTCTTCCTCGGGAAAATCGACGTCATAGGCGATCAATGCTTCCAGTTCCAGCAGATCACTCCTCAGAGCCATCAGCCGCCGTGAGAGTCCACCATCGAGCTGACTGAGCGCCGTTCGTTGCATGACGTGCGAGCTCGCATCTATCAGGTCGCCAATTGCTTCGGCCTGAACGATGTCGAGCTTGCCGTTGAGAACAGCCCGGCGCGTAAATTCTCCGGGGAGTGCTTGTCTCGCTCCCGACGCGGTCAGCGCCGCCACAAGCGATGCCGGCACGAGATGCCCACCATGCGTGGAGAATTCCACCGTGTCGTCGCCCGTAAACGAATTAGGCGCCGGAAAGAGCGTGACCAGCGCTTCGTCGAGCTTTTCATCACCATTGAATACGTCGCAGAGGTGAGCGACACGTGGCTCGGACGGCAACGGCCGCAAGTGTTTTCCCGCGATGGCAAAGGCATCGGGCCCACTCAGTCTCACCAACGCGATTGCACCTCGACCACTCGCGGTGGCGATGGCAACAATCGTTTCCTGTTCCCGAAAGATCTCGGAAGTCACGCCGAGCTGGTGGGGAGCTCGAAAGTCGTACCGGGCTCCAGGATCTTCACCGCCGGATGGAGAGGGTGATCCTGCAACGTTTTGCGCAGTCGATCGATCGCATCGAATGCGGTCGAAGTAACATGGTTGAACGTTCCCCAGTGATAGGGGATAAAGTACTTCGCCTTCAGTCTCTCGAAGAGAGTGAGCGCATCATTGCTCGTCAGGTGGCCTTTCCGAAATCCAGGCTTCCACCAGGGGGCATGCCCGATTGGCAGCAGTGCCAGATCCAGGTTCCGACCTTTCTCCAGGAGATGGCGCTCCACGAGATGGGTAGTATCGGGCATCAGGGCGGTATCACCGGCAAAAAAGCAGGATGTCTTATTAGTATCTATTAAGTACATATTTGCAGCACTTCGCCACCTGTCTACACCGTATCGATTGCCCTTATGTGTTGCGGAAGCCGCACTGATTGTCACGCCCGTCAGCTTTGCATCTTCTCCCGGAGCAACAGGAACTGCGTGCGAATAGCCCCGCTTCGACAGCCATTTGGCAACTGCCGGAGGCGCAAAAAGAGGGATGTCCGACGGCAGTGTGTCGAGAGAGTCGAACGAGAGATGATCGGCGTGCGCGTGTGTCAGTAAAATCGCGTCGAGCTTGGGCAGTTCCGCCAGCGGAATTCCCGGAGAGCTGACGCGACGCAGGAATTTGCCGAGCGCCGGATCGAAATTCGGGTCGGTGAGGATCCGTTGCCCACCCAGCTCAATTAGTAGCGTTGCGTGACCAATATAGGTGACGCGCAGCATTTGCCCTCCTTATCCCGCTGGCCGCGCTCGCGCCCGTTCGCGCGCGAGCATCCACTGCTGCGGGAGCGCGGCGATGTTCTGCGCGGTGTAGTACAGATTGAGGCCCGAAGCCATGTTGAGCAACACGACCGTCATCATCACGGGGAACATGTACCCCATCATTTTCGCCTGAGGATTTGGAGGAGCATTACGCATTCCAATCCAGGAGAGAACGTACATCGATGCGCCCATCAACAGCGGAAGGATGTAGAAGGGATCCTTCACGGAGATGTCGTGCAGCCACATGAAAGGAACGCCCCTGAATTCAATTGTGTTCTGAAAGACGAAAAACAGGGCAAAGAGGATGGGCATCGGCAGCAATGCCGGCAGGCAGCCAGTCAGGCCGGCAAAAGGGCTGACCCCGGCATCATGATAGACCTTCATGATCGCCTCTCGCTGTTGCACCGGGTCCTTGTACTTCTTCTGGGCAGCCGCGAGCTTCGGTTGCAGCTCCTGCATCTTGAGACTCGAGCGCATTGTGCTCTGGTTCAGAGGCCATAGAGCCAGCCTGACCAGGACGCCGAGTATGACGAGCACCCAACCGTAGGTCAGGTTCAGGCGGTTGTGCATCCACAATAGCGCCTGGATGACCTTCGATGCGATCGGGTGAACTACTCCCTGGAGAAATCGCCACCCATACGGATTCACATGGTCGAAATCCCGACCCACGCGCGCGAGACGCTGCGATTCCTGCGGACCCGCATAGATCTCATAGGAGAAGGATCCATTCCTGGTTTCCTGCACGACGCTCGCTGATGCGCTCGTTGCAACTTTGGAAGTACGAGGACCGCCAGTAAGGGTCACTTCGCTGAACGGCGTGCTGTTGGGTAGCGACAGAATGCCGAAGACGAAGTACTTGTTCTTGAGCGCGATCCAGTTGAGCGGACCCGCCTCGAGAGTCTTTTCGCCCGGATCAAGACTCCCGAAAAGAACGCTTCGCGAATGATCCTTCTGCGGCTTGAAGCTGTAAGCGAGCGTCCTGTGATCGCTGATTGTATCGGCTTCGGTTGCTTGTATCGTTTTCGGCAGCTCGGTGATCAAGTACGCCGGAGGCTGGACACCGCTAATCTGGCCATCGACTCTAACCAGATAGCTTGTACTCGTGTCGCTCGTAATTCTGTATGTGATCGAAGCTTTATGGCTTCCCGCCGTCGCGTTGTAGGTGAGCTGTTCATCACCGTTCGGGCTCTTTGTCCGCGTGGGGACGAAAATCGCCTTTGACAGATCAACTGTGTCCGTTGGCGTTATGAGCTTATAGCCCAAAAGCGGGCCTCCCGAACCGCCGAACATGACGGGGCCACCCGTGGCGGAGCGGTTCTTATAGTCATGGAGCACCACGGAAACCGGTGCCGCGCCAATATTGCTGAAATTGTAGGTAGCCTTCGGAGTGATTACCGAAGTCGTTTCAGCAGCGGTGCTATTTCCCGCAGCTACGGTTTCGTTCGCAGCCGGGGGTCGCGACGCTGTGCCTCCAGCCGATGGCGCCGGAGTAGATGATCTACCGAGACCCTCTGTTGAGGAAGACGCCGTGACGTTTGCTTTTGCCGCGGAATCGCTCACACCAACCGGTCGCTGGCTCGAAGGAACCGGCTTTGGCGGCGGGAATAACAGCTGCGAAAGCGCGATGACTACGAGAGACAGAAACAGAGCCAGAAAGAAACGCTTATCCATTCAGGGAACCGGGTCGTAACCGCCCGGTCGGAAGGGGTGGCAGCGGAGAATGCGACTGACTGTCAATCGTATTCCCTTCAGGGTGCCATGACGCTCGAACGCTTCGAGCGCGTAGGCAGAACATGACGGATAGTAACGACAGCTTGCAGGAAACAGCGGCGATATGGCTAGCTGGTAGCCACGAATCAGGAAAATGAAGATCCTGCGCATCGATCAGCGGCCGATCTCCGCTGCCCATCGACCAATTGCCCCGACATCGGTAGCGAGCTGCTGAAAGGTGGATCCGTAAGCCTCGGGCTTCGCACGAATGAGGACATCCACGCTCGTGAGACCCGGCAGCAGCGCAGTCCGCACGATTTCCCGTAAGCGCCGTTTGACGCGGTTCCTATCAACGATATTGCGCCGATGTTTGGGCACGACGATGCCAACCCTTGGATACAGCAACAGGGAAGCAGATGCTCGAGCCTCGAGATGCTCGGTTTGCATGCGCTTCCCTGTGCGTCTTACCGCTTCCAGGTCGGACCTGCTGGTGAGCCTTGACCGACGTGGAAAGCCGAGGACTTTAGGCGCCGGCGTATTTCGTCGGCAACTGAACGGTGAGCCGTTTGCGTCCTTTCTTGCGGCGGCGGCTTAGAACTTCGCGTCCCCATTTAGTAGCCATCCGCAACCTGAAACCATGGGTTCGGATACGGCGTTTGTTGCGAGGACGATAGGTGGGCTTGCCCATTACTAGACTCCAGAAACCGGAATTACAGACTACGGTGCGAAGCGGGTAAAACTATCTCAGCATTGAAGATAGTTCAAGTCACTTGAACCGCGTCGCATCGGCTCTGTTTGACTTTTCCACATAAATGGGCTAGGGTGTCGCGTCATGTCGCTCAGCCCCGCCGAAGTCTGGAAACGTCTCCTCGATCGCGCCCGCCAGGAGCTCCCCGATCAAACTTTCCAAGCCTGGCTCGAGCCCACTGAAGCTCTGTCGATGGAGGGCGGTACCATTTTCGTCGGAGCTCCCGACCAGTTCACGGCTGACTGGAACGAGTCTAAACATGGGGATTTACTGTCGAGCTATGCCCCCATCGTTCTGGGACATCCACTCAATGTTGCATTTCGGGTCAACGAAGAGCGGAAGCGGCGATCCCAAATGGACTTTTTCGTCAGCCCACCGGCAAGTCCGACAAAGTTGTCCCCACCGTTGAATGGGAATAGCACCCCACTCAGTGAGCGATACACGTTTGACCTCTTCGTCATCGGCAAGTCGAACGAGCTCGCGGCCGCGGCTGCCCACGCCGTCAGCCAAGCGCCTGGTAAGGTCTACAATCCGCTCTTTATCTATGGAGATACGGGCCTTGGCAAAACCCACCTGATGCAGGCAGTTGCACACGAGACTCTGCAACGCAGTCCTGGTACGCGAATCACATATGTGGGTACAGAGCAGTTCATGAATGAGCTCATCAGCTCAATCATGGACAGGAGCGGAGCCGAGTTCCGCCGGCGTTATCGCGAGACCGATCTCCTCCTCATTGATGATGTTCATTTTCTGAAGGGCAGAAAGGAAACGACCCAGGAAGAGTTTTTCCACACTTTCAATGCGCTTTACGAGGCTGGTCGACAAATCGTGCTCACCAGCGATCGCCCTCCGTCAGAAATAGCCGGTCTCGAAGCAAGGCTCATCAGCAGGTTCCAGTGGGGGATGGTCGCGGATATTAGTCTTCCTGACTTTGAGCATCGTGTCGCCATTTTGAAACAGAAGGCCCAACTCGACCGACTCGAGTTGACGATCCCCGACGATGTAATCCACTTCATCGCCGAGCACGTACGCTCCAACGTCCGCGAGCTCGAGGGATCCATCATCAAGCTTCTCGCTTATGCGTCACTCAAGCACAAGGACATCACTGTTGATGTCGCCCGAGAGGCGCTACGCGACAAGTTGCGGGCAATTGAGGGATTTGAACCAGAGCCGCTTGGATCTCTCACGATCCTCTCGATCCAGCAGGCGGTCGCCAAGGAATGGGGCGTGACTGTCGATGGACTTCGCTCGAAGACGCGAACCAAGAATCTTACGATTCCGCGACAAATCGCCATGTACCTCACTCGTGAGTTGCTTTCAACCCAGCTCGTGGAGATAGGCAACGCTTTCGGCGGTCGGGATCATTCCACGGTGATTCACAGCCTGGAGAAAGTTCAGCAGGACATTACCGCCGACTCTGCTCTCAAGTCTCGCATAAATCGGATTCGGAATAATCTTGAAGCTTTCAACTTCCGATCAACGGTCCGTGTGGAAACAAGTGCCATTTCATAAAGACGATGGGGAGATCTCAGGATTCTCCCCATTTCCAACATCCAACCTCACATCATCCGGCATAGCGGAAACTTCGCTGTTTTCATAAGTTACACGCATTCGCCAGAAGTCCACAAAGCCTGCTGTTACTACTAGTTTGAGTCTTTAATAAAAGACTTACTAAGTACCCGAGCTCACTCCACAGGGATAGGGATGCGCTTCACGATCTCGCGTGAAAAACTGCAGGAAGGGTTGGCGGCTGTTACAGCAAGTATTCCCGCCAAGACAACGCTGCCGGTGTTGGCAAATATTCTTCTCGAGACCACCGATAAAGGGATCAAGCTGTCCGGTACGGACCTGGATATTGCTGTCAGCACTGAGGTGATGGCTGATGTTGATGCATCTGGTGCTGTGACAGTTCCGGCCAAAAAGCTGAGTGAGATTGCACGGGAGCTTCCTCCAGCTCCTGTAAAGATTGCAGCGGTAGGAGAACAGCGCGTTACCCTGGAATGTGGGCGATCTCGGTTCAAGCTCCTCGGTTTACCACGGGACGAGTTTCCGACATTCCCATCGGTTCGTTTCAACGAGAGCTGGAGAATCAGATCTGGTGATTTGCAGCAGCTGATCTCTCACACTTCATTTGCAGTTTCTGCGGAAGAAAGCAGGCCAATTCTGAATGGTGTATTGTGGGAGCTTCGCCCCGATCGGATGCGTATGGTGGCTACGAATGGGCATCGTCTGGCAAAAATGGAAATGCCGATCGGTTCTGCCAATGCGCCCGCCAGTGACCTGATCGTTCCGCCCAAAGCACTGGAGCAGGTGAGAAGGCTATTTCCTGCTGAGGAGGAGCTTGAGATCGCCAGGGGCGATAACCATATCGGTTTCAGATCGCCTTTTACGGCGGTCTTTACGCGGCTTATCGAAGGACCGTACCCGAACTATGAACAGGTAATTCCGAAGGACAATGATCGTGTCGCGATTGCTGACAAACTTGCCTTAGCCGGCGCGCTGAAGAGAATGTCGGTCATTGCTTCAGATCAGACACACCGTATTCGGCTTTCTTTCAACGCCGGCATGCTCAAGTTCAGTGTGCAGACCCCCGATCTCGGGGAAGCGCAAGACGAGCTTCCCATCAGATATACTGGCGATCAGCTGGATATTGGATTCAATGCCAGCTACTTGCTCGAGATTCTTCGCTACATCCCGACCGACGAAGTGCGTCTGACCTTCAAGGCGCCTGAGCGTGCGGCGACGATAGAACCGGAAGGATGGAAGGATCCGGCGTCGTATATGTGTCTGGTAATGCCACTGCGGCTGGTCGACTAGCGTACCAGCGTAAAATCCTGCTTGGCAGTTTGCCTGAAGTGACTCGCCCTGCCTGAAGCGGTGACCATGAGATCGAAGTTCTGGTCTACGGTCAAATGGATCACGTGCCCGGCTCTAGTGTCCAGGTAGTAAGTAGCGCTTCCGGCACCATCGGCAGTGACCACCATTCTATGCTGTTGCTGGGCGCCTTCTCCCTCCGCATGGATGGTGTCGGCTCGCTGAACGACGAGAACTGGCATGCCTTCATAAAGGGTCTCTCCAGCTACAGCGTAGGAGTGCGTAGCTCGCGACCGAACGGGTATCGAACCCCGGCATACGATCACGTTGGTCGAATCCCGCCACCTGGATGTCGTTGACAACGATGCGGGAAAGTGCGCGAGGAGATAATGAAGATCAGTGATCAGCGCTGTAGCGACCGGGTTGCAGTGGTTGTTCAAGCTATCGTTTGAGATTCGGATTGAGTCCCCGATCAGAAATCCCGACAGCTGAAAAGGAAGGACAACGTCCTGTTGTGCGGCAGTGACCATTCCCTGGGAGGTTGTCGAGAAGGTGTCGACAACCGCGGTAAATCCGATCGTATCGCCTGATGGCAGAAGCGTGATCGATTCATGACTCGAGCTGGTTGAGACCTCCCTGCGCGTCGCTGAATCGGACTTATTCTCCACGACTCCGGTTCTGGACACCCGATAGGTAGCAGTTCCCGGTAAGAGGTTGAACGTCCAAGATGTCGAAGCAGCCGCAATCGGAACCGGGATCGAAGGCACCGGGCTCACTACGACCGGGCGCGAAGGCCGAGGGCTGGAACAGGCAGCCGACCACAGAACGAGAAGAATTGAATATCCGTTCTTTGCACTCATTGCCGTCATTCTCTATTCGCCAGTGCTACTGGTAGAAAAGAACAACCTCCGACGGCATAGTCGGAGGTTGTCCGGAGGTTGGCAAATTGGTCTGTAAGCCGGGTTCTGTCGGATTGGTTTAGCAATCCGGATGATCATTTCTCTACGAGCACGGTCACCCATGCTCTCTAGCAGCCTACCCGCGGTGTCTTGATCGAGGTGGACACCTCTCGCCGCATATTTGGCCTTGCTCCAGCTGGGGTTTGCCATGCCGCCTGTGTTACCACAAGCGCGGTGGGCTCTTACCCCACCGTTTCACCCTTACCACTCCGAAGAGCGGCGGTCTATTCTCTGTGGCACTGTCCGTCACGGTCAACTCTCGCTGGCCGCGCCCAGGGGTTACCTGGCAGCCTGTCCACTGGAGCCCGGACTTTCCTCGAATAAGTATCGATTAGATACCTATGCGCGATCATCCGACCAACTTGCCTTCCCCAAAAATATAACGGAATGACGAACCGCGAGAACATACTGTTTCACTGTCTTGAGCCCATGACGAGTATCTGACGTGCCGGTGTAATCTTGCGGCCCGGAACGGTTGCCACCCTAACCGTGAGGATCCCATGCCCACCGACTCCAAACGCACGTCCACCCGTACTCCTGTGTCCACCATTCTTACTCCGCTTGAGCGTTCTCGCGTCGATGCGGCAGCGCAGGGTCTATGCGATCCGCTCCACCGAGAGTCGCTCGATGAAGTCCTTGCGGATCTCAGAGAGCAAAAGGCAAACCTTGTTCTGATCTCGGTCACCAGATACGGCTCGCAAAATTCCAGTCGGGTTGCGGCAATGGTGAGAGAATTTCCCAGGGTTCCTGCTGTTGCCCTGCTGACAGAAACGGCGAGCTCCACGCCGCACGCCACTCTGGCCCTTGGTCAGCTCGGAATTCGGACGTTGGTCGATGCCAGGATGCCGGCCGGCTGGCAGACGCTGCGGAATCTGCTTGCTTCGCAGGGCTCGAGCGATCTTCAGCGTTCAGCGCTCTCTCAGATCAGTCTCGATCTACCCGGAGTATCAAAGGACTGCTGGCGTTTCTTCGAGCTTCTCTTCGATACATCACCGAGGATCTCGACGGTGAGACAACTCGCGCGGCATCTGAACATTCTGCCCAGCACTTTGATGAGCCGCTTTTTCCGCGCGAAGCTACCCGCGCCTAAACGCTACCTGTCACTCTCCCGACTGATACGTGCGGCCAGACTTTTCGAAAACCCCGGCCTCTCGGTAGCCCGTGTCGCGAACCACCTGGACTATTCCTCGCCCCAGAGTTTTGGACGTCACGTCCGCACAGTGATGAAAATGTCTCCGGTCAGATTCAGAAGTACCTACGATGGCCAGGGCATGCTTCAGTGCTTCAGAACGGAGCTCGTGCTCCCATATGTGGAGGTATTGTGCGCGTTCAGGCCATCAGCAGCATACCCAGGCTGGATGCCCAAGGGCGAACCTGGTGGAAAGACTAGGCGCCGAGAGCTCTGACGATTTGACTCGCTGACACCATGGAGATTATGGGAACGCCGGCGGCTTCAATTGCCTGCCGGCCTCCCTCTTCCCGGTCGACGAGAGCCAGCACTCCTGCTACAGTGGCACCTTCTGCCCGGACCGCTTCAATGGCGCGGAGCGCTGAACCGCCAGTGGTGATGACATCTTCAATCACCGCGACCCGATCAGTTTTTCCAAAAGGTCCCTCAATAATCTTCCCGGTTCCGTGACTCTTTGCCTCCTTGCGAACCGTGAAGGCACGTAGCGGTCGTGGAGAGCTCGCACTGGCAAAGCTGATGGCGTACGAGATGGGATCAGCGCCAAGTGTCAGGCCTCCCACCGAATCAACCCTCCATCCGGAGCCGACCAGCCTCGAGAGTCCCAGCTGTCCAATGAGCGCGAGACCCTCCGGGCTCATGGTGGTCAGTCTCGCGTCAATGTAGTACTCGGACTGCTTGCCCGATGCGAGAGTGAACTGGCCGCGCTTCGTCGAGCGCTCGGCTAACAGCTTGATCAGTCGCTCGTCATCGGTCATGGTGCCGGAGGTTACGGATTCTTATGATTCGAGTCAATGCACGCGCTTTCGCAAATCGGGATAGATCGTTGGACCGGGCTGGTCGGTTGGATCCTTTCACTTGCGACAGTGCTTGGTCTTGCCCTTGTCCTGCGGCATGAGCGACGCCAGGCGCGTAGCCTTGTAGAGCGCTCCAAGGAGCTCGAGCGGCTTTCATCCGAGCTGCTGCGCGTCAACAGGATGAAGAGCGAGTTTCTGGCTAACGTCTCCCACGAGCTGAGGACGCCGCTCAATGCGATCGTAGGTTTTGTCGATCTGTTGAGAGAAGGCGTCTATGGCGAGCTTGCTCCCCGCCAGGTAAAGCCAGTCGAGCGGATCGAAGCATCGGCGAATCATCTGCGGCATCTTGTGGATCAGGTGCTCGATCTGGCGAAAATGGCCGCGGGTCGCCTGGAGATCCACACCGAAACGATCGATCTGCGTCCTTTCGTGCTCGACGTTGCGAGCGAGATCGAGTCTCTGGTAAGTGAAAAGGGATTGCACCTTTCCCTGGTGATGGGTGCCGCGCTGCCGCGGATCAGAACTGACCCGACTCACCTGCGGCAAATTCTTGTGAATTTGCTTGGCAACGCGGTGAAGTACACGAACGAGGGTGGAATCGTGATTCGCACCAAGCTTGTCGAGTCTCTCCCCGACAGCGGCCCGGCCCCGACTCAGGGTGATCGTGCTTCCTACCCGGCGACGCCATGGATCGGGATCCAGGTAATCGATACGGGAATCGGAATCGATCCCGCGAATCAAAGTCGGATATTCGAGGAGTTTGAGCAGATCGATGCGGGGCCGCGAGGAAACTCGGCGGAAAGAGGGACTGGACTGGGCCTCGCTATCTCTCGCCGACTGGCTGCGCTGATCGGCGGCATGGTGGAGCTCGAGAGCGAATTGGGAAAGGGGTCGACTTTTACTCTCTGGCTGCCGGTAGATCCCTCGGATCTACCTGTTGCGTCTAAGTAGCCCCTTGAACTTGTCGAGCATCTTCGGTTGATCGGGCGGGATGGCAGCCGCCTCGGCGAAGGCGTTGGCGAAAGCCACAACCGTTGGATACCGACCCGATGGTACTCGTGAAAGGGCCCGCATCACTACGTCGTTCAATTCAGTGGAAAAGGTTAGCCCCTCCTCACCGGCATCCTTTAGAGGAATCGGTGGCATCGTCAAGAGTTGAGTGAACATTTCTCTTGGCGCCTTTGCGGTGTAGGGAAGACATCGGGTAAGAAGGAAATACGCAATTGTAGCGAGACTGTACTGATCCGCGGCCGCCGTCACGATCTCGCCTGACAACGCCTCTGGTGCGATGTACATGAGCGTGCCGACAAAGAACCCGGCGCGGGTCAGCCGCTCGTCACTCGATGCCTGGGTATCGGTGGCAATTCCGAAATCGAGCAGTTTTACGAGGCGGGTCTTTGGATCGTACATCACGTTTTCAGGCTTCAAATCGCGGTGCACGATATTCGCGTCATGGGCAGCCTGAACACCGGCGGCGATCTGAGAGACGATCGTTGCCACTTCGTCGGGCGGCACAGGTGCATTCTGCTTTGCGTACCGCTCGAGTATCTCACCTTCAGCCCACTCGATGGCAAGAAAATGGAGGCCATTATCTGCCTGGCCGATCTCGAGGGTCTCGACGACGTTCGGGTGTCTTACTCGGGCGCCGTACTTCGCTTCACGGACGAATCGAGCAACGGCGGTGGTATCCTGGCGTAGTTTTTCCCGTAGCACTTTGAGTGCTACGGTGCCATGATTCGGATGCTCGGCCAGGTAGACAGCGGAAGTCCCACCTTCGCCTACTTCTTTTTTGATTGTATAGCCGGCGACAGGGGTGCCGACCATCTGTTCTCGAGACACGCCGCGAAGCTAATAGAAACCACAAAAGCCGGATAGGGTATTCCTGTTCATGCCGACTAAATTGAAACTCAGCTCAGGCCTGACACTCCTTGTATGTGCCGCAGCCATTGCCTGCAGCAGCGCGCCGCCAGCACATACCACCCCGGAGCCCGATCCGCGGGTGATCCCGTCCGCCGGCGAACAAGCACCCGACATAAGCGAGCTGTATCGGCAAATAGGACTCATTGCAGCCCCGAACCCGGTCGCGTTTGTCGGAAAGATCTCTGCCTTCGCGAGCAAATCGCCGGATACGACTCTGCTGTTGGTCAGCATATCGTTGCCGAACCGGGCTCTTACGTTTTCGCGAGAAGGTGATCGCTACCGGGCTCCCTACGAGGTGAACCTCGTTCTCAATCGCGGAAATGTCGAAGCGGGAAGTGTCAGTGCGATGGAGATCGTACGTGTCGGCTCGTTTCGCGAGATCAACAGATCAGACGAGAGTGTGATTTTCCAACACTACTTTCACATCCCGCCTGGTCTGTACGCTCTGTCGACGACGGTTCGTGATGTAGGTGGGTCGCGGAGCGCCACCCAGCAGGCATCCATTACGGTTCCCATGCTTGGCGCCAGCGGCCTCTCGACACCCATTCTTATTTACGAAGCCAAGGGAAGATCCGCGCTCGACTCCGCGCCGAATCTTCTCGCAAGCCCTCGCTCCAGCGCTGTCTTCGGTCGTGACAGCACCGTCGCCATTTATGTGGAAGCGTACGGGCAAGGGTCTCGGCTGCCGGTGTACTTCTCAGTTCGAAACGACAAGGGCGTTCAGCTCTGGCATGACTCGGTCTCACTGGCGCGGAACGGGGCACTTTTCAGCGGGATTATCTCTGTGCCGATTTCAACTGTTGGCGTCGGCACTGCGCAGGTGTCCTTTGCAAGGCGGGATGTAGCCGACAGTGTGAGTGCTCCATTGTTCGTGAGCTTCGGCGAGGACATCCCCTTGATGTCCTTTGACGACATGTTGGGCTACCTGCGGTTTTTTGCGAACCCCGGACGCCTGAATGCACTCAAGTCGGCGCCACCGGAGAAACGAGCGTCGATGTGGGCCGAGTTTCTCAGAACAACCGATCCGATACCGGAAACGGCGGTCAATGAGGACATGCAAGCCTACTTCAGCCGAATTCAGACCGCGAATCTTCAGTTCAGAATGGATCGCAATCCTGGATGGCTTTCCGATCGTGGGATGGTATTTGTGGCACTTGGCGAGCCTGATCAAATAGTTGAACGCAATACCAATCAAGCTGTTTCCACGACACAGATGGGAAACACAACCAGGCTCCAGATCTGGCAATACCGGCAATTCAACTCGCAGCTCGTCTTCTACGACGAAACAGGGAAGTGGAGGCTAACCAGACCGAGCGAGACCGAGTTTCTGGCGCTTAACTCCCGGCGAGCGAGATAAGAGTCTAACTCCGCTGTTGTGGTAACCCTGTTAAAGTGTTCGTTCTCGGGCATCACAAAGAGCGGCTTATATTCACTCTATGAAAGGCCCTGACAGCCCTCGGCTCTTCCTTGTCGACGGCTACGCGCTCATCTACCGCGCTTTTTTTGCGATGATCGCTCGCCCCCTCACTACGAGCAAAGGCGAGAATACATCAGCGAGCTGGGGAATAGCGACCTTCCTGCGGCTGCTGATGACCAACCACCAGCCCGATTATGTCGGCTGGGTGCACGATTCGGGTCTCTCATTCCGGCACGAGCGCTATCCCGCCTACAAAGCGACCCGGGAAAAGCTCACCGAAGAGCTACAATCCGACTTCGACCGTGGTATGGATCGGATCAACCAGATCCTTGGCGCCTACCGAATTCCGGTCATCACATTACCGGGATACGAAGCGGATGACGTCATCGGAACATTGGTCGGCAAAAGCGTCGAAGCCGGCGTAAATGTGGTTGTCGTGTCCGGCGACAAGGATTTCCAGCAACTGGTAAGGCCCGGCGTCTGGCTGTTGAACCCTGGACGCGGCGGCTCGGCGAATGTCGAAGAACATTGGGTGGGTGTCGAGAACGCCGATGAGCGGCTCGGCGTTGCTCCCGAATTCGTGACTGATTATCTGGCGCTGGTTGGCGATTCGTCGGATAACATCCCCGGGGTCCGCGGCATTGGGGATAAGACAGCCGCCGAGCTGGTGAAGCAGTACGGCCATCTCGAATCGATTCTCGAACACGCATCCGAGATCACCAAGAAACGGCCACGTGAAGCGCTCCTCGAACATGCTGAGAACGCCCGCCTGTCGAAGGAATTAGTCACTATTCGCACCGATTTAGCCGTGAACCTGGACCTCGATGCTCTAAGGATCAAGGAGCCCGACTACCTAGGCCTGCGTGATCTCTATCTGGAGCTGGAGTTTCACTCCCTCGCCCGAGACTTTGCTGTCCAGGCACCGGTCGAGGAAAAACCAACAAAGACGTCCAACTATGTGACCGTGGACACGCTCGATGCGCTTGCGCGAGCCGTTGAGCGGGCACGTGAAGCAAAGACGATTTCGCTCGACACCGAAGCCTTCGTCGAACCGGACAGCCCGCAGACGGTCGATCCACTCCGGTCATCGCTCATCTCCATTTCGATTGGCGTGGGTGGTGGTGAGGCCTACTACTTTCCACTGCGACATCGCTCCCCCCGCGGTGGGCAAGGGGAGCTGCTCGTTGATGCAGCCGGCGATCGATCAGCCACCGACGCTCCGGAGGAGCGTGGCCTCATTCGGGGAGGCGACGAGGTCTTTCCTGAGGGACAAACCGCCAAAAGGAAAAAGGCGAACGGAGATTCTCTGAGCATCGCAGCGAGAATGCTGAGAGAAAAGCGCCAGGGAAATGTGCGCAATCTTCCACCGCTCGATGCTCCGGAGATGAAACCACTTCGGGATCTTCTCGAGGATCCAGCGGTTCGGAAGACAGCACACAACGCCAAGTTCGATGTTCTGCTGCTTCGTTGTCTGGGGATCAAGCTCGCCGGGCTCGATTTCGATACGATGCTGGCGAGCTACGTCCTCGATCCGAGTCGACGGTCTCACGGACTGGACGTCCTGAGCCTGGAGTTCCTCGATCACACGATGACGTCGTATGCGGACTTATGCGGTAAGGGACGGTCGGAGATCCCTTTCGAAGAATGTCCGGTAGAGGCTGCTCGTGACTACTCGTGCGAGGAGGCGGACATGGTGCTGCGGCTTCGCGAGATTTTCGAGCCCCAACTCCAGTCGCACGAGCTTACGCGCCTGCTCGACGGAGTGGAGCTACCTCTAATTGATGTGCTGGCAGAAATGGAATGGACAGGCATTACGATCGATCTGCCCTGGTTTGCTTCCCTGAAGCAACGATTCCGCTCGGAGCGCGAGGCGGTCGAGAAGCAGATCTACGAAACGGCGGGAATGGAATTCAACATCAACTCCAATCCACAGCTTCGCGAGATTCTGTTCGAGAAGCTGAACCTTCCCGTTCTGAAGAGAACCAGCACCGGACCATCGACCGACGCGAGCGTGCTCACTGAGCTCGCTGAAGAGGGTCACGCGCTGCCGACCAAGCTCATGGAGTACCGCGAGCTGTCGAAACTCGAGAGCACCTATCTGGATGCGCTGCCCCGACTGGTAAACCCGAAGACCGGGCGGCTTCATACATCGTACAACCAGACGGTCGCGTCTACGGGTCGCCTTTCGTCCAGTGATCCAAACCTGCAGAACATTCCGATTCGGCGGGAGCTGGGTCGCGACATCAGGCGTGGCTTCATTCCCCGTCGAGGCTGGAAGCTTCTTGCGGCGGACTACTCCCAAATCGAGCTCCGTCTTTTAGCTCATTTATCCGGTGACCCGGCATTTGTCGAGGCATTCCGTGCCGGCGGCGACATCCATCGACAAACCGCAGCTCTGATCTTCGATGTTGATCTTCCCGATGTGACGGGCACCATGCGAAGCCGCGCCAAAACGATCAACTTCGCTACGATCTATGGCCAGGGACCTCACGCGCTTTCTCGCCAGCTGGGTATCGAGCATGCCGAAGCAAAAGAATTCATTGCCCGGTACTTCGAGCGGTTTCAGGGAGTAAGGAACTATCTGGATGCGATGGTCGCTTTCGCGAGAGAGAACGGATACGTGCAGACGATATTCGGTCGTCGTCGCTACATACCGGAACTGCGCGAGCGCAATTTCAATATTCGCGCATTTGGCGAGAGAACCGCCGCCAATTCACCGATTCAGGGATCGGCCGCTGACTTGATCAAGATTGCGATGATCAGGATCGACGCCACTCTCAGGGAGAAGCAGCTAGAGGGGAAAATGCTGCTCCAGGTCCACGACGAGCTTGTTTTCGAAGTTCCGCCCGGCGAGCTCGACCCGGTGCAAGAGTTGGTGAAATACGAAATGGAGAACGCCGCCCAGCTCTCGGTTCCTCTTGTCGTGGATCTCGGGGTCGGC
>DASYIM010000270.1:0-3656 GCA_035997625.1 Gemmatimonadaceae bacterium
ACACCGTAGCGAGAACGTCGAAGTTTCTACCGCTGGAGGTGGTTCGGTGAGTCGCTTCAGCTCGGGACCAAAGGTTCTCGTGATCAGCATTCCGGTCGCGGCAATCAGGATCAGCAGAACCGGCAACACTATCCGCCACAGCAAACGCTCACGCCGCACACGGCGATACGCATACTCCGCCAGCGTTTGCGCCGGCCGAAGCCCGACACTCTGCTGCCGAAGATCCTGAGACAGACTATCCTGAGCGTCGCGCAACAATTGGACAGCTAGCGTGCACCGCTCGCATTCGCGAATGTGCGTATCGAGGTCCTCGGTAAGGTCACCTTCCAGCAGCACTTCGATGCACTCGCTGCAGGTCATGCCTCCTCCCGGGTTTTGGGCAAGGCCAGCGACGGGTATCGCGCCAGCAAACGGGAGCGGAGCGTGCGTCTGCCTTTGAAGAGATTGGCTCGCAAAGTTGACGGATTCAGTTTGAGCATCTCCGCAACGTCATGCTGGTTATAGCCCTGAAGATCGACGAGGTCGATAACTGCCCGCTGTCGTTCTGGTAATTCCTGCCAGAAGTCGCGGACGAGAGCGCTGAGGCGTTCCCGATCCACCCGGCCTCCAGGGTCGGTTTCGTAGACGAGACGATCGGGCGCGGCCCGCGGGCCTGCCGCGAGAGCTGCCCGATGCCGAGCCTTCTTTCGCGTTCGCCACGCCGCGCGTCGAGCAACCTGATACAGCCAGACGTGAAACACGCCTCCGCCGCGATACTGACGTAGACCGCGGAGGGCGAGCACGAACGCCTCCTGAACCATGTCATCAGCCTCGTCCCGATTGGCTGCATAGGCGAGAACCCAACGGTGGACGCGCGGCTGCATACGATCGACGAGCAGCGTAAACGCGCGCTCATCTCCACCTCTCGCCTGTTCTACCAGGGAATCGATGGCTGAAGCCTCAGGGTCGACGGCCGCGGAACCGAGGGGGGCTATTGCGTTCAATCGTGTTGTTCAGAGTTGGTCTCAAGGGTACCACACTAAAGAGGCATCCAGAGGCTGCTGCGTTTACCCCTCACTGCGCGAAGCACGGTAAACGTCGCGCTTCGCCGACGTCTCTATAAACCAACACCTGTAAATCCAGGCTCGGCCAGGAGACTCGAGGACTGTATGCCACGTAATCACAGCTTTGCCGACTTTCGCGCAATCAGTTTTCTAACGGCCGCGATAGCCACGACTGCTTGCGCCGCCCAAAAAGTAGACCCGTCCTATGAAATCAGGATTAAGCACCCTGCGTATGCCGGCAATGGACCTGTCGCGTGTTTTGATCAGGCACACAACAACTCTCATACGTCGGACGGACTTTATCGTCCGTTCGCGAGCCTTCTTCAGAAGGACGGATTTCGCATCCGAATCATCGAGGCCGATCTTCGCCTCGGAATGCCAGCTGAGTGCCAGCTTTTCATAATCGTTAACGCAGCCGGCGGAAAAACCTACACGTTGTTCGGCCTGAACCTGCCGACAAAATCCCGCGAGCACCGTCCTGAGCCCGCGTTCGATCGAGTAGAGATCGATACCATTCGCAGCTGGGTGGAGCGCGGTGGGAGTGTGCTTCTCGTCGCCGATCACCACCCGTATGGCGCGTCGGCGTCGACACTGGCCAGGGCACTTGGCGTGGACATGACCGGTGGCTTCGCTGAAGCTTCCAACATTGACCCCGCCCATCCGCGCGATCGAAGCCGATTGGTTTACTCGAGAGACAACGGACTCCTGGCGAATCATGCCATCACGAATGGCCGGTCAAAGGAGGAACGCGTAAGTCGCGCTATGACCTTCACCGGGCAGTCGCTGGGAACCGCAACGGGTGTCCCATTGCTGCTCCTGGGAGACAGCGCCGTCGATTATGTCCCGGCACCGCCGGGTTTTCAGAACAGATCTGCGAAAGGCCGTTCACAGGCCGTTGCCATCGAGCTCAAGAAAGGGCGGGCGGTAGTCATGGGCGAAGCCGGCGCCCTAACGGCGCAGATCGACGACAGAGGAAATCAGTTCGGGATGCAGCTTCCCGGAAACGACAATCAACAATTTGCTCTCAACATTGTGCATTGGCTCGCCAGAATTCTGTGATCGAGAGGCGGTATTCGTCCTGAAAGCGCATGACATTCGCCGCCGGGGCTTCAGTTTCCCGTCCCACAGCGTACTCTATATCAGGCCGATTGATCACTGAAAGTCGGCCACGACTATGAGTACACGAGCCTTCGACCTCAGCAACCTGCCAGGCCTCGGCCAGTACGTGCGTCGCTACGTACAGACTGGTCTTCGCGGCGACATGGCCGCTATCGCCATCACCGCGCTGGCGTGCTACGCGGCCGTTGCCTGGCCGACGATCGCCTACCTGCTGTTGCTCACCGCCGTCGCCACCAACATCTGGCGGCTCGGCGCGCTGCGCGCCCTTGTGATTTCGTTCGGCGTCATCGCACTTGTGTTCGCATTCTTCATCCCGGCGACGTCGGACAAGACCCTCTTCGCGCGGGTATTCAAGGACGGCCCGCACGTGGTGTTTTTCTTCGTCATCGTCGGCCTCGTCAGCGCGGCGACCGAAGTGCTGCGACGCGCTCGCGCGGTTGCGGAAAATCACGTCCGCGAGCTGAACGGTCTCAACACAAGCCTCGCCCAGCAAATGGAGGAAGTGCGCGCTCTCTCCGACAATCTCAGTACCGCGAATGAGGCGCTCGAGGACGCGCTGGTGGACGCCGAGCGAACCGCGGCGCGCGCCAACGCGCTCCAGGAAGTGACGGCGGCGATGTCGGTGGCGAACACCACCGCCGAAATCGCGACTGCTCTGCTGACGCGTGGACTGCAAACCGTCCAGGCGACCCGCGGGCACCTCGTTTTAATCGAAGACGGACGCGTGACGCAGGTGTTAGGCGCCGTCGGGCGTCCCGACGACAAGGAGCTGATGAAGCTCTATTCGAGCGGTGACGAGAGCTTGCCGATTCTGCAGGCAGCTCGTGAGCGGAAGTCGGTGTGGCTCCGCTCCGCCGAGGAGTACGATGCCTGCTTTGTCGGCCTCGGCGCGGCGGTGACGGATGCCGCCGACGTCGGCGCCCATCTCGCCTTGCCGCTTATTCACGCCGACAAGGTGGTGGGTGGAGTGGCGTTCGATTTCGCTTTCTGTCCGGCCACGCACGCCACCGACGAGCTTTTTACCAGTCTGCTTGCTCAGGCAACCGCGGACGCCTTGCAGCGGGCGCGAAGCTACGATGAGGAGCGCGCCGCCAGGCAAACCGCCGAATTCATGTCGCAAGCGCGCGAGCAGGTGCTGGGCGTGGTCGCGCACGACTTACGAAATCCGCTCAACCTCGTGAGCATGACGACGCAGCTGCTGGCCGAACCCGATCTCACCCCCGAGCGCCGCACGGCTACCATCGCCATCAGCGCCCGCGCCGTGCAGCGAATGAACCGGCTCATCGGCGACCTGCTCGATATCGTTCGCCTGGAGACCGGACATCTGTCGCTCAACCTGGGCCGCTCCGATGCCAATCGCCTGCTGACGGAGACGATCGAAGAATTCCAGGCCCGCGCGTCGGAGCAAGGCATCTCTCTGGTCGTCACACCTGCGCCCGCCGGCACGGTGATTCAGGCCGACGAGGAGCGTATGCTGCAGCTGATCGACAACCT
>DASYIM010000271.1:0-4907 GCA_035997625.1 Gemmatimonadaceae bacterium
ACGACAGTGACGTTCTGCGAAGGGCTGAAGCCCTGCAGCGGAGCAGCCATCGTGGCGGTTCCACCGAAATACGCGCCACCCTGGTCGGCAGCGTACTGCTCTTCGTAGGTCGCCATGTTGCGAAGGTCAGACTTCATCGCGGCGACGTACGCCTTGTCCTTGGTATTTGCGAACTTCGGAATCGCGATCGCGGCAAGAATGCCGATGATGACGACTACGATCAGAAGCTCGATAAGGGTAAAACCCTTTTTGTTCGACATTTGGTGAATCTCCTAAGCGGATTGGGGACGACTGACTGCGCCGTTCATGCATTAGACTGGGGGCTTTCCCTAATAGTAACCCTCTCGATGGCCGCGCTCCGTCCGATACCGCTCACACCATAACTCTCTATAAGACAACGAGTTGCATTTTCATCGACGCCGGTTTCGCCAGCATGTTTGCCGCGTTTTGCAAACAAATGGCAAAGTGAGAAATTAGGGGTTTGCCCTGGGTTTCTAAACGAGTGTTTGGGCACTTCCGGCAGCCCCAAAAACACGTCGCTTTCAGGTCTAGTGGTGGTCGGCCCCGCTCTTTTGCCCCTCATCCATCGCCACAGCCACCGCCGCTCCTATCACGAGCATGCCACCGATCACGCCGAACGGCCCGAGCACGTCGTGGAGGACGAGCACGCCGAGTATCGCACCAACCACCGGCTCCAGATTCAGGAAAACTCCCGCCTGTGACGCCGGAACCTGCGCCAGTCCCCAATTCCACAGGTACGTGGTGACGGTTGTGGCGAACAGTCCCATCGCCGCGACCGAAATCCATGTCAGGCCCGACAAGTGAGTCGGCAGCGGTCCCTCCGTCACGAACACCCAGACCACCAGCATCGCCGTCCCGGCCGTCATCACGTACGCGCTCGCGGTGATCGGCGTATATCGTCCCGATTTCATCAGAGCCTGAACGAGGAGAATCCACGCCACCGCCGCGATGAGCGAGGCCGCGACGAGTAGGTCTCCGAACAGAGTTGCTTGTGATCCCGCTTCGCCGCTGGACGCGCCGAATGCAATCAGCGCGGCGCCGACCGTCGAGCCGGCAAGCGCGATCCATCTTTTCGGCGTCACGCGCTCGTGCGCAAACAGCGCCGATCCCGCCGCCAGCATCACCGGCAACGCCCCCACCATCAGCGAAGCATGCGAGACTGTCGTCCGCGCCAGCCCGGCAAACTGGATCAGAAACTGGATCGGCACCCCGATCAGCGCCGCGGCGAGAATCAGCGGCAGGTCCGGGCGACGAATGCGCGTCGCCGGGTTTCGCATCCCCCGCCAAACTCCCGGGGCGAAACCCACCGATGCAAAAAGAAATCGGTAGAGCACCATTTGCCCCACCGAGAGCTCGGCGAACGCCCATTTCCCGAATAGAAATCCGGTGCCCCACAGGCAGCCAGCGACGGCGAGCGCGACGAACGCGCGGCCTCGTGATTTGGTCGTCAGAATGTCGATGGTGGTGGGGTCAGGCCGTTAATATCCACTTATCACATCATCGAAGGCTAAACCAATGCCGAAGGATTCCGCTCCCAGGAAATCGTCCAGCTCCGGTGCCAACATGAAAACTGCCTCACCGAAATCAAAGCCGGGTCCCGCGACAACGCTGTTCCCCGATCTGGAGGGTGAGTTGGCGACCACGCGCCGGATGCTCGAGCGCGTTCCCGACGGCAACAACGACTGGCGGCCTCACCCGAAGTCGAGATCACTGGGCGAGCTCGCCACGCACCTCGCGCAGCTCCCTGGCTTCGCGATCATGATGATGACGCGCGACGAATTCGACGGGCTCGCCCCGCGCCCGCCGGAGCCGACGTTTACCACCACTGCCGAGCGGCTCAAGTTGTTCGATCAGCTGAGTGCGCAGATGAAATCGATTCTGGGGCAGATGACCTGGGATCAGGCGAACAAGACCTGGACCCTCCGAATTGGCGATGTCGTCGCGCTCAAGGCACCACGCTCGACCGTCCTTCGCACGGCGTTCGTCACCCACTCGGCGCACCATCGCGCGCAGGTGGGGGTCTATCTGCGGATCCTCGATATCCCGGTGCCGTGGAGCTACGGCCGCTCGGCTGACGAGATGCCCGCAGGCGTCATGTAGAAAGCCAGGGCGACCAGCCGATGCGGCTGGTCGCGATCGCTGAACGCGGGAACGAGCCGCCGCAGCAGAAGTCTCTTGACTGCGTGAACATTTGACCAATCTTTGCGCACCCTCGTCTCCTCCTTAATGCGCACACACCTTGTCATTTCAGTGGCGGCGGTCGCTCTCGTATCGACTGCCTGCGGCGATTCCTCCGGTCCCAAAGCGGTTCCCAAATCGATCGAAATCACCACCCCACCGGCTGCTACTGCCGCGGCTGGTTTGCCGCTGGCGACCTCGCCGACATTCGTGGTGAAGGATCAGGATGGAAATCCGATGAGCGGCGCCACCGTCAGCATCGCCGTCACTGCCGGCGGTGGCTCGCTCTCCAATCCGCCCCCGAAGACCACCACGCCGTCGACGTCCGTCGGCACCTGGACCCTCGGAAAAACGATCGGATTGAATAGCCTTACCATCACCGTCGGAACTCTGACGCCTGTTGTGGTCAGCGTGACTTCGCTCCCTGGCGCACCCGCGAAGCTCGTCGCCAGTGGCGCGACGACTTTGACCGGCGTTGTCGGCCAGATCGTGGGCTCGCCGATCTCGGCCGTCCTCAAGGACGCTTTCGATAACACCATCGCCGGCGCGCCGGTAGCGGTGGCAGTCGCCGGCGGCGGATCCACTCCGGTTCCCACGCTCACCACCGACGACGGCGGCGCCGTGGTGATTCAGTCTTGGACGCTCGGAACGGTGAAGGGCACCCAGACACTCACCCTCTCCGACGGGGCCGCGGCCGTGACCTTCTCCGTTGCTGCCGCCCCCGGACCGATTCAGTCGCTAAGCATTCTCGCCGGCAACAATCAATCGGGGCTGGCAGGAACTGCCCTCGCGCAACCGGTGTTCCTCGCCGGCGTCGATCAGTACGGCAACAAACTCGACAACCAGGTTGTCAACTTTTCGGTACTGAACGGCGGTGGCAGGCTCGCCGCCGTCACGTCGATTGCCGCTGCCGACGGCACTATCACCATGCCCGGCTTCACACTGGGCAGATCGGCGCTGCCGCAATCGATCCTCGCCAGCATCGGGTCGCAGTCGGCAAACGTGACGGCGACGGTGATCTCGAACTACACCATCGACATCCGCTTCTGGGGATCGGCGATGACCGCCCAGCAGCAGGTGCTATTCACCAATGCGGCGGCGCGAATTCGCGGCATCGTGACGGGCGCGATTCCGACTACCGACGCCACCGGTGCCGATCCGGCCAACTGCGGCGTCACGGGCCAGCCGGTGCTAGCCGAAAATGTGCCTGGTGTGATCATCTACGCCTCGGTGCAAACGATCGACGGGCCCGGCAAGGTTTTGGCGCAGGCCGGACCGTGCTATGTGCGCGACGCCCCCGATCTGCGGACGGTGGTGGGAGTGATGGAGTTCGACGTAGACGATCTCAATTCCCTGGGCAGCGGCGGGACTCTTCAGGACATCATCACCCACGAGATGTTGCACGTCGTCGGCATCGGTGTGTTCTGGAACGATAAGGGACTGCTGACGGGATTCGATACACCCGGCGTCGCCTACACCGGCGACGGGGGCTTGCAAGGATGCCGCACCACGGGCGGGACGACGACGTGCGCCACATCGGTGCCCGTCGAGAACACCGGCGGGGCGGGGACGGCCAACTCCCATTGGCGGGAGACGACGTTCGGGACGGAGCTGATGACGGGTTTTGCAAGCAACGGCACAATGCCCCTGAGCATCATGACGGTGCGTGCGCTCGCCGACCTCGGCTACACCATCAACACTTCCGCCGCGGATCCATATACGATTTTCGCGGGCAGCATACGCGGGGATCAGATCGTGAATCCATTGACGCCGATCGGGTCGGTGTGGGAGCGGGGCCTGGCGTCGCCGCCGCGCGTCATACCCTCGCACCGCCGAAACGCGGCGAGTCTCGAGAAATGATTCGTTGGCGTGCCCGTGTCGCCCTCGTTTCGCTGCTGTGCGCCGCGTGCTCGGGCGGTAGCGGTGCCAAACAGGATAGCGCTCTATCAGGTTCCTCGGTTCCTGCGCTCGCGCCACCGGATACGAGCGCCATTCCGCAATTCGCTCCAGCCGGGTCGACAGTAACCAAGCCGGCGCCGCCGAAGCGGAGAGTGCCGTCGCGTGCCCAACCGACACCGAAGCGCGATTCGATAATCGGGCGCGACAGCGTAATTGCACTGCCAAGACGGACACTGCCGCTCCCGAAGCCCAGGACGCCGTAGCAGATCGTCGGGCCAGTCGTCTCTAGGTGATGAAACCTTTCGGCATCAGCGCCGGACGCAGCCTCGCACGATGCTCTTTTGTCTTCGCGATTGCCGGTGGAACGCCGATGATTGCCAGGGCTCAGGGTGATCAACCTCCCAAGCCGGTTGCGGCGCTCACGCCGGGCACCGCTATCTACAGGGCTAGTCTGGAGATCGACGGCAAGCTCGTCCCCCTGGATATGGCGCGCACCGTAAAGCTCGAGAAGGGCGCCTGGGTAGTGACCGAAGTGACGACGATGTCCAACTATGTCTCCATCGATTCGGTGGTTCTCGACAGGAAGACTCTCGTCCCGCAAAGACGGGTGCTGCGGGATCCGACGCTCACGATGGAGGTGCAATTCGCCGGTAACACGGCGACGGGCACCATCACGGCAAGGGGACAGACACGTCCGATCAGCATCGATATGCACGGAGTGTTGTTCGCCGATGGCCCCGGTAGCCAGGACGCGATCGCCGCGCTGCCGCTCCGTACCGGATACAGCGCGGAATTCCTCAACTTCGATA
>DASYIM010000272.1:0-2391 GCA_035997625.1 Gemmatimonadaceae bacterium
GCCGCCGCCGGCAGCGCCAGAGGCGTTCCGCGCGCCAGCGCCGAGTTGTTGACGCCGACTACCGCGCCCGACGCATCGACCAGCGAACCACCAGAGAAGCCGTCGTACACAGCGACGTCGAGGCGCAGGACCCTGTCGATCCGCGCGCCTTGCCAGGTGCGCCATCCCTCTCCCACCGCGCTGACGATCCCGAAGCTCGCCGAGACATTCGGGCCCGGTCGTCCGACTGCCAGAATCAGTGATCCCACCCGGAGCGACGACGCATCAGCCCGCAGTGCGACGTGTGACTTGGTTCCTTCGACGCGCAACGCGATCAGATCCGTCGCCGAATCGCGTCCCGCCACCGTGGCGACGGCGGTATCGCCGCTCGGAAGAGTCACGGGAATCTCGTCGTCGCGGCGGACGGTGTGACTGGCACTGACAACTACGCCATCGCGCCAGACGACACCGCTCGATGGAATGCGACGACGCGCGTGGATCGAGACCACCGAATTCGCGGCAGTCGAAACCGCCGACGCGAGCTGCGATGAAAGCTCGGTGAGTGCGCTGGAGCTTCCTGTTCGTTGTGCTGACATCCGACCCTGTTGATTGGTAATGCCTGACACTCGCTCCAAGGCAGGCGCGACGGTATCGGATGAATGGGTGAGGCCGCCGTTCGATGGACGTGTGGACGGCGTCGCCATCCGCGAGCATACTAGGAGGAAACAACAACCGATTACTGGGGGACCGTATGAGCATCGCTGACACGCTGCTGCCGGAGTTCGATCAGGAAATGGCGTCGACCCGCAGAGTCATAGAGAGAGTTCCAACCGACAAAGGCCAGTTCAAGCCCCACCCCAAGTCTTTTTCACTGGGCCATCTCACCCAGCTCGTGGCCGGGATGCCGGGCTGGATCACCAACGCGGTTACCCAGACGCACCTCGACCTCGGCGGTTATCCCGGATACTCGTACCAGAAAACCGAGGATCTGCTGACGTCCTTCGACAAGCACGTCAAAGAGGCGCGGCAGGCGATCGCGGCCGCCAGGGATTCCGATTACAAGGTTGACTGGTCGCTGAAAAGAGGCGAGCAGGTTTTCTTCACCGCTCCACGCGGCGTCATCGTGCGCCAGACCATCAACCACCTGGTCCATCATCGCGGCCAGCTCACGGTCTATCTACGGCTCGTCGACGTGCCTGTCCCGTCGATCTATGGTCCGACAGCCGACGAGCCGATGCCCGGCCTGTCCCCGTCCAAATCGTAGCTCTATTTGTCGGCGAGATCGCTCAGTGCGGTCTCCACTTCCTCCACGTGCCCGGGAACGCGCACCTTGGGGAAAATTCGAGCGACTCGGCCGTCACGATCGATGATGACGGTCGTGCGCTCGATCCCCATGTATTTGCGCCCGTACATCGACTTCTCTTTCCACACGCCCATCGCGTCCGCGAGCTTGTGGCCCTCATCCGCAAGCAGCTTGAAAGGAAGCTGATACTTCTTCTTGAATTTCAAGTGCGACTCTATGCTGTCAGGGCTCACCCCGATCACCTGCGCATCGGTCTTTCCGAATCGAGGAAAGGCATCGCGAAAATCGCACGCCTCCTTGGTACAGCCGGACGTGTCGTCCTTTGGATAGAAATACAGCACCGTATTGCGTCCGCGCAGTGAATCACGCGTGACGACAGTCCCGTCGTCCGCCGGTAGCGAGAACTGAGGCACCTGATCGCCTTCCTGTATCACATCAAGCCTTGATCGCTGTCCAGGTCGTAGAGCTACTTGATCACGATGTACTGCTCGAGCCGCGCGACTTCGGCCTTGTCCACGTACTTCCCGATCTCGCGGCGGAACTGCTCGATCGATTTATAGGGCCGGTATTCCTTGAACTCACGCAGCATGCGCGGCCCCATGCCCGGAATGGCAAGTATCTGGGCGTCTGTAGCGGTGTTGATGTTGATCGGGACTATGGCCGCGGTGCTGCTGGAGGTGGTGCTCGGCGCCGGCGTGGTCGTTGTCGTCGTTGTTGTGGCTGGCGGAGTCATGGCAGTGTCTCCGGTAACAACCAGCGCGGTGTCGCTTTGCGTATCGGGCTTCGCGGTGCAAGCGGCTGCTGCGACAACAGCACACAACGCCAACAACGCCCGTAGATCAACGAAACGCATTTTTAAGCTCCTCGATTCTGTCGGCGGTGCGAGACGCCGAGATGAGTTGAATTCCTGCGGCTCAGCTAGCCGAGGTGTGCTCCCCAACAGTGTCGCCCGCAAGCGCCGGGTGTCTGAAACCGTAGATCAATCCGAGCAACCCGAGCTGTGACAGCGCACCCGGCGCTAGTGCAGGAGTCGCACCGCGCAATGCCTTCCAAAGGAGCCGGACGCCGCTTAGTGAAGGGTCGCGCTCGACGGCGAATTCCACGTTGCC
>DASYIM010000273.1:0-6023 GCA_035997625.1 Gemmatimonadaceae bacterium
AGCGCGATTACGAGGAGGCTGGTTCCGACTTCAGTCGGACTCGCCGAATTGATGCTTACGGAAAGCACCAGCTAAGCCTTCATTCCGGCGATAACCTGATCGCCAAACGCCGAGGTTGATACTTCGGTAGCGCCCGGCATCTGACGCGCCAGATCGTACGTCACGCGCTTCGACTTGATCGCGTTCTCCATTCCTTTGATAATCAGCTGCGATGCCTCCGGCCAACCCATGTACTCGAACATCATCACGCCCGAGAGAATAACGCTCCCAGGGTTGATCTTATCGAGGTTGGCGTACTTGGGAGCGGTGCCGTGGGTTGCTTCAAATACGGCGACCCCGTCACCGACGTTGCCTCCCGGCGCGATTCCGAGGCCACCCACCTGTGCGGCCGCCGCATCGGACAGATAGTCGCCGTTCAGATTGGGCGTCGCGATCACGGAATATTCCGACGGCCTGAGCAGCAGCTGCTGGAACATCGAGTCCGCAATTCGGTCGCGCATCACGATCGCATCGGCCCGACCCGATGGTCCCGCCTTGGCCAGCTCTGCTTCGGTCGTGGTGTCGTCGGCGAATTTCTCGCGAGCGACCTCGTAACCCCAGTCGCGAAAAGCGCCTTCGGTGAACTTCATGATGTTGCCCTTGTGGACCAGAGTCACCGATTCCTTGTCCTTTTCGATGGCGTACCTGATCGCCATCTCGACCAGCCGCTTGGACCCGAACTCGGACATTGGCTTGATGCCAAGAGCCGATTTTTCACGGATCTCGCTCTTGAATTCCTTCCGGAGGTACGCGGCGATCTTCTCCGCTTCGGGCGACCCCGCCTTCCACTCAATTCCGGCGTAGACGTCTTCGGTATTCTCGCGGAAAATCACGACGTCGACTTTTTCCGGCTCCTTGACGGGAGCGCCGACGCCCTCGAAGTAGCGAACAGGCCGAATGCAGGCGTAAAGGTCGAGCACCTGCCGCAGCGTAACGTTGAGGGAGCGGATGCCGCCGCCCACCGGCGTGGTCAACGGACCCTTGATGGAGACCCGATACTCCTGCATCGCGTCGACGGTTTCCTGGGGAAGCCAATCCTGGAACTGCTTGAACGACTTCTCGCCCGCGAAGACCTCCATCCACTCGATCTTGCGCTGCCCCTGATAGGCGCGCTCGACCGCAGCATCGAACACGCGAACCGAGGCGCGCCAGATGTCGGGGCCAGTGCCATCGCCTTCAACGAATGGGATGATTGGATTGTCTGGAACGGACAGAGCCCCGTTCCGATACGTGATCCCTTCTCCCCGCGCTGGGACTTTGGCGAACTTATACTTCGTCATTGGCTCCTTTTGCTACGAATGCGAATCGCCAAATGTAGTGCAACTGAGCGTCGCACAAAACCTTTGTCGTCGGCCAGCAGAACCGTGCAGAATCACGTATTGGGAATAATGTCGCAAACCAAGAGACTTCTCCAAGCCATGTTCATCGGCCTGTCGCCGATAATCGCAGGCTGTGTCGGCACCCCCCGAGTCGACGGCGTCGCCGGTGCTTCACCGTCCCCCAGTGTACCATGGACGCCACCCCCCGCGGCCATACAACCGGAGCCGCTCATCACGCAGGCGCAGGTGAACGCGGTGCCCGCCGATCTGCAGCAGAGAATGCAGACGCTGACAATCGCCGACGTCGTCGATCTGGCGCTACGAAACAATCCGGCCACGCGTGCTTCCTGGTCGCAGGCGCGATCCGCGGCGGCCCTCCTCGGTTCGGCGCGGGGCGAGTATTTCCCGGAGCTGAACGGCAGCGCCACGACCTCGCGAATCAAATCGCCGGCAACGAACACCCGGTCCGCTGGACAGAGAACGGAGTACGGACCATCGGTCTCGCTGAATTATCTGCTGCTGGATTTCGGCGGTCGTTCCGGATCCGTTGAGGCGGCGCGGCAGAACCTGTTCGCCGCCAGCCTGTCGCACAACGCGACGATTCAGAACACGGTCCTCGAGGCCCAGACTTCGTATTTCACTTACATGGCGACGATTGCTCTACTCGCCGCCGAGCGAACGGCGATCGCCGAGGCGCAGGCAAGTCTGAACGCCGCTCAACAGCGGAATCGGGTTGGACTCGCAACGATCGCCGACGTGTTGCAGGCCAAGACCGCGTTATCGCAGGAGCAGCTGACTCTCGAGACCAGTCAGGGACTTGTGCAGGCCGCGCGCGGCGGGTTGGCCGCCGCGCTCGGATTGCCCCCGAATCTTCCCTTCGACCTCGCGCCCATTACGGGTCCGGTTCCTGTCAGAACCCTGACGGATAGCGTCGACAACATCATCAACACAGCGCTTCAGAACCGGCCGGATCTGGCCGCGGCGCGCGCCGCGGCATCGGCGGCCTACTCGCGGGTGCGCGTGGCCCGCGCGGCGGCGCTCCCTTCGCTCAACCTCGGCGGCAACGGATCGCGTATCTATTCCAGCCCGTCGACATTCGCCGGGCCGTCGTACACTCTCAGCCTTGGCCTTTCGATTCCGATATTCAACGGCTTTTCTCACCAGTATGACATTGCCGCCGCCCGCGCACAGGCGGACGCCATCGCCGCGCTTGCCGATCAAACCCGGCAGGACGTGGTGACCCAGGTTTTCGTCTCGTTTTACACACTGCAGACGGCACAACAACGTGCCGCCACCGCGGACGACCTGCTGGCCAGCGCCGAGCAATCGGCCCAGGTCGCGGCCGGCCGCTATCGCGAAGGCGTCGGCAGTATCCTCGACCTTCTCACGGCGCAGACCGCCCTCGGCAACGCGCGGGCGCAACGGGTCCAGACTCGGTGGGCCTGGTACACTTCGCTGGCGCAACTCGCCCGCGACGCCGGTGTACTCGGAGTACACGGCGACACTCCATTCTCATTCTCACCCGACACGTTGTCGCGTCCACTTCCAAATCCCGACTCCAAATGAGCACGCGCACCCGGACCGCGTGCATCGCGGTGATCGGTATTTCTGCCGCAGTCGCGTGCTCGAAAAAAGATCCGCCGCGATCGCCGCAGGTACCCGTGAGCGTCACCACAGTGCGGCGGTCGGCGATCCCGTACGTCGTGACCGCCAATGGTGTAGCTGAGCCAATGCAAACGGTCGCCGTCCAGGCTCAGGTGAACGGGACGCTCCAACGGGTCAATTTCTCGGAAGGTCAGGCGGTACAGGCAGGTCAGGTGCTGTTACAGATCGATTCGCGGCCCTACGCAGCCGTGCTCAACCAGGCGCGCGCGCAACTCGCTCGTGACCAGGCAATTGCGGCGAACGCGCGCAGAGATGCGACGCGTTACGCTGCGCTCGTCAAGGAAGGTTATGTCACCGGCTCGCAGGCCGACCAGGCTGAGGCGACCGCCATGTCAGCGGCGGCCACCGTCGAGGCCGATCGCGCAACGATCCAGAAAGCGGCGCTCGATGTCGCCAACTGCACGATTGTGGCGCCGATCTCCGGGCGAACGGGAAGCCTGCTCGTTCGGATGGGCAACCTGGTGAAAGCGAACAGTGACCCACCTTTAGTCGTAATCAATCAGATACAGCCAATTCTGGTGCGATTCTCAGTGCCGCAGAGCCAGTTCCCCGATATCCAGCGCTATTACAGGAGCGGAAACGAGTTGAAGGTTCGCGCGACGCCCTCCGAAGGCACGGGCGTCCCCATCGACGGCTCGCTCGCCTTCGTGGACAACAACGTCGATTCCACTACCGGAACGGTCCTGCTCAAGGCGAGATTCAGTAATCCGGAAGGGACGATCTGGCCCGGACAGTATATGAGTGTTGGGCTTCAGCTGTACGTCGATCCGAACGCACTCACCTTGCCCGCGCCGGCGGTGCTCACAGGTCAGCAGGGCACATTCGTCTATACCATCGACACCGCTCAAACCGCGCGGCAAACACCGGTTCAGGTTGCGCGCACCGTCGACACCGTTGCGGTCATCGCCAGCGGTCTTCGTGAAGGCGACCGCGTTGTAGTGGATGGGCAATCTCGACTTATACCAGGCTCGAAGGTGTCGATAAAAGGAGCCGCCCGATGACCGCACTATTCATCCGCCGGCCAGTCATGACTGCCCTCGTCATGATCGGCATCCTGTTCTTCGGCGCGGCCGCCTACAAGAAACTCCCGGTGAGCGACCTGCCGTCGGTGGATTTCCCGACCATATCGGTCAACGCCAATCTGCCGGGCGCCAGTCCGGAGACGATGGCCGCCGCTGTCGCTACGCCTCTCGAGAAACAATTCTCGACGATCGCCGGCATCGACAACATGACCTCGTCGAGCTCGCTCGGTTCGACGGGAATCACCATTCAGTTCTCGCTCGACCGCGACATCGACGCCGCGGCAGCCGACGTGCAGGCAGCGATATCGCAGACGTTGCGCAGCCTTCCGCTGGGCATTCTTCCGCCGTCGTATCGCAAGGTGAATCCGGCGGATTCACCGATTCTCTACTTCGCGTTGACGTCGAAGACAATGGCGCTCTCGGATCTCGACGAGTACGGCGAGACCTACCTTGCGCAACGTATCTCAATGGTTCCGGGCATCGCGCAAGTGCAGGTCTTCGGCGCGCAAAAGTACGCGGTGCGGGTGCAGCTCGATCCCACTTCGCTGGCCCATCGCGGGATCGGCATCGACGAAGTCGCGTCGGCGATCGGCGCGCAGAACGTCAGTATGCCCACGGGCACGCTGTGGGGGCCCAACAAGGCGTCGACCATCCGCGCCAACGGCCAGCTCCAGAACGCCGCCGAGTTCCGTCAGATGGTGGTCGCTTATCGCAACGGGGCCCCGGTCCACCTGGAGGAGCTCGGACGGGTTCTCGATGACGTAGAGAACAACAAAACCGCCAGCTGGTTCAACGGCGACCGCTCCATCGTCCTCGCCGTCCAGCGACAGCCGGGCACCAACACCGTCGCCGTCGCCAACGGCGTGAAGGACCTGGTGGAAAGGCTGAAGGTCCAGATTCCGCCGAGCGTCGAGATCCGGACGCTGTACGACCGGTCGATCGCGATCGAGGAGTCCGTCAAGGATGTGAAGTTCACGCTCATGCTCACGCTGTTCCTGGTGATCATGGTGATCTTCATCTTCCTGCGAAACATCTCGGCGACGATCATCCCGAGCCTCGCATTGCCGATGTCTCTGATCGGCACCTTCGCCGTGATGTACCTGTTCGGATACTCACTCGACAACCTGTCGCTAATGGCGCTCACGCTCGCTGTTGGCTTCGTAGTCGACGACGCGATCGTGATGCTGGAGAACATCGTCCGCCATATGGAGATGGGTAAGGATCCAATGAAGGCGGCGTACGAAGGGTCCGCAGAAGTCGCCTTCACCATTCTGGCGATGACGATCTCACTGACGGCGGTGTTCATCCCGCTGCTGTTCATGGGCGGGATCCTGGGCAGGCTCTTTCACGAGTTTGCGGTGACCATCGGCACCGCGATCCTGGTTTCGGGCTTCGTGTCGTTGACACTGACGCCGATGCTGGCGAGTCGATTCCTCAAGCCCCCGTCGCACCAGCACGGGCGGCTGTTCAACGCAACCGAGCGCGTTTACGAGCGCATTCTTGGCCGCTACCAGTCGAGCCTCAGCTGGGTAATGGACCATCGCTTCGGCGCTCTGATGTTCTCGCTGGCGGTTCTCGTCGGAACGGTCGTGTTGTTCAAGGTGGTACCGACTGGATTCATCCCGACTCAGGACAACGGGCAAATCATGGTTACCACGGAGGCGGCTCAGGGAACGTCGTTCCCGGAAATGGTGAAGAAGCAACAGATCGCGGCGGGGATCATCGCCCAGAGTCCATACCTCGCGGGCTTCATGTCGTCGGCGGGCGGCGGTTTCGGCTCCAGCAACAATCAGGGGCGCATTTTCCTCAGCCTGAAACCGCGTAACCAGCGACCGACCGCGGACGAGATCGTCAATGAGATGCGGCCCAAGCTATCGGGAATTCCCGGCCTCAATGTATTCATGACGGTTCCGCCGGCGATTCAGATCGGCGGACGCTCGGCCAAGAGCCAATACCAGTTCACGCTGCAGAGTCCGGA
>DASYIM010000274.1:0-5983 GCA_035997625.1 Gemmatimonadaceae bacterium
AGCGAACTGGTGACGTTGGCGTCGCGCGGGAGATTCGCACCGCCGAAGTTCAAGCCATTGAGGGTGGTGTTGTTCTGATCGGGGGAGAGTCCGAGAACCGAGAAGCCGGATGGGTCCCCATCCTGCCCGGGGACCAGCGTCACACCCGGCAACGATGCAGCCATTGCGGCGATATCTCCCTGCTGATCGGCCGGTACGGCGCTGTTGTCCACCGGCCGCTCGCTACCGCCGATGTCGGGAGCATTGTCGTTCCGCTCAGGTCGATCACGCTGGGCATTGACCTTCACCGTCTCGAGCAGGCCGGCCGCGCGTTGAAGCTTGGCATCGGCGACCAGAATCTCCTGATCGGCGGTGCGCTTTACCTCGAACCGCCGGGCGGCGTATCCCAACGCTGAGAACTCGACGAAATAGTCTCCTTCGCCGCCCGGAAAGGTGATGGTGTAGCGGCCGTTCTTGTCGGACCGGGCGGTGCGATTGACGTTGCCCGATAACGAGGTCGCCGTGACTTTGGCGTCCTCGAGCGGTTTCCCGTCCGGGCCGAGTACCTGGCCGCGAATCACGTCGAGATCCTGGGCGGAAGCCGTCGATACGACAGCCGCTGACGCCAGAGCGATAGCGATCGCGCCGACGAACGAAATAATACGCATTAATGACTGAGAGAAATCGTAGAGCGGGACCGCGGTTCTGGGGTCAGCGGTCCCTGACTACTACTTTGGACGCAATGATAATGCTGAAGGTTGCCGCGGGTTGAGACGCGGCCTCGACCTAGCGCGAGATCGAGTCGCCTGGCTTGGGCGGAGTGTTTCTGTTCCGGACCGGGACCAGCGCGGCTTTGCTAAGCAGCTTGCACAGATCCACGTCGGTCATTTTATCCCAGTCATCGGGGTAGCGGGCGAGACGCCGGCGTTCCTGCGGCGACTCGAAGCAGAGCCATCCTTCCCCGTAGTCGCCGAGGTAGTCTTCCGCGGCGGTCTTGGGATGGATGGAAGACCGGAGAACCGGCCACACTCTCCACTTCATTCCCTTCTCGTCGACGAAGTCGCGGACCGCCATCAGGCCTCCCCTCGGCGCAGATTCATGACCCATCTCCTGATGCGAAAACCGTACGCGCGCGGAGACAAAAAGGGCCTGAAATTGGGGGTCGTGGTCGGCTGTCGGGGCATTATCGGGCGGAGGGCTGGGACGGTGTTTCAGGATCGTGCCCACATACTGGTTTTACGTGAGCAATCAGTCAAGAGCCAAGGCGGGGCTAAGTGATAGAAAAACGACAGTCCCTGATAGAAAATCGACAGTTTGGCCCCGGGAATTGAGACCTGGCCGGAATTTCGGCTTGGGGCGAGCTAGCGGAGTACGGGGGCGCCGCAGTTGGAGCAGAACTCGGCGTCGGGCTGCGGACGCGGGCCGCAGCGTTCGCACACCGGGAGATTGCCGGCGCGGAGGACGGCCAGGGCCTGCTCGGTGTAGCGTGCTTTGAGGGGGGCGTAGTCGGAGTCTGAGATCTTGCCGGTTTGGCGATCGAACTCGAGCTCACGGAGGGCATCCACCGCCGGACTCTGCGGTCGCGAAATAGCGCGTGGCGGCAGCGGCATTGGCGCGAGCTCCGCGCGGAAGAGCGGGAAGAGGACGTAACACAGCGATGCAACCGCGAGGGCGGTACCAACCAGAAGCGCGGTCAATTGTCTCGCCTCACCGCCGCGTCGAGCGCGGCGAGCTCGCTGTCGGTCGCATCAACCTGGGTGACGGCAGTCGCCGCGACCGGCGCCTGGGTCTTCCACCGCTTGAGAAGCGCGTTGACGACAATCGCGCCGGCACCGAGGGCGACGAAGGGCATCCAGTAGCCGAGAAGATTGAAACCGCTCTTCCCCGGCGCCATCAATACTTTTTCCCCGTAAATCGCCTTGAAAGCAGCGAGTATCTCCTGAGCGGAGTGACCGCCGGAGACGAGCCCCATCACGTCGGCGTGCATCGCCGGCGAGACGCTGCAGGCGAAGTCAGTGGTGCGGCACGTATACACATCGAGGTTGCATCCGCACTGGCAATGGAGCTGGTGCTCGAGGTCGTCGCGCTGGGCGTCGGTCATCGAGGCAGTCGCATTTGGTTTGGGCGGCAGCGTGACCGGCCGATACACGTCGTTGGCATCAGCCATCGGTCCGTTGAAGGTCTGGACCGCCTGCGCGCCGAGCACACTCTTCGGCAGCGCTGCCGCCACCAGCCCCACAGCGGGAATGGCCAACACAAACTCTCTTCGACTCACCCTGCGCTCCTTCATGCGCCGACAAGCTCTCCGACCGGTCGCGGCTTCAAAACGGCAGCATACCCCGCCTGGACGCGTTGCGGGTCCGCCGCCGGCCACATCACGACCAATCCACCGATCGCCATCAACGCGCCGCCGAGCCAGACCCAGCGCACCAGCGGATTGAAGGTCACTCGAATCTCCGCCGCATCGCCGCCTCGAACCCCCGCCAGCACCACGTAGACATCCTGCCTGAATGATCCCAGGATGCCGACTTCCGTTGATGGCTCAAATGTCGGAGCTCCCCGCGAATCGACGTGCTGCCGCTTCTCACTGGTGATGACTCCCGACGGCTTCCCATCGCGCGTGACATCGAGCGCGATCGCCGTGACTTCGCGATTCAGCACGTTGTAGCGGGAGATTCCCTGGCTGAGAAAAGTCCACCGGTGTCCCCAGGCATCGGTGACGGTCTTCGAATCGCCGGCGTTGAACGTCAGATCGAATTCGCGCTTGAAAGCGAGCCCGGCGAACGCCGCAAAGACGACGACCACACCAGCGTGGACGATGTATCCCCCGTAACGCCGACGATTGCGCGCGACCAGGCGCGGGAGCGCCACCAGACGCGACTCGCCGTACATCCGGTGCCGTGCGTTGACGCCCTTCGAGAATTCCTGAACGATCGTCGCCATCACCAGCGCGCCGAACGTATAGGAAAGGAGCGCGGCGAGATCGTGAACGCCCAAAGCGAAGAACAGAATTCCAGTCGTCGCCGCGGTCGCTGTCGGGATGAGAAACTGCCGCTTCAGATTAGCAACCGAGGCCCGGCGCCAGGCGATCAGGGGACCGATTCCCGTCAACAGCAACAGCAGCAAGCCGAGTGGAATGTTGACTGTGTTGAAGAACGGCGGACCGACGGTGATCTTGTTGCCCCGCACCGCCTCGCTGATGATCGGGAATAACGTCCCCCACAAAACGGAGAACGCAATCCCCACCAGTACCAGATTGTTGTACAGAAACGCCGCCTCTCGACTTACCATGCTCTCCAGCTCGGCGTGCGACCGGAGGTCGTTGAGTCGAGTGGAGACGAGATACGCCGTGACCACGATCGCGACGACGAGGAACGCGGCAAACCATTTACCGACGGGAGACTGCGCGAACGAGTGGACGCTGGAGATCACCCCGCTTCGGGTGATGAACGTACCAAATATTGAAAGGAGAAAAGCGCTGACAACAAGAGTAACATTCCACTTTCGCAGCATCCCGCGCTTCTCCTGCACCATGATCGAATGCAGAAACGCCGTGTTCACCAGCCACGGCAGCAGCGACGCGTTCTCGACCGGATCCCACGCCCAGTAGCCGCCCCAGCCGAGCTCGACGTACGCCCACCACATGCCCAGCACTATTCCAACGGTGTTGAAGAACCAGGCGAGGAGCGCCCATCGTCTGACCGCGGCCAGCCACTCGGCGTCGAGACGTCGCGTCAGAAGTGCGGCGATGGCAAAAGCGAACGGGATCGTCGTCCCCACGTAGCCCAGGTAGAGGTTGGGCGGGTGGATTGCCATTCCCGGATTCTGGAGCTGCGGATTGAGTCCGCGCCCATCGATCGGGATGAAGTCGAGCCGCTCGAACGGATTGGAGCCGAGGCAGATCGTCGCCAGAAAGAAAACGAGGACCAGAGCGAGAGTGCCCGAGACATAGGGCATCAGCTCCCGGTTGCGCGTGCGATTGGTCCAGAGAGTGATCGCCGAGTAAATCGACAGGATCAGCGCCCAGAACAGCAGCGATCCCGACTGTCCGCCCCAGAACGCGGTGATCGTGTAGACCTTGGGCAGGTTGGCGCTGGTGAACGACGCCACGTATTTGATCGAGAAATCGTGCGTGAGCAACGCGGTCCAGAGCCCGATCGATGCGAGCACGACCATCGCCAGCGTCGCGTAGATGGCTCGCTCGCCGCTTTCGATCAAGTCGCTGCGGCGCATTTGTCCGCCGGCGAAGGACACCGTCGCCGCCCAGGCCGCCATGAGGAGCGCGACCCAGAGGGACAGCTCACCAACCAGGATCACGCCCGCTGCTCCGCCTGCTTATATCCCGGGGTTTGCTTGTATTTGTCGGGCGCGTTCTCGTAGCGCGACGCGCACTTGGCGAGCAACGTCGTCGCCCGGAACGTATTGTCGCGGCCGGTGACGAATTTCGTACGTGACTTCACGGCTTGAATATAGTCACAGGAATGACTCTGGATGAGGGCGGACCCTTTACATAGAATGGCGTACCCAAAACGGAGAAACAATGCGGGTAAGTAGACTTGTCTGGATGGCTACCTTGGTGGCGGCTTCGCCCCTGGCAGCACAGAACGCCCCAGCCTCTGACTGGCCGATAGCCGAGGGCTCGCGTGTGAGGATCCGCTCGGTAATGCTTGGCGACCGGGATCCGTTTCGCGGCGCGGCGTATGCAAGCGGTAGCGTGGTTTCGGCAACGCCGGACACACTCACCTTTCGCGCGGACGGCGACTCGACTACGACTGCGATCCTCCCCATTCGGCGCATCTCTAAGATCGAGATCGCGCGGGGGACGCACGACAATAAGAAGAACGGTGCGTGGATAGGAGCGCTGACCGGGTTCGTGGCTGGGGCAACGATCGCCGGCCTTGCGCATATGTCATGCGGTGACGCTGGCTGCCCTGATGGCTTCTACCGCGAGGCCGACGGCACCACAGGTGGTTTGCTCGGCGCGCTTGCAGGAGCAGCCATCGGAGCCTGGATGGGAAGGCATCCGGTCGACACCTGGGTTCAGGTCAAGATACCGGGACGCTAGAGCAACGACACCGTCGCTTCCCCGGCCGCCATCAGGAGAGCGACCCAGTGGGACAGCTCACCAACCAGAATCATGGATTCTCAAAGACAATGTCGTGCTCATGCGCAGACCGTACCGACCGCAGTTGAGCAGGTGTCAAGGGCACGACTGGTTGGCCAGCAGGAACAGAGGTGTCTCGCAAATAGCTCTCGAATCCTGTCTGCGAAAAGATGGCAATAATTACGAGCGGCTGGCTGCCGGTATTCCGTAGCGCGACGCGTGTCGACCGCGGGATGTAGATGGTCGCGCCTTCGGTGACGGAGGATGAGCGGGTGTCGAGCTGCGCTCTGCCGCTTCCCCGGTGAATGAAAATTATCTCGTCGGCCGACGGATGTGCGTGCAGCGGGATTGCTTCGCCCACTGGAATCGCCTCCATGGTCATGACGAATTCCGGCGAGCGGGCCGTCTCCGGATCCACCTTCACGAAAAGGCGCGCACCGCCCAAAGTGCGTCTGGTGCGCCGTTCTCCCTCGTCCGCGGCCAGAATCACCGGGATCGGTCTGTCAGAACCGGCTGTTACCCGCGCAGCTGAAGACGGCGAGCGCGCGGGTGCTGACCCGGCCGCGCACGATCCGGCAGCCGCCGCAATCAGCAGCGTGAGGAGTACGCTGCCGCATTTCGATATAGTAGTCATTGCAGGTCCGCTAGTTCAGAGGGTAACAACCGCCACTCACCGACAATACGCTACACGCCCTGCGCGGTGCGCGTGGGTTGTTTGTAGCCCGGCGTATTCTTGTATTTCTCGGGCGCGTTCTCGTACCGCGATGCGCACTTGGCGAGCAGAGTCGTGGCGCGGAAAGTATTGTCGCGGCCCAGTCTTCCTTCGACGACCACGTCTACACCGTCGGTGAAGGTGTCGGGGGTGATGCCACGATAGACGACGTTGTAGGTCTGCGCGCC
>DASYIM010000275.1:0-2672 GCA_035997625.1 Gemmatimonadaceae bacterium
TTCGCCCTCGACCTGGACCTCGATTTCATAATCGCTCCCATTGGCGGTGGTGGTCTGACCTCCGGGCTGGTGAAGGCGGTCGAGGAGAGTGGCAAAAAGATAGATGTGCTGGCCGCCGAGCCGTTGTTGTCCAATGACGCCGCGGAATCTTTCCGCGCCGGACACATCGTGGCGCGGGAAGACGAGTCGACCACCATCGCCGATGGTGCCCGGGTACTTCGCATCGGCGATCGAAACTGGGAAATCCTCAGCAATGGTCTCACTGCAGTCATCGAGGTCACCGAGGACCAGATAAAGGAGGGTGTGCGTCTGCTGTTCGCTCTTGCCAACCTGAAGGCCGAACCCACCGGCGCTCTCGCGCTTGGCGCCGTTCTGGCCCAGCCAGATCGGTTCAAAGGAAAGCGGGTCTGCTGCGTCATAAGCGGCGGAAATGCCGATCCGGCTTTGTACGCTCAACTGGTGGCGGGAATCTGATTCAGCCGCCGGCCGCGCATCCGAAAGTTTACAGCCGCGCTTGATCGTCACGCCCCGCGGACTCGGCTGACTAGCTTTCATTCAATGCCGACCCCACCGACAATCGAAGACGCGCGCGCTGTACTCAAGCGCGCGTTTGGCTACGACCAGTTCCGGCCGGGTCAGGAGGCCGCGGTTTCCGCGATTCTTGGGGGGCGCGACACCGTGGTCGTGCTGCCCACCGGCGGCGGCAAATCACTCTGCTTCCAGGTGCCGGCTTTGATGCTGCCGGGGCTGACAGTCGTGCTCTCACCGCTCATATCCCTGATGAAAGATCAGGTCGATGCTCTCACCGCAAAGGGTCTCCCCGCGACTTTCATCAACAGCACGCTCACGTCCGGTCAAATCTCCGATCGGCTCGCTCGAGTCGACCGCGGCGAAATCAAGCTCCTCTACGTCGCGCCAGAGCGCTTTGACACGGGTCGCACCGCCGAGCGATTGAGAAAGACCGGTGTGTCGCTCCTCGCCGTCGATGAGGCGCACTGCATCAGCCAGTGGGGACATGACTTCCGGCCGAGTTACCTGAAAGTCAGCAAGGTCCACGAAGCGCTTGGATCTCCGACCACGATTGCTCTCACTGCAACCGCGACGCCGGATGTCCGTCGCGACATCATTCGTCAGCTCGCGCTCAAGAACCCGGAGACCATCATCACCGGGTTCGACCGGCCGAACCTCACTTACTACGTCGTCCCCGCCAAGAACGACGCCGAGAAGGAAGCGCGTCTCGTCGAGATCCTCCGCACAAGGGACGGGCTCGCCGTGGTGTACGCTTCGACCCGCCGCGCCGTGGATCAGCTCGTGACCGTTCTCGAACGCGCCAGGATCCGGGCCGCCGGCTACCACGCCGGCCTCGACGACGCCAGGCGGCATGAAGTACAAGATGCATTCATGACGGAGAAGGTGCGTGCGATCGTCGCCACGAACGCCTTCGGCATGGGGATCGACAAGCCGAATGTCCGGCTCGTGATCCACTTCGCGATGCCGGGAACGCTGGAGGCTTATTACCAGGAGGCAGGCCGCGCCGGACGCGATGGTCTGCACTCCGATGTGTTCCTGCTCCACGCTTTCCCGGACCGCTTTACCCATGAGTTCTTCATCAAGGGGTCTTATCCCGAGCGCACTGTCGTCGAGCAGACCTACGAGGCGCTGAAGCTGCGCTCGAACGCGCAGGGATTTGTCGCCGCCGAACCGGAAGACATCGCTCGCGCGGTCAAGCCCAAGATCAGTGCACGCGAAGTGGAAAGCGCGCTCAAGATCCTCTCGCGGGCGGGCGCTGTAACGGTGAGCAATGGCGAGCGCGAGCGGGTGATGGTGCGCCTGCTCGCCACACCTGATCGAATCAAGCGGGAGCTTACCGGCGACGCCAACGCGGAGCTCGGCCTCCTCCGCGCGATGTGGCGTGGTGTCGGATCATCGCTTTCGTCGGGTGCGGTGATCGACCTGGACGGATTGCCACCGGGAATCGGCGGTGCGGCGTCCTGCACGCCTCTGCTGGACGCTCTCCAGAAGAAACAGTTCCTGGTTTGGGAGCGGCTGGGTGCCGGTCCGTATCTCACCGACAGAAAAGCGACGCTCTCCAGATTCGACATCGATTGGGCGACACTCGACCGCCGCCGCCGCGCCGAGATGGCAAAACTTCAGGCCGTCCAGATGTACGCGTACACGAAGGAATGTCGCCGCGGCTTCGTGCTCCGGTATTTCGGTGATCCGGCGGCTCGCGCAAGCTGCAAAGGATGCGACACCTGCCTCGGCGTTGCGGCGTCGCGAATCCCCGCGGAGTCGAAGCGATCTCGGAAGACGTTCGGAAAGGCGGGCTCGGACAGTGACAACGGATCCGCTCGACGCCGGCCCGCCAGAGTGCGTAATACCGCCGCTGATGACCAGAACGACGATTCGCCCCTCGGCGACAATGAACAACGCCTGCTGGGCAGGCTAAAAGCCGTGCGCACGTCCATCGCCCGCGAGGAACACGTGCCTCCATATATTGTATTCTCTGATCGGACGCTCGCTGAACTTGCCGTTCGTCGCCCTCGCTCCCTCCGTGCCTTTCAGGACGTCCGTGGAGTCGGGCCAGTCAAGGTCGAGCGATACGGCGAACGCTTTCTCGATGTGATCTCCAAGGCCGATGACATCGAAGCCGCCTGAAGCGTCAATCCGCG
>DASYIM010000276.1:0-46373 GCA_035997625.1 Gemmatimonadaceae bacterium
ACACGCTGTGGCTTGCATCTCTGTATGTGGTCGGTGAGGGTGTCCTTGTAGGGCCGCTGCAAACGAGCGCGAGGAGAAGACCCGCGAGTGAGCAGAGCGAACGAGCGCAGTTAGGGGCTTCGACCAAGCGAGTGTGCGGCCCGGAGAGGAACCCCCTCCGGCTGACCGACGCGCAGCAAATCTAGAATGCCAAAGCTGGAAACTCACTACTCCATTGCGAACACACGATTGAAAACGACGTCGAAGGCGAAGCTCTTGGGCTTGGACTTCTTCTCCATAATCTCGGCGATGCGCTCGAGACGGGCCGGGATTCCCATGATCTTTTCCTGGGCAGCCCGCCCCAGATCATTCAGCCCCTCGAGCGATTCGATCGACCAGTACTTGATCAGCTCCTGGACGATGCTGAGATAGTCGCGCGGTCCGTAGATCCCGGCCCGCCGCACCACATCCGCCAGCTCGCGGAAATGCGGCATGTTGACACCCGGCATGTCGATCGCCGGCATGATCTTCGACGCCGCGATGAGACCCTGATTGGGATCCCGCTCGAGAACCGCCTTGAACACCGAGCGGTAGAACGTATAGTGCCGCGCTTCCTCCTTCGCGACATTCGCGAGCACCGTTCCGATCATCGGCTCGTACTGCGATGCAAACTTGCCGGTGTTGGCGTGCGATACCTGCGTCGCCCTCTCCTGGAGAGAAGTGTAGACGAACACGCGATACGGATCGCGATCCCATTCCGGTTCGAAGCCGGCCTTGATGTACTCGAACTGCATCTTCTCGATCACCACCGGATCGAATACCCCGGCGTCCCTGGTATAATCGTGAAGAATCGCGCCGTGCCGGTCCTCTTCGGCGGTCCACAGGTTATTCCATTTCGCCCAGACGCTCTCGGTGCCCAGGTAGACCGCGAGCAACCGGTGGAAATGGGGAAGACCTTCCTCGGTGAGGAGGTTGAGAGCGAGGGCGACACGCGCCGGGTCGCTGATTCCGCGCGCCCTCTCCCGGAGGGAGCGCAGATGATGATCAGGATCCTCGCCGGGGGGCGGCTCCAGCAGCTCCGCAGGGAACCAGAGCACGCGCTTGGCCTCGTGGGCCTCCATCAGCTCCCCTACTACCGGCTCGAGGTCGGCCAGCACCTCGATTTTCGACAGGGTTTCTTCTTCGACTGGATTCACTCTCGCGACCTCGAACGGGAAACGATGCGCGACTGGTAACTTATGCAAACTGACGGCCGTTTCCAGCGTCGCCAGATCGTTGCGGTGTCTTTACCCGGGCGCGGAGTGCCCGTTTCGACGGCGGGGCCCTATTTAACGTCTGACGCCCACGTCGGACATCGTCTGACGCATACGTCAGGCTCTCTCGCTCCGCACCTGCACTTTTGTTCAGGTAAACTTCGTCCTCCGCACTGGCAAATGTGAGTGGTATTCCTCTGTAACACGAGAAAAATTTGTCACACACCTGCGACGACCAGAGAAATCCACATTTCACATTGGGCTTGCAAATAGCCCGTTCTCGCCCGGAAATTGCGGCCTGACGCTTGCGCATCAGAGCTTTCTCTTCTACGCGGAAATGCACCGACCGATTCACCGCTGATGGTGTGTCACCAGCAACCGCGTCTCAAAATCAACTCGTAATCGCGGCAGGAGATGGATAATGGCAGACGAAGCTAACGACCAAGGGGAAAGAATGGACGAGCGTAGCGGACGGAGCGGAGCCGGCAATTCGAGCGGCGGTTTGAGTGGTGCAAGCGGAAGCAATGGAGCTGACGTGCGCAGTGGTACCGTCTCTCGCAAAACTCCGCGCGGATTCGCGGCGATGGATCCTCAGGCGCAGCGAGCGATCGCCGCCAAGGGTGGGCGCGCCGCACACCAGAAAGGCACCGCGCATGAATTCACCAGCGAAGAAGCGAGAATCGCCGGACGCAAGGGTGGAGAGGCATCGCGCGGTGGTCGCAGGTCCGGCGGGCCGGGCGACAGCACCAGCAGCTGACGCCCAATCCCTGACGAGCGAGGCACGGGACATCCGTGCCTCGTCGACTATCGCGAAGCAGTCATCAAAGGGGCCACGACGGGGCCCCGTAGTTGCATATCGGATGTTTGGCGGATCGCGCCAATTTCCCGTTCCCGTCGCCAATGATGGACCCCGCCCAGCAACCGACGAACTCCGACATGCGCGACTTTCCGCGCAAGGTCCACGAGACGCCGCGACGCCCGGACAGCAAGCTCGGCGTGGGGCAGCCGCCGAAGGCGACCCCCGACGACGCGTTCCGCCAGGAGGCACTCCGCTACCGGGAGTTTTTCGATTTCGCTCCCGATGCTTATCTGATTACCGACGCCGCCGGGAACATCCGGGAAGCCAACGTCGCCGCGGGGCGGATGCTGGGGGTCGAGCCGCAATTCCTCAGCGGGAAACCGCTGCCCTCCTTTTTCGACGACGCCGGCCGCAAACAGTACCGGCGTCAGCTCGACAAGCTCTGCGATTTCGATCACCTGGACGATTGGGAGATCGCACTTCACCGGCGCAACGGCGAGTGCGTAACTGTCTCAGTCTCGATCGCACGGGCCAGAGGTAAGGGCCGGACGGGACACCGCTGGATTCTCCGCGATATCTCCACGCGCTCCAAAGCTGAATCGGACCTGCGTGAGCGCAATCGGGAGCTCGAGCAGCGAATATCTTCGCGGACCATCGAGCTGGGCGAGGCAACGCAGGACAAGGACGCACTGCTCATCGCCGAGCGTAAGGCGCGCGAGGAAGCGGAAGCCGCGAATCGGCTGAAGGCAGATTTTCTCGCGCTTCTCAGCCACGAGTTCCGCACGCCGCTACAGGCGATCTTCGGCTACACCGAGCTGCTCGAGCGCCAGATCCACGGCCCGCTCAACGAGGCACAGCTGCGCGACCTGCACCGAATCCAACTGAGCCAGCAACATCTATTGGGTCTGATCACGACGATCCTTGACTTCGCCCGGCTGGAGAGCGGCAAGGACATCGAGCTCCATCTCGGCCCGACCGACGTGCACGAGATCCTCAGCGAGATGGAAGGATTTGTCGGCGCCGAGCTGGAGAAGCGCGGACTGAGCTATGCCTACCAGTTCAGCGACGAGCATATCGTCGCGTTCGCCGACCCGGCGAAAGTTCAGCAGATCGTGCTCAACCTCCTCGCCAACGCCATCAAGTTTACGCCAGCGGAGGGTCGCATCTCCCTCGAGTGCGAGGCGGACGGGGCCTCGGTGATGATCAGGGTGATCGATTCGGGCATCGGTATACCGGCCGACGAGCTGGAGACCGTGTTTCAGCCGTTCGTTCAGATTCGCAACAAGTATTTCCGGAACGAGGGCACCGGTCTCGGCCTGCCGATCAGTCGCCGGCTGGCGACCGCCATGGGCGGGATGCTCACCGCAGAAAGTGTCGAGGGCAAAGGCTCAACCTTTACGCTCCGGCTGCCCCTCATCAAGTCGGACGCGCGGCGCGCGCTGGCCAGCGGCTAGGTTCCCGACCTCTGCTCGGGTAGCGGCGGGACTTTCTCCGCCTGAAGCCGCGGTCCGCTCACGCAACATTGCTCCAGCATCTCCACGATCTCGCGCATCGTCGTCAGTCCATGATCGCGGGCGTAGAAAGTTCTGATCTGCTTGTAGCGTTCGTCCTTCGGCATCGCCATTCCCTTCTCCACCACCCATTTCTGCAGCTCGTGCGGACGCGGCCCCCACCACCCGCACTCCTCGAACTTCGGATTCAGCAGGATCACGATCGGGATCGACCGTGATTTTCCTCCGGTGAGATGGGCATCCATGATGTCCAGGTTCTCGTCACGCGCCAGGATTCGCATGTCCATGTTGCTGACCGATTCGGCCAGCTTGGCAATGATGGGAACGATGTTGATGGAGTCTCCGCACCAGTCCTCGCTGAGGACAAGAAGGTGCCATTGTCCGTGAAGCGCTTCGACCCTCGCCGAAATCTCGATTGGTATCGTCACGCGATGGGCGAGTGCCACCCACATCTCTTTGCTCTTGATGGGGCGAGTCAGGAACTCGGCGAAAGTCTCGCCGTCGTAGAACCGTGACTTGGTGATCATTACGCCTGTCGAACCATGTCAACGTGCATTATTCCGTCTTCCTCGTAGGGCTCGGAAACACTCTCGAACCCGAACCCGAGATAGAACTTCTCCAGCCTGCGCTGGGCGGCAATCTTCACGACCCGCCCCGGCACCAGCGATTCCACGCGTCGCAAGGCCTCAGCCATCAGCACCCTTCCGAGTCCGGTTCCGCGCACCTCAGGGGCTGTGACGACACGTCCGATCGATGCCTCCATGTACCGGACCCCGGGCTCGAACACACGCGTGTACGCGAGGAGACGCCGTTCACCGGCGATGCTCCAGCCAAGCAGGTGCCAAGCCGCCGGATCGCGGCCGTCAGCGTCGGGATACGGGCAGTTCTGCTCGATGATGAAGACTGCTTCACGCAATCGCACTGCGGCGTACAGGTCGTCGATGCTCAGCTCGTTGAATCGCGACCACTGCCAATGGATTCTCGCATCTCCTGCGGGCTCGGTCGGCCCGCGAGACTCGACCGTGTCGGCGCTTCCGGAAAACCCATCCCGGCTTGTTTTGCTCATAACGCTTCAATATTCTGAGCCGTCAGACCCGTCCTCATCCGGATAACATAACATGACGACCTCTCGTCTCTTCGCTGCATTTTGCGTTGCGAGCCTCGCACTATCGACGTCGCCGGCGCTCGGCGCCCAGCAGGCTACGCCCCTCTCCGCGCAGACGGACGTGACGATGGGCCTCAAGCGAGATCCCGCGCTCGGGGCAGCCATCGCGGAAATTTCCGCGGCGCAGATTCGAGCTACGGATTCGGCTCTGGTGTCGTTCGGCACGCGTCACACGATGAGTGATACGCTGAGCAATACCCGCGGCATCGGTGCGGCGCGGCGATACTTGTTCAACAAGCTGTCAGGATACGGCAAAGCGTGCGGTGGGTGTCTGCGTGTCGAGTACGATCCGGCGCTGATGGAGATGCGCGGGCATCCGGACAAGCCGATGGTCAACGTGGTAAACGTGATGGCCTGGCTGCCGGGGCGCGACACTTCGCGAGTGGTGGTGATGGGTGGCCATTTCGACTCGTGCGGCTGCGCGCGCACGGATCTGGGACCGCTGGCGCGTTTCGAGGCGACGCAGGACGCGCCGGGCGCCGACGACGATGGCTCCGGCACTTCGGCGGTCGTCGAGCTGGCGCGCGTCTTTTCCCGCCGGTTTCCGAGGGGTCTCGAGGCCACGATCATTTTCGTCGCCTACGCCGGTGAGGAGCAGGGACTTTACGGCTCGACGCACCTCGCCCAGCGCCTCCACGGCGCAGGCTACAAAGTCGTCGCCGCATTTACCGATGACATCGTTGGAAACGTCGTCGCCGAAGATGGCTCCGTGGATTCGACGACGGTCAGGATCTTCGGCGCCGAGCCCGACAATGGCCCGAGCAGAGAGCTGGCGCGCTATGCGTGGGCGACCGGGACGATCTACAATCCCTCGTTTCGGATCCTTCCCGTCTTCCGCCTCGATCGAATCTCCCGCGGCGGCGATCACAGTCCTTACGTCAGCCTCGGCGACGCGGGGCTCCGTTTTACGGAGCGGCTCGAGAATTACAAGCGCCAGCATTTGCAAACCGACGATTTTGCCCACGTCAACTTCGGTTACGTGGCGAACGTGGCGCGGCAGAACGCTGCGGTGGTAGGGTCGCTCGCCGCCGCGCCGGCGCCCCCGCTGGCCCTGGCGCGTCGCGACCAGGCCTCGGGTGGCTCGCGGTGGGGCCTGTCGTGGAACGCCGTCTCCGGAGCGGCAAGCTACGAGGTCCTGTTCCGCCGGACTTTTTCTCCAACCTACGAAAAGGTCTATCCGGTAGCCTCGGGCACGACGTTCCTTCTACCCGACCAGCTGGACGATGGCTGGGCCGCGGTGCGATCAGTGTCGGCGAATGGACACCGGTCGCTCTCCAGCGCAGTTCCGCCGCCGTGCCCCACTCTAAACACTCGCGCTGATTCACTAGCCGCGGGCGACCTCATCAGGAATTGCATCCGGGCGCCCGGCCGATAACCACAGGGGACAACGAAAATACGAATTGGACGTTGTCCCCTGCTCGCACAATCGTCTAACATGGAAGATTAGACGGGCCTGATCACCCAGGCGGCCGCATTCCTTTTGTACCCTCCGGTGTAGTCCATCCCATGAAGTCTTTTCGATTCGCCGTCATCACGTTCGTAGCCGCGGCCGGGTGCGCGGCGCCACCGCCCGCTCGTGTCGTCTCGGCGGCACCGACGCCGGTCAAATACATCGACCCGGAGGTCGGCCTCAACAACTCCGGACTCGACCCGGCGCTCGCCGGAAAACTCGACAAGATCGTGAAGACGGCGATCGAAGAGGCCGTCGCACCCGGCGTCGCCATCGCGGTCGGCCGCAACGGCCACATCGCCTACATGAAGGGCTACGGCTACATCGACTGGAATCAGCCCGGCTCCCCGGTGGTCGACACCAATACTCTCTACGATCTGGCGTCACTGACCAAAGTCATTGCGACGACGACGCTGGCGATGATCCTCGAGGAAACCGGCCAGCTCGATATCAACCGGACCGTCGTTTCGTATCTCCCTGAATTCAACTCGCCGGAGAAGTCGCAGATCACCGTCAAGCAGCTGCTGACCCACAGCGGCGGCCTCGAGGCGGGCGCCAACATCTTCACCACCGCGCGCGGCCGCGACCAATACCTGTACCAGATCAACAATCGACCCCTGGAGTACACGCCGGGGACGAACATGATCTACAGCGACTGGGACATGATCCTGCTGCAGCTGGTGATGGAGCGGATCAGCGGCAAGACCCTCGACATCCTCGCCAGCGAAAAGATTTTCCGTCCGCTCGGCATGATCGACACGCAGTACCAGCCACCGATTTCGTTGCGGTCGCGGATCGCCCCCACTCAGGTGGACGACTCGCGCGGCGGACTGCTGTGGGGCAGCGTCCACGACGAAAACGCCTGGGCGATGGGTGGCGTCGCCGGCCACGCCGGCCTCTTTTCCACTGCCAGGGATCTCGCGCTGTTCTCGATGATGATTCTGAATGGCGGCGAAGGAGTAAACGGTGTTCGCATCGTCAAGCCGGCGACAATCGCCCGCTGGACGGCCCGCCAGGGAAAGGAATCGACGCGCGCGCTGGGCTGGGATTCACCCGAGGGCGGGTCGAGCGCCGGGCAGTTCTTCTCGCCGTGGAGCTTCGGGCACACCGGCTTCACGGGCACTTCGATTTGGATCGATCCGGAGAAAGATTTGTTCGTGGTCGTTTTGACCAACCGGGTAAATCCGACCCGGAACAACACCCGGCACGTGCAGCTGCGGCGGGATGTCGCCGATGCGGTGCAACAGTCGGTGCTCGGGGCACGGATTGTAAACTGGGAAGCGAGATAGCTCGGAGCGGAGAGGTCGGAGCGTCAAGGCGGGCCGTTGATCTGGCCGCTCAATGGGCACCACAGAACTAAAGCCCGGAGCCGTAAGCTTTGTCAGCTTGCTGCTGGGAGCTGTGCTTTACGCGTTTGAGTGCTGCTCTGAGCTGAAAAGCTGACTACGCTAAGAGCTCCGGGCTTTTGTATTGAACCAGGCCAGCTAGCGCCGAAATCGACCTCCCGCGATGGCCGTGGACATTCCCGCCCCGCCACGATGATGTAATTTTCATCCATGGCCTCATCCAAGGAACGCGTCCCGGTAGTAATCGTCGAATACGACGAGATCGCCAAGACGATCGCCCGGCGCATCGCCGAAATAATCAAGGAAAGACGCCGGGAAGGCGGGCACGCGGTGCTTGGCCTCGCCACCGGCAGCACTCCGATCGGGATCTACCGCGAGCTGATCAGGATGCATCGGGAGGAGGGCCTCGACTTCTCCGACGTCGTGACCTTCAACCTCGACGAGTACTATCCGATGAAACCGGAGAGCATCCACAGCTACCACCGGTTCATGAGGGAAAACCTCTTCAACCACATCAACGTCAAACCCGAGAACATCCACATTCCAAAAGGCGCAGTCCCGCGCGACGATGTCGAAGAGGAATGTGAGAAGTACGAGGCGGCGATCAAAAAAGCCGGCGGAATCGATTTACAGATCCTCGGCATCGGCAAGACCGGCCACATCGGCTTCAACGAGCCCGGCTCAGGCTCGGATTCGCGGACCCGGCGGATCGCGCTCGACACGGTAACGCGCCGCGACGCCGCGGGCGATTTCTTCGGCGAGGACAACGTTCCGACAGAAGCGATCACCATGGGCGTCGCATCCATCTTGGAGGCGCGTGAGATCGCGCTGGTCGCCACCGGCGAGCACAAGGCGGCCATTATCAAGCGCGCCGTGGAAGGCGAGCCCGATCCCGACGTCGCCGCCACGTACCTCCAGCAGCATCCCAACGCCGTTTTCTACGTCGACTTCGCTTCGGGGGCCGACCTGACGAGAATCAGGACCCCCTGGGTCATCGGAGAAGTCAAATGGAACCGCGACCGCGAAATCGACGCGGTGATCTGGTTGGGCGAGACGACCGGGAAATCGGTTCTCAAGCTCGACGAGAATGACTACCGGGAGCACCACCTGAGCGCGCTGCTGGCGCGTCACGGAAAGGCCGGCCCGCTCAACGGTGAAGTATTCAACGCCCTCATCGCCAAGATCCGCGGCCGCAGCAAGCTGCCCACCGGCAAGAAAGTCGTCGTCTTCTCTCCGCACCCCGACGACGACGTCATCTCCATGGGCGGGATGCTCAACAAGCTCCACCAGAACAAGAACGACATCATCGTCGCCTACCAGACGTCAGGCAACATCGCCGTGTTCGACCACGAGGTGCGGCGCTACGCCGATTTCCTGCGCCGTTTCGGCAACGACTTCGACATCAACGACTCCACACAGGGCGCGTTGATCGAAGAAGTCGAGGAGTTCCTCGACTCGAAAAAGGTGGGCGAGATCGACGCCTTCCCGGTGCAGGTGATGAAGCGCGCGATCCGCGAAGCCGAGGCCGTCTCCGGCATCGAGACATTCGGCATGAAACGCGAACAGGCCCGCTTCCTCAATCTTCCGTTCTACCAGACCGGAAAGGTCCGCAAGGATCCGATTGGTCCTGAAGACGTTCGCATCGTCCTGGACCTGCTCGAGGAGCAGAAGCCGGAGCTGGTCTTCGTCGCCGGCGATCTATCCGACCCGCACGGCACCCACCGGATGTGCCTGGAGGCGGTGCAGCAGGCGCTGTTGAAATATTCCGGGGCGCCACCCGAGATGTGGTACTACCGCGGCGCGTGGCAGGAGTGGGAGATTGGCGAAGCGGACGTGCTGGTTCCTCTCTCCGAGGATGAGCTGCGGGCGAAGAAGATGGCGATCTTCAAACACCAGTCGCAAAAGGACCGCGCTCCCTTCCCCGGTCAGGACGACCGCGAATTCTGGCAGCGCGTCGAAGAGCGCAATCGCAACACTGCCCGGCGAGTCGACCAGCTCGGGCTGCCGGAATACTTCGCGATGGAAGCCTACGTCGTGCGCCGCGGCGGCGCTCCGATCGAATCGGAAATGGTCGCCACGAGCTCGCTTGCCGAGCGAGATACCTCTCGACCCAGGGCGAGCAAGGCGACGGCGGGTCGCTGACTCCCCGCTAGACCTTCAGGATGATCTTGCGGCGATAAAGAACGAGCAGAATCCCGTACCAGAGCAGCACGTATGTCAGGGCAAATGCCAGCGATGCGACGCGCGGTGGCAGCCACGGGAGAAAGACCGACTGGTAGATCGCGTCCTGCAGCGCCACGGACTTGCCCTGGTAGTTGACGTGCCAAAGCGTGTAAATCAGGCGCGCCATCACCCCCGAGCCGACGAATGCGACGATCGGATTCACTCCGAACACCACGAACGGCTTCGTCCACCACTTCACTCCGTTGTAGTCCACGAGCCACATGATTGTCGCCAGCGTCAGGCAGGCCATTCCAGCGGTGAAAACGACGTAGGAGCTGGTCCACAGATTCTTGTTGATGGGGAACGACCAGTTCCACATCAGCCCCACCACCATCCCGATCGCCCCGGCGGCAAACAGACCGCTGATCCGGTCGAGAAGCTGCTTGTCCTTGCGGGCGATCCAGGTGCCGGCGATTACGCCGAGCATTGCCGTGGCGATAGCCGGCAAGGTCGAGAACGGACCCTCAGGGTCAAAGGTGACGCTGCCGCTCCAGGTATGGTTGGTTGTCAGAATCAGACGGTCCAGGTATGCGGCGAGATTCCTGTCGTGCGTGTTAATGAGCTGAGCGCCGATCGCATTCTCGCCGGGAACGGGCAGCAGCGTCATGGCGAACCAGTAGCCGAACAACAGGGTCGCGATGATCACGATTTGCTGCTTGAGGCTGGTCTTGAGGGTGAGAAGCCCGGCGCAGACGTAGACGATCGCGATTCTGGGAAGAACGCCCAACAGGCGCACGTGCTCGATCCGATAAACGATCCGATCCCAGGCCGTGGCGTTGGGGAGCGATTGGATGGTCCCCCATTGGTAGAACGGGAACATCGCCATTGCGAAGCCGAGGAGATATATGATGATTCCGCGGCGAAGTATCTGCTTCACCAGCGCCGAGTCGTCGTCTCCCCGCGCGCGTCGCGCCGCCAGTGACAAGTGGGTGGTGATGCCGACGATGAAGAGGAAAAACGGGAAAATCAGATCCGTCGGCGTCCAGCCATTCCACTCGGCGTGCTCGAGCGGCGGAAAGATCGCGCTCCACGTTCCGGGGTCGTTCACCAGCAGCATTCCCGCGATGGTGAGGCCGCGGAAAACGTCCAGCGATAGCAGGCGCTCGCGCGCCGCGGCTGGTGCAACTGTGGATGTCGTCGAGTCGTAGCGTGTGGAGACCGTGCGTGGTTGCGCGGTTGTGCTCATCATTCCCTCTCGGGTGTGTCGGTTGCTGCTACCCATAATACGAGTGGCGCTCGATGCCGTTACCGGAGGAGGACCGCATCGCTTGCTGCGCGACCATTCCGCCCGTGTCAGTAGTTCGGACGCAGGGCCGGGGACCAGTCCGAGAGCCTTGCATCGCCGGAAATAGTGAGCTGGCGCAGGCGTCCGGTCTGCTTGTCCAGAATCCAAATGCTGCGTGGATCACCGATCGCGCCGAGCCGGCGGGTAATCGACATGTGCCGGCCGTCGGGCGCCCACGAGGGATCTTCGTTTTCACCCTCGTTGGTGAGCTGTTTCATGACCCGATCCTTGAGACGTATCGTCCAGACCTGGAAGTCGCCGTTCTGCTGCTGGAAGGCGACCTCGTCGCCCTTCGGCGACCACTCCGGTCCGGTTCGATAGCTGCGCTTTCCTGGAACTACCGGGGTGAGCAGCCTCAGCCCGGTGCCGTCGACGTTCATCGTGTAGAGCTGCGGCGTGAGGGGGACCGGTGACATGAATACGATCTGCTTTCCATCCGGACTGAAGCTGGGCGATGTCGTCTCGGCGCCGCCGCCGCGCCCGACGTAGGGTACCGAGACGCTGTCCTCCCCGGCGGCATCGGCCAGCACCAGCTCGGCCGGAGAATCCTCGCCGCTGGCCCAGACGATGTTCTTGCCGTCCCTCGTATACACCGGTGTGATATTCAGTCCGCGACTTGACGCGGGCAAGAGCCGTGGCCTCATCGCGCGCAGATCGATCTGAGCGATGCGCGTCCCCCGGTCGTCCGCGTCCGCGTAGACCAGTGATTTGCCTGTCGGGCTCCACGCCGGTGAAAGCGCGGCGCCGGCCGTGGGCAAGCTGCGCTCGTTGGCTCCGTCGCTATCGATGATCTTGAGCCTGGTGCCATCGATAAAGGCGATTCTGGTGGCGGCGATTCCGCGCGTGCCTGTGATCCAGCGCTCGATTTCATCGGCGATGACGTGAAGGCCGAGTCTCCGCTCGCGAGCGGATGAATCTCTGGCAATGGAGTCCCTCAACACAAATCGCGTCAGGAGAGAATCCATGCGCACGGTGTCCCTGGCTGCGTTCGCGCGCAGGGTCATCTCGCGCCGGTCGAGCTCTCGATTCAGCGAGTCCCTGGCCGCCTGCGCCCGACGGGCGTTGGCACGATCGCGGGTCGTCTTGAGGGGGACGGCCCTGGAAGCCTGTGCCGTCAGACTGTCACGCGTCGACTCGGCGGCCTTCAGCGCATCGCTGGTCGCATCCGCTCTTTTGGCGAGGACACCGGCGAGCGAATCGCGCACCAGCGCCAGCCTGTTGGCAGGAAGCTTGGGCAGCCTGAAATAGTCCTCCTGGCGAAGACGCCCGCGTGGCAGGTCGATCACCTCCACGTGTAGGCCGGCGGTGGTCGGACGCGCCCGGACGACGAAGCTGGCGCGCGTCTGGGCAAGTGGGGCGAAGTTGATGCGGCGATCTCCGGGCTGCCAGATGTCGGCGAGGGTGACGCTGTCGAGTATCAGCGGCTGGATTCGATCGCCGTAATCGAAGTCGCGCTGGATGATCGTGCGCGTCGAATCGCCGGCGGACGTATCGACCTGCAACACGACGACGGCAGGCGGAATATCCACAGGCGTCTGTGGCTTCGGCCGGGCTGGGGTTTTTTGTGCGTTCACCGGCGGAGCCAGCGCAGAGAGCGCCAGGGCTCCGACGAGAAAAAGTCGATTCATGAGCGATTCAATCTATGTGATCAGGAAGTGATACACCGCCCTTTCTATGTCGATTTTCGTGCGGGCAACGCAAAGCCGCGGAGGAAATCCCCCGCGGCTTCACTCGATCGGGTTGCTCGTTACTTGGAAAGATGGAACTGAAACGGCATCTGCACGAGCTGCTGAACCTTCTTACCCCCGATCTGCGCCGCCGAGAACTTCATACGGGGGAGCGCATTTTTCACGGCGGCGGTGAACTGCGGATTGCTCGAGTTGAGGATCTTGAGCGTGCCCGCCTCGGCGCGCCCACTCTCGTTCACGACGAACTGGGCGAGAACCTGGCCCTCGACGCCCGATTCTCTGAGGGCCGACGGATATTCCGGTGAGTCGCCGCCGATTTTCTCGACCGGCTTCTCGACCTGGAACTCCATGTATGGGCCGTGGTCTTCCTTCACGCCCGCTTCCTTGCCGGTGTCGCCTTCCTTGCCCGTACCGCCTTCCACGCCATTGGCCCTGCCACCGGCGACGCCCTTACCGCTGAAGTCGCTCTCGTTGGTGGCGACCTTGGACAGATCGATCGACGGCAGACTGGTCGGAACGCTGACCGGCGGCGGGACAACCTGGAAGCCCTTCGGCGGGGCCGGAGTCTCGACCTTGGGAAGCTCAGGCGCCCTTACTTTTGGCTCTGGAGCCTTCGGCTTCGGCGCTTCGACCTTCTTGGGCGGAGGCGGCGGCTCCTTGGGCGGAGGCGGCGGCTCTGCTTTCTTGACCGCGACGAAGCGGACGTTCTCGGCCTTCACCCGCTCGCGCTTGCTGGTGCCGGCTCGGGCGGTGGCGAAAACGGCCAGAAAGATGATTGCGACGTGCAATATGATGCTAAAGATCGTTCCGCTGGCGGACCGTCTTTTTTTGTCGTCTTTTTTGGATTCGAGTAATCTCATCATTGAAGGCTCCCCTGATTAGAAACGCACTTTTGTATAGAGCAACCGCCTTGCCAAAGGCGCCAAAAATCGGGCATCAAAAAAGGTCAATTTTGGCACGAAAATGCGAGACCCAAGCTCATCTGTTAACTTGTTGACAATACACGAGTTACAGAGCGGCTTATAGCTCTTGTTTGCCAAGCCGCCTGGAGGTAAAAACAAAGGGCGCGGATCGCTCCGCGCCCTTTGTTTTCTCTGGCGATTTTCTAGCTGCCAGTGGTCTTCTTTGAGGCGGTCTTGGCTGGCGCTTTTTTGGGTGCTGCCTTGGTCTCCGCTGCGGTGGCCGGAACGGCTTTCCCGCCCGACTTTTTGGTGATGATTCCGCAAATCGTTTCGAAGGCATTCTTGCCCGCTGTTCCGGATTTGGGCCGATCCCAGACCATGTGGGCCTGATCCCTTGGATCTACCTCGCCCTCATCCCTGACCAGGACGTTGTTCGACGCGTAAACCGTGCTGCGAACCCGCTTGACCCTGACGGGTGAGCAACGCACATACGCCCTCTCGACGAGGCGGGTGTACGGCTTCTTGAACTCTGTGATGCGGGGGCGAGCATAGTCCCAGCTGGTAACGGTGCTCCAGGTTCCAGGGGACTGCAACGCCAGACTGGCCGTGTCGAATACCACGGTGACGTCGGCGTCCTTATAGACCTGCCGCCAGGGCGTCTGAGCGCTGGCGACGAGCGGCGTCCCCGCCACCAGCGCGGTGATCAGCGAAATTCGACGTGCAAAACGAATCATGAAAATCTCCTCGAATTCTTAGCGAATTATTTCTTGCGCCTTGGCATCGTCGCGACAGGATCGCCAACGAACCCTCAGGCAGGGTTGGATTATATACACCAGATGTCCGGAGCCGCCACTAATCAACATTCGGACCTAGGATCGGAGTCGCGCCAGATCTTCATGTTCCTCACGAACGGCGGCCGCGACGGCGGCATCAGCCTCTGCCGAGATCTCCCGCATCTCACTCGCGCTCATCGTGCGGACGATCGTAAGCAGCGCGGCCAGCAGGGGCACAGCGACGAGCAATCCCATGAACCCGAACAGGACGGACATCAGCGCCTGGATCCCGAGGGTCAGCGCCGGCGGCAGATTGATGCCCGCCTTCATCAGAACCGGCACCAGCACGTGATTCTCGACGAACTGAATGACGAAGTAACCGACGCCGACGACCAGCGCTTTGTGCGGTGAGTCGATGAAGGCCATCGCCATTGCCGGGATCGCGGCGAAAATCGATCCGACGATCGGGATGAATTTCAGAACCCCCGCCAGGATGCCGAGCGGTAGCGCCGCTCTTACATGAATCACGAACAGGAATAGCGTCGTCACCGCGCCTATCACCACCATTGCGATCAACTGGGTAACGAGCCAGCGGCGAAGTGTCGTCGCCAGCCGGGTCAGTGTGATCGCCGCCCGATCGCGCTCTCGCGGCGGCACAATCTCGAGGACGCCGCCGTGGTAGAGCGCCGGATCAACCGCGATGTACGCCGCGATGAAGAGGACGAGGAGGAACGCGCCCGATATCGCGAACGTCGACGTCAGCACCCGCAGGAAGGAATGCTGAGCGCCGCGAAACTGTCGCGTAATCTCGCGCCGCAGATTTCCGCCCACCTCGACATCATGGGTGCGCGTGCGATCCGCCGCTCCCGGCAACCCGACGCCGATGGGCGTAGAATCCGCGATAGCCGTTATATCGGCGGTGTCCTCCGCCGCAACCGAATCGGCGCGCTCCGCCGCGGCGATGCGGGCACTGTCAGTCGCGCTCTCCTCGTTTAACAGCATTCCGAGCAGACCGCCGGCACGGTGGCCAAGCCAGGCGTCGATCTTGTCCATGGCTTCAGGCAGGCGCTGTTGAAGCTCGCGGGACTGCATGCGCAGCACCGGCGACATCCACACCCCTCCGGCGGTAAGCAATCCCAAAAATGCTATAAGGATTACGGCGACCCCGATCGGGCGCGGGATCCTTCGCTTCTCCAGCCAGTCGGCACCCTGGGCGAGTGGAAGCCCGAACAGAATTCCCAGGAAGAACAGGAAAATCACCGGGTGCGCGACCCAGACGAGACGCACCAGAATGTAAAAGCCGAAAATGAGCGAAAGAATCCGTACGATGTCGCGAGTCTTGAGACTCAGCGGATGGCGCCGTTCCATGCGTTGATGCTAAGCCAGACTTGTGCCCGTTGCGAGGCCGGAGAACGCTCCATAGCTTCAGAACTCATGAACTGCATGCATACCTGTTGTTGGCATCTTCTTCACTAACGGAGAGGAGCTGAGCATGTCGTCCAGGCACAACGCGAGTTTGCACAGCTAGAGCATAAGCTCCGCAGCCGACCGGCCGCCCTCTCCAAAGAGACGCGGCCTTTTTTTTCGCCCCCGTTCGAAACAGCGCAAAAGAGGATCAGATGCCGGCAACTCCAGATGGACCGATTGCGATCTACTACGAGCATCCCGACTGGTTCAAGCCGCTCTTCATCGAGCTCGATCGGCGCGGCCTGAGCTACGAGCGCGTCGACGCCGCCTCGCATTCTTACGATCCCTCAGAGACGACGTCTCCGTTCTCTCTGGTTTTCAATCGCGCCAGCCCGTCGGCGTATCTCCGCGGGCATGGGCAGGTAACGTTCCATACCCAAAGCTGGCTGCGCCACCTCGAGCGGATCCGCGTGCCGGTCGTGAACGGTTCGACTTGCTACGAGATGGAAACGTCCAAGGCGCTGCAGCTGGATATCCTCGAGGAGCTTGGCCTGCCTTACCCGAGAGCGCGGGTAATCAACAACTCGGCGCTCGCCGGACAGGCGGCGCGCGGTCTTCGCTTTCCTGTCGTCGTCAAGCCGAACATTGGTGGCAGCGGCGCCGGGATCACGCGCTTCGACACCGCCGATGGTCTCGAGGACGCGGCGAAGAGCGGACGGATCGATCTGGGGGTCGATCGAGTAGCTCTCGTCCAGGAGCTGGCACCACTCCGGGACGGTCACATCACCCGCGTCGAGGTGCTCGATGGAAAGTTTCTCTACGCGATCAACGTCTACCCCGCTGAGGATTCTTTCAATCTTTGCCCGGCGGACATCTGCCAGACCACTGATGGCAAAGAGCTCTCCCGCGCCGCGTGCGCCGTCGACGCCCAGAAGAACGGCATGCGTGTCGAGCAGTTCAAGCCGTCGCGGGAGATCATCCGCGAAGTGGAGAGAATCGCCGAGCGCGTCAGCCTCGACGTGGGCGGGATCGAGTACCTGATCGACGACCGCGATGGCCGTCACTACTTCTACGATATCAACGCGCTTTCGAATTTCGTCGCCGACGGCCGCAATGTCGTCGGATTCGATCCGTTCGAGCGTTTGGTGGACTATCTGATCGAGCGCCTCGGAACGCGAGGGGCGGGAGGTGGGACGCGGGAAGCCGGAGTGCCATCTCTGTCGAGGGAGAGGGCCGAGGAGCCTGCCGCCTCGCGTCTCCCGCTTCCCGCTTCCCGCTAATGCGGTACGGCTACTGGCTCCCCGTCTTTGGCGGATGGCTGCGCAATGTTCCCGACGAGGGGATGTCCGCCACGTGGGAGTACGTGAAGCGGCTGGCGCAGCGAAGCGAGCAGATCGGATTCGACATCACCCTGATCGCCGAGCTGTTCATGAACGACATAAAGGGGATCGACGCGGATTCGCTGGAGGCATGGTCGACGGCGGCGGCGCTGGCGGCCGTCACCGAGCGGCTGGAGCTGATGGTGGCAGTGCGACCGACCTTCCATCAGCCGGCAATTTTCGCAAAGCAGGCGGCGAACATCGATCGAATCTCCGGGGGGCGGCTCGCCCTCAACGTGGTCTCTTCGTGGTGGAAGGACGAGGCTCGTCGCTACGGCATTCATTTCGAGGAGCACGACGACCGTTACGCCCGCACCGACGAGTGGTTGGGCGTCGTCAATGGTGTGTGGAACGAGCCGAGGTTCAGCTACTCGGGAAACCACTACAAGGTCGAAGAGACGATCCTCGAGCCGAAGCCGTTTCGGCGCCCCCGCCCCACCATTTACGCGGGCGGTGAGAGTCCCGCGGCGAAAGAGCTGATCTCGCGCGCGTGCGACGCTTACGTGATGCACGGTGATCCGCCGGAAAGGATCGCTCCGAAAATCTCCGACATGAGCGCGCGCCGCGAAAAGCTTGGCCTCCAGCCCATGCAATATGGAGTTGCCGCCTACGCCATCGTTCGAGACAACGAAGATGAAGCGCGGCGCGAGCTGGCCCGGATCACCAACGTGAATCCGGGATCGCCGGGATACGAGAACTATCAGGACTGGATCGCCCACACCGCGCTCGAGCAGCAGGTGAGTCTCGAAGATTATTCCGTCTCCAACCGCGGGCTCCGCGCCGGACTGGTGGGGACGGCGGAACAGGTAGCCGACCGGATTCGTGGACTCGAAGCGGTCGGGGTGGATCTCCTGCTGCTCCAGTTCAGTCCCCAGCTGGAGGAGATGGAGCGGTTTTCGGAAACGGTTATGCCGCTACTGGAAAACTCGGGGGTGGAGGCGGGACGCTAACCGGTTAGTAGATAAGCTTTGCCTGCCTATCCCTTATCGTCCGGTAGCATTCGCACGAAGCCTTCTCCAGCCCGGCCCGATCGACCACCGCGATCGACCCGCGAGTATGGGCTATGAGGCCCTGCTTCTCGAGAATTCCCATCGCCACCGTCACGCCCGGCCGGCGGACGCCAAGCATCTCGGCGAGAAATTCCTGGGTGAGGTCGAATCGATTGCGGCCCACGCGATCCTGCGACATCAGGAGCCAGCGGGCGCAGCGTTGCTCGATTACGTGCAGGCGATTGCACGCGGCTGATTGGGCAACCGTTTCGAACACGAACTGGCTGTATCGATGCAGCAGATTGTGGAAGACTTCGCAGACCCGGATGAGCTCCAGAAAATCCTGAGCCGCGATGCGACGCGCCGTGCCGGTGATCTGGACGATCGCCTTCAGCCTGGAGGAGGGGGCGCCGTGAAACACCGCCATCCCCGCGAACCCGTCGCTGCCGACGGTCATGGCTTCCACCGAATCGCCGTCTTCCATCTCGGTCACCAGCGAGATGACGCCATCTTCGGGAAAATAGACGTGGGTTACCGGCTCCTCGCGCTGCCAAACGACTTTCCTGGACTGAATCGTCACCAACTCGCAGCGCGACAGCACCGTCTCGAACTCGCTGGGCGGGAGAAGACCGAGAATGCTGTTCCGAATGTTGGGTTGGAGGGGGTGGGTCGGTACCGACCCATCCTGGGGCATGCGCGCGCTGGGGATCGATGCACTAGCCATACGGACCCGAAGTTTGCCCCAAAGGGACGCCTAATAGCGGAGGACGCGGTCTGACCAGCGCCGCGAACTCGTTCCGCCAGCGCAATTTGCAAATAGTGAACCGGGCTTTGGTGGGGGTATCCCAGAGCGTGACGCGACACCTTTTTTTCTCCGGCCCTGGGAGCGCACTTCGGACGGTGGCCGACCGCCGGGAGCGTCGACATCGGCGTCTGGCGCTGGTGTTATCTTCGAAGGGCCGAAACAGTCATATAGCACGGCCTGCCATCCATAGAGCAGCAGGACTGAAGTAGCCCTACCGGTAGACATGACGATACCTGCTGACGCGCAGCCAAACGAGCGAAAATTCCGCTTCAAGGACGAGTGGCTGGTCTCCCTGGTCGGGACCCTCCCTGGCGTTACGCCTGAGCTGATCAAGCGGTGGCGCTTCCAGCAGAAGCCATATATCGCGCAGGCCCTCATCGACGGCGACGTCCTCTCGTTCAAAGAGATCGCTGAGGTCGTCAAGGACGCGTTCCGGATCGACTACGTCGATCTCACTCCGGGCGCCATCGACAAGAACGCGATGCAGATCCTGCCGGAGAAGCTCTGCCGCGAGCACAACGTCCTGCCGGTCAAGGTAGACAGCCGGATGGTGCATCTGGCGATGGCCAACCCCCTCGACCAGGAGGCAATCCAGCGCGTCAGCTGGGCGACGAGCCGCGAGGTCACCCCGCTCTTCTGCCCGCCGGGACAGCTCGACAAGCTGGTGCAAGACACTCTGCGGCCGGACGCGATGATTTACGGCCTGATCGAGAAGCTTGATCAGGCGGCCGGCGTCGAAGAGGTCAAGGAACAGGAAGATGATGCGGCGGCTTTGCTGCGCGTCCACGCGCCGGTCATCAAGCTGGTCGATGCGATCATCGCCAACGCCATCAAGCTGCGCGCTTCCGACATCCACATCGAGCACGATGAGACATCGACGCTGGTAAGATTCCGCATCGACGGGCTGCTCAAGAACATCATGGTTTTGCCACGCTTCATCGGAGTCGGCCCGGTGGTCTCGCGCATCAAGATCATGTCGGAGCTCGACGTCGCCGAGCGTTTCAGACCGCAGGACGGACGCGCGAAAGTGCGCGTAGGGGGCGATGAAGTCGCGCTGCGCGTGTCGGTTTTGCCGACGCGCGTCGGCGAGAAAGTCGTCATGCGCCTCCTCAACGAGAAGTCGGTCCAGGTCTCCATGGGCACGCTCGGCTTCATGCCGGAGGTGCTGGAAAGGTTCCAGGCGCTGCTGATGCGCGAGCAGGGCATTCTGCTGGTCACCGGACCCACCGGCTCCGGAAAGACCACCACGCTCTACGCGGCGCTCAACACCCGCCGCGGCGAGTCGGTCAACATCGTGACCGTTGAAGATCCGGTCGAATATCGACTGAGCGGCGTCAACCAGGTGCAGGTGAACGAGAAGCAGGGGCTCACTTTCGCCGGCGTGCTGCGCTCGGTGCTCCGTCAGGATCCGGACGTGCTGCTAGTCGGAGAAATTCGCGACATGGAAACGGCAACCATTGCTTTCCAGGCGGCGATGACCGGTCACCTCGTGCTGTCGACCCTGCATACCAACGACGCCATCGGCGCCATTCCGCGGCTGTCGAACATCGGCGTTGAGCCGTTCCGCGTCGCCGCCGGTCTGATCGGCGTCACCGCGCAGCGTCTCGTGCGTAAAGTCTGCCCGCACTGCCGGTTCGAGGCGCCGATCGAGGAGTTGCACCCCATGGTGCGTGCCGCGCAGCAGCGCGTGTTCGGCAAAGCGCGGCACGTCAAAGCCACGGGCTGCGCGGAGTGCGGCTTCACCGGTTTCACCGGTCGCTTGCCGCTTATCGAGTTCCTGGAGATCACGCCGGAGTTGCGGGCGATGATCACCACCGGCAAGACCGCCGACGAGATCCGCGCCCACGCGCTCCGTACAGGCGCCATGCACACATTCGACAACGACGCGCTGTGGCACATCGCTGAAGGCGACACCACGGCCGATGAAGTGATTCCATACACCGAATTCGAGCGCCGCCGGACGCCGCGCAACAACACGCCGCGGTTGAACGCTGAATTCGTCGCCGAGCTCGACGAGAACGGCGTCGCCAAACCGTCGAGGGTACTGCTCGCCGTCGGTGACAAGAACGATCGCGTCCGATTCAACGATATCCTGGTTGAATCGCGGTTCGCCGTGCAGATCGCCAACGACGGTGCAGCGGCGCTGGGGATACTGGCGCAGGACCCGCCGGACGCGCTGGTGGTCGGTCTCAAGCTGCCGATTCTGGACGGGCGGCAGGTGGTGCACGCCGCGCGGACGGTCGTCGGGCTCGTCGACATGCCGATCATCGTCATCGCCCCGGCGGGGACGGAGACACAGACGACCGATCTGTTGTCGCAGGGTGTCGACGACGTTCTTTACGAGCCGCTCGATCCGGGGCGGTTCCGCGCCCGCGTGACAGCAGTGATGAGAAGCCGCGGCCTCTGGTCGGAGACCGAGGAAGTGATGCGCCCGCTCATCCCGCAGGATGAAGCGGAGAGACTGGTCGAGTTCCGCCTCAGCGCGGCGGTCGCCGCCGAGCCCGAGGAGCGATTCGACAAGATTACTCGCATGGCACAGAAAGTCTTCGCGGTCCCGTTTGCCGGCGTGTCATTCGTCGAAGGCGAGCGACAGTGGTTCAAGTCGAAGCAGGGATTGCCGATCGGCGAGAGCTCACGCGACCTCTCGTTCTGCGGCCACGCGATCACCGGGAGCGAGATTTTCGTGGTGGAAGACGCGGTGCTGGATCCGAGGTTCGCCGAGAACCCGCTCGTGCTCGATGAGCCGCACATCCGGTTTTATGCCGGCCAGCCGGTGCGCGGACCGGGCGGGCACAATGTCGGCACCCTCTGCATCATGGACAAGAAGCCGCGCGAGTTCACCGATGATGACGAGGAAAGTCTGCGCGATCTCGGCGAGATGGTCGAGAGAGAGCTCAAGTCGAAGGCCAAGGCAAAGGTTTCCCCGCCCGACTAGCTCCTTGCTTCACCAAGGCGATGGAGATATCGTTAGCACAGCTAACGATCTCGGAGCCTTCGATGTCCGGTAATGTCTCGCTCTCCCGCATCAAGCAGGTCGCAGTCCCTGTCGATTCGATAGAAACGGCGAAGGCCTTCTACCGCGACACCCTCGGAATGCGACATCTGTTCGACGCTCCCCCGGCCCTCGCGTTCTTCGATTGCGGCGGCATTCGATTGATGCTTGCCGGGCCGGAGGCGCAGGGGAAGGACGGGCCCACCCAGCATCCGGTGTTGTTCTACGACGTCGGCGACATCAAGGCTACGCACGCGAGGATCAAAGCGTCCGGCGCAAAGGGTCTCCAGGAGCCGCACGTCATCGCGCGGATGAACGGCCTCGAGATCTGGCTTGCCTCGGTCGAGGATGGTCAGGGGAACATCGTCAGTCTGATGAGCGAAGTCGCCGAGGCGTGACCCGGCGCGCTCCTGGCAAGATCGCAAAGAAGGCCGACCCGAAAGCGCTCGCCGATGCGTTGCACTCGGCGGCGATCCACCTGCTGAGAACGCTACGCAAGGAAGATGACGCGAGCGGCCTGTCGGCGCCGCGCCTCTCCGCGCTATCGGTTGTCGTTTTCGGCGGTCCCATCACCCTTGGCCGGCTCGCCCGGACCGAGCAGGTGCGGCCGCCGACGATGACGAGGATCGTAACCGGCCTGGAGCGCGCCGGCCTGGTGAAACGTGTTGGTGTCGCGGACGATAGGCGGCTCACCAGGATCGAAGCCACGGCGAAAGGACAGCGAGTGCTGGCCGCCGGCCGGGCGCGGCGCGTAGCGCTGCTGACCGAATCCGTGCGGCTGCTCGGTGACAGGGAACTGGCGGAGCTTGGTCGAGGCGTTCAGCTTTTCAACGATGTTCTTGCATCGATGACGGCCCGACTGCCACCAGGAAAATGAACCGTCCCACATCAGATTTCGACGCCCTGCGCGGGGACTTGCGCAGCGTTTATGAAGGCCATCCCTGGCATGGATCCTCGATCACGAGCGTACTGAAAGGAATCGACGCGGAAACGGCGGCGAGGCGAAGCATTCCGAAGGGTCACACCATCTGGGAGCTTGTGCTGCACATGACGGGTTGGACCCGCGAGGTCACGGCGCGCGTGCGCGGAGGATCACCCAAGTCGCCTCCTCAGGATTGGCCGGCTCCGAACACGAGCGGGGGCGAAGGTGCATGGCGCGCCGCGAAGGACGACCTCGCCTCCGCCCACAGGGAATTGGTGGCCGAGGTCGATTCGCTAAAGGCGGACGATCTCGTTCGCTGGATCGGAGATAAGCGTAGCTCGGAGCTTGGCGCGGGAGTTACGGTCGGAACACTAATCCGTGGATTGCTCCAGCATCACACTTATCATCAGGGCCAAATCGCCATCCTCAAGCGCGCAAACGAGCCTGCGGACCGAGGACTCTGACTAACGGCACTGCTGATCGACGACTAACTGAGAATTGGGACACTCCCTTCGGACTGCGGACTTATCCTCGGACTGCGGACTACGAACTGTACGCGCCTCTGCCCGCAATGCGCAGTTAGTGTCCCAATCCGCAATCAGTCGTCGATCAGCAATTTCTGTTGGTCGCCCAATCACGCAGCCGTTAGTCCGTAGTCCGCAGCATTTAAGGAATACGAGCGCGCCCGATGGTATTGGCGTCCGTCCCAAACCAGAGAGATTTCGTCGGGCCGTGATAGATCATGTGGCGGATGGTGAGCCCTCCGCTCTGCGTGATGGGCGTCACCGAAATCCAGGATTCGGTTTTCGGATCGAACCCCACCAGGCGGTTCGGCTGGATCCCCGTTTCGGCGAGCCAGATCCTGTCGCGGTCGTCTGACGCCATTGCGTAAGGGAGCGACTGCGCGGCGGCGGGCAACGGAAATTCCCGCACGGCACCGGTCTTCGGGTCGAGCCGGCCAAGCATTCCGCGGGTATAGTCGCCGTACCATAAAATGCCGTTCGAGGTCACGGCGATGCGGCGGGGGCGGGAGCGCTCATTGGGGAGAGGATACTCCTTGATCGCCATCGTCTTTGGATCGATCGTGGCGATCTTGTTGGTGCCGAACTCGTCGAACCATGGGCGTCCACTGGGGTCGATGACAATTCCATAAGGACGCGAGTCCCTCGTGGGCGCCGGCATCAGGTGGACTTTCCCCGTGTTCGTCTCGAGGTGCCCGACAAAATTCGAGAATTGGGCGGTGAACCACATGTTGCCGGTGCGATCGAAGATCATCGTGTGCGGATCCTTGGCGGCGGGATCCGGCATCCGGAAGACGGTGGTCTTCCCCGTCACCGGGTCCAGCCAGCCGATGCGGGCGTTCCGGTTCCCCGAGAACCACACCCGGCCCGAATTGTCGACGATCAGGTTATGCGGATTGGTGCCGGCTTCGATCTCGTAGCGCTTGAAGGTTCCCTTGGCAGGATCGAGGTAGGCGACGTAGTTCCCTTCCTGGCCGACGAACCAGACCCGCCCCTGGGCATCGAGATAGGGGTCGCGGGGCCGGGATTTCTCCCACGGCACCTTCCACTCCGTCACCTGGAGTGGCGCACGGGCGGGGCCCTGGGCGGGGAGCACACCGGCGGCGAAGCAGATCGAGACGGCCGAGAGAAGAGCGAAACGCATGGGACACGCTCGAGCGTTGGGAATTACTGAGATTAGTCTTCCTGCACGGCGCCTGCCAGTATTAACTGCAACGAAACCGTGCCGGCCCACGTTAGTGTTGCAGCGTATTGTAAATCCTGTGTCTACGCGGACACTTGTGGCCCGGGCGGTGTCTAATTTCCACGGACTTGGCCAAACCCTTTTCTTCCATTCATGACAACCTTCTTACAGAGATTGACCCCACTGTTCGCCGCACTGGTTCTCGCCGGAACGGTAAGCGCCCAGCAGGCTGCGACGACCCCCGCCGATGGTGGCATTGCGCCCAGCCTGGATGTGCTGATGCGGGGCCGCACGCATGTGCCGACACCGACGACCGCAGCGATCACTCCCGCGGACCTTCAGACGAGGCTCTACATCTTCGCCGATGACTCCATGCAGGGTCGACTGCTGGCGACGGCCGGCAACGTCAAGGGAGCCGAGTACATCGCCGCTGAGCTGAAGCGAATGGGCCTCGAGCCCGCGGGGGACAACGGCACCTACTTCCAGTCGGTGAACGTCGTCGACCGGAAGTACGATCAGGTTTCCCAGCTGAAAGTCGGCTCGACGACGTTTACTCCCTGGACTGACTTCGCCGCCCGCGATCAGGGATCAGGTGCGCGCAGTCTGGATGGGGTGCAGGCGGTGTTCGGAGGCACGTGGGGTGACTCGGCCTCACTCATCGATCCATCAGCGGCAGCCGGCAAGCTGGTGGTGCTCAAGGTAAATCCGAATGGAGTGACACAGAATTCAGGCGGTGGCGTCAATCGGGCGCAGGCCACGCGTCGCTTCGCCAACGCGGCGGGGATCGCGGTGGCAAGCCTCGAGGCAATGCCACCCCAGATGCTTCAGATCTTCCAGCAGCCGAATCAGCTACTGAAGGAACCGGGAGACCCGGAGCTGCCGACGTTCCTCTACGTGAACAGACGCGTCGCCAACGTTCTGCTCAACGCCAACATCGACAGCGTGAAGTCCGGCGCTGTCGGCGCAACCGTGACGTCGACGCCGAAGTTCGTCGAAGTGCCGGTGGAGTTTCCTGCGCGCAACGTGGTGGCGGTAATTCGAGGGAGTGATCCCAAGCTGCGCGACGAGTACGTCGCGATCGGCGCCCACAACGATCACATCGGCTGGAGCACTCGCCCGGTGGCGCACGACTCGATTTACATCGTCGACCATCTATTCCGCACGGGCGGCGCCGACGACCGGCCGCCCCAGCTCGATCCCGCGCAGCAGTCGCAGGTCAACTCGCTGATCGCCGACATCCGCCGGCGCAGCAACGGCACTTCGGCGAGGCCTGATTCCATCTACAACGGCGCCGATGACGACGGGTCGGGCAGTGTGAGCGCACTCGAGATCGCGCAGTACTTCGCCGCGCAGAAAGTTAAGCCCAAGCGGTCGCTGCTCTTCGTCTGGCACGTCGGCGAGGAGGCGGGCCTCTATGGATCCGAGTGGTACACGGATCATCCGACGGTCCCGCGCGAGTCGATCGTTGCGCAGCTCAACATGGACATGATCGGCCGGGGTGCCGCCGCCGACAACACCGGTATCACCAAAGAGGGCCAGCGTTATCACGGCAATCCCAATTACGTCCAGCTGGTGGGATCACGCCGGCTCTCGACCGAGCTGGGAGATCTGGCGGAGTCGGTCAACAAGACCGAGAAGCGTCCGCTGAGCTTCGACTACTCGATGGACGCCAATGGGCATCCCCAGAACATCTACTGCCGCAGCGATCACTACGAGTACGCGCGCTACGGCATCCCGATCATCTTCTTCACGACGGGCGGCCACGCGGACTACCATCAAGTGACCGACGAGCCCCAGTACATCGATTACGATCGCATGGCTCGGGTGGCAAACTACGTGGCCGATCTGGCCACGAAAGTCGCCGACCTCGATCATCGGCCGGTGGTCGACAAGCCGAAGCCGGACCCGCATGGTCAGTGCGTGCAGTAACATCGGATGAGAGGGACGTGGAAGCGCTCGGTCGTCGAGCTCTTTCACCGATTGAGTAGTCCTTTTTGCACCCCCAAACGCCGCCAGCCGACAGCTGGCGGCGTTTGTTTTTCTGGCCCGACTTTCGCCTTGACTGGGGGTGATACCTGACAATCCGTCACCAACCCTCAGCACATCATGGTAGTCCTAACGTCCGCCCCAGCACGCTCTTACGCATTCTTCGTCCGCGCGGCTCTCTTGTTGGGTGTCGCCTCCTTCAGCGCCTGCAAGGTCAACGAGACCGCTCGCGCCGGTAAGCCGGAAAACCCGCAGACCTGGTCTCCAGCCAGGCTCGCCTCGGTCGAGGGTGTGCCTGCGACCGAGATCGAAGCTCAGATGAAGACGAAGCTCGCTGGAGCCAAGCCGGCCAAGATCGACGACGAGCAATGGAGCCACACCAGGGCGCTCTACAAGGCCTGGGGCGACAATCCGCTCTGGTTGTCGTCAGATGGCCTGCACGAGACGAGGACGAAGGCCATAACCGACGCCATTCTCCTTGCCAATACCGACGGAATGCGGATGGAAGACTACCCGATCGGTCCGCTCGCGCAGGCAATCGCCACGCTGAAGCAGACGAGGACGCCCACAGCCGACCAACTTGCGACCGCCGATGTTCTTCTCACGGCGTCTTACGTCGCACTCGGCGAGGATTTGATGACGGGGCAGATCGATCCGAAGACGGTCGCGCAGTCCTGGCACGTGAATCCGGAAGAGGAAAACGTCGACAGCGCGCTGGTCAGAAACCTTCGCTATGAACAGCTCGACAGAGCACTGGCCACGCTGCGTCCAACGGACGATGACTACGCAGGTCTCAGCAAGGAGCTACAGCGCTGGCGGAGCATCGTCGCGAAAGGCGGGTGGCAGGCGATACCGGAGGTTTCTGGAAATGTGAAGCCCGGCGCGTCGACGAGCCCGGCAGTTATTGCGGCGCTTCGCAATAGGCTGGCGGCCGAGGGAATTTCCGCCGCCACCGCAGGAGCTTCGACGGATTCGACTCGTCCGGCCGGCGCCACGAGCGGAGGTGTTTACGACCGCGATCTCGCTGGCGCGGTGGCGGTGTTCCAGCAGCGGCATTCCATCAACGTCGACAGCGCGCTCGGAAAAGAGACGATCGATGCGATGAACGTTTCAGCGAGCTATCGCCTCGGTGAGATCGCCGCCAACATGGAACGGTACCGCTGGCTGCCGAGGTCGTTCGGGTCGCGCTATATCTTCGTCAACGTGCCGGCGTTCCACCTCGAGGCGTACGACTCCGGACAGAAGGCTCTCGAGATGAAGGTCATCGTCGGCCAGGAGTACCAGGACAAAGCGACTCCCGTGTTCGCGGATTCAATGGAGACGGTCGTATTCCGGCCCTACTGGAACGTGCCCCCTAGCATCGCCGCCAAGGAGATATTCCCGAAGGGCAGCGCCTACATGGCCGCCAACAACATGGAGACTTTCAGGCAAGGCGGGCAGACTGGTGTTCGCCAGCGTCCGGGCCCCAAAAACGCGCTGGGGTTCGTGAAGTTCCTGTTCCCCAACGACTTCAACATCTACCTGCACGACACGCCCAATCACGAGCTGTTCGAGAAGGACGTGCGCGCCTTCAGCCATGGCTGTATTCGCCTGGAGAAGCCAGCTGAACTGGCACAGTGGGTCCTTGGATGGCCCGCGGACAGGGTCGAGCAGGCAATGAAGGAAGGACCGGATGACAAAGGTGTGAAGCTCCCACGCAAGATTCCGGTTTACATCACATATTTCACCACGTACATCAGCAACGGCCAACTCTTCTTCGGCAACGATCTGTACAACAGGGACGACAGGCTCGTGCCTGCTGTGATGTCAGGAGCGATGCCGACCCGGGAAGTAGTGGACGCTGTTCAGGCGCTGCGACGGATCGCAGGCGCCTGAAGCAACCTTACGAGGAGCTGCGTATGTGGCTCGGCCTGTGTGACCGCTAAAGCGGCGGTGCCTGTTCCAAGGGCCGAGAGCGGTGTGCCCGGGCTCGACGAAATTCTAGCCGGCGGCCTTCCCACCAATCATTTGTACCTGGTAGAAGGCGAGCCGGGCAGTGGCAAGACCACTCTTGCACTGCAGTTTCTGCTCGAAGGCGCCTCCAAGGGCGAGCGCGGCCTTTATGTGACGCTTTCCGAGTCCGAAGAGGAGCTGAACGCGGTTGCCGCCTCTCACGGCTGGAGTCTGGATGGAATTACAATCTTCGAGCTGTCGCGGGACACGTTCGAGGATCTGAACGAAGGCTATACACTGTTCCATCCCGCGGAGGTGGAGCTAAAAGAGACCGTCGACGAAGTGCTGAAGGCGATCCAGACTCACAACCCGCTACGTGTGGTGTTCGATTCGCTGTCTGAAATGAGACTGCTGGCGCGCGACCCACTCCGTTTTCGGCGTCAGATCCTTTCGCTCAAACAGTTCTTCTCGGGACGCCAGGCGACCGTACTTCTGATTGACGACAAGACCGCGCCTGAGGTAGACCTGCAGCTCCACTCGCTCGCGCATGGGGTTGTTTCGCTCGAGCACGTAGCACTGGAATACGGCTCGGAAAGGAGGAGGCTGCAAGTAACAAAAATGCGCGGGGTCCGTTTTCGGGGCGGATACCACGATTTTCGCATCATCACCGGCGGCGTCGAAGTCTATCCCCGCGTTCGCCAGGAGACGCCGAAGGTCGACGTATCGGCAGACCGGTTGCTGAGTGGCTCCTCCGCGATGGATAAGTTGCTGGGGGGCGGCCTTACATGCGGTACGAGCGTGCTCCTCACTGGAGCCGCCGGCACAGGAAAATCCGTCCTCTGCACCCAGTTCGCGCGGAGCGAGCTGGCGAAAGGAAAACGCGTTCTCTTTTATCTTTTCGACGAGCGTCTGGGCACGTTCACAATGCGCACCCGCGCCCTGGAGATGCCCGTAGACAATGAGCGCGAGTCAGGGCAACTCATTCTCAGGCAAGTCGAGCCGACCGAGCTCTCTCCGGGAGAGTTCGCAAGCCAGGTTGTGCGCGCGGTCGAGGACGATGGAGTGTCACTCGTGGTGATCGACTCCATCAACGGCTATTTGCAGGCGATGCCGGAAGAGAGACTGTTGGCGGTACAGATTCACGAGCTGCTCAGCTTTCTCTCGAACCACGGGGTCACCTGTATCATGACACTGGTCCAGCACGGAATCTTCGGCAATCCAGTCGATGAGGCCGTGGACGTCAGCTACCTGGCGGACACAGTGATCCTGCTTCGCTACTTCGAGGTTGCCGGTACGGTGCGGCAGGCGATCTCGGTGGTAAAGAAACGGAGCAGCGACCACGAGCGGATGATCCGGGAATGCAAGGTCCAGAAGGGCGGGCTCTTCGTCGGAGAGCCGCTACGAGAATTCCAGGGCGTGCTGACAGGCATTCCTACATACACGGGTGATATCGGTCCACTACTCGCCGAGACCAAACGTGCGGCGATCGGCGCGAAAGATCGCAACTCTCAGAGCGACGGCGACGGCAACGGCAAGGCACCGGTCCTGGAACAGCAGCGTGGATCAAAACACAATCGAAAGAAATCCGGCCGCTAGGCTCAGCGTCGCCATCCTGACGCCGACCGGACATGACGCCCGGCTGGCCGCCAAGGTTCTCGAGAGGGCCGATCTGAGCGCCGTGGTTTGCGCAGATATAGCAGCTGCCTGTGATTTGATCGACCGCGAAGAAATCGGCGTGCTGCTGCTGGCCGAGGAAGCGTTGGGCGACGGCGGCAGGGGAAAGCTGCTCGACACGTTGGCCGCGCAGCCATCGTGGTCCGACGTGCCGATCGTGCTTCTCACCGGAGAAGACGAGCTCTCGCGTTCCCTTCCGAGAATCCTGAGTGGAATTGCCAAGACGGGAAACGTCGCCTTGCTCGAGCGTCCTGTGCGCGTGGCTACGCTCACCACCGTGCTCGAGTCCGCTTTGCGGGCAAGGTCGCGTCAGCTCGACGTCAAGGCGCACCTTGCCGAGCGCCGCGCCGCGGAGGAAACCCTCAGAGGCAGCGAGGCGCGCTTGCGGGCCGCAGTACAGTCCGCTCCCTATCCTCTGATGCTACACGCCGAAGGTGGGGAGATTCTCCAGTTAAGCGAGGCCTGGTTGACCCTGACCGGCCACTACAGCACTTCAATCGCCACGACCGATGAATGGATGGCGCTGGCATTTCCCGACGGCGAGGATTTACTGCGACCTCCTCACGATTCCAGCGAGACGGAAGGAGAGTCGATTCACCTTGGTGAGCGTACGGTAAAAGTCGCGGACGGCACCAGCCGGATTTGGGATTTCTCCCGCGTTGCGCTCGGCAAGCTGCCCGATGGGCGTCGACTCACCCTCACCGCGGCGATCGATGTGACTGCATATCGCAAACTGGTGGAAAGCGAGCGATCTGCGCGTCACGAAGCCGAGGTCGCCAACGCCGCCAAGAGTAGATTCCTGGCGACGATGTCGCACGAGCTCAGGACGCCGCTCAACGCCATCGCCGGTTACGTGCAGCTGTTGACTCTCGGGGTTCGCGGGCCGATCACCGAAGCCCAGAAAACCGACCTCGAGCGCATCGACAGGAGCGAACGCCACCTTCTCTCGCTCATCAACGACGTTCTCAACTTCGCCAAAATCGAAGCGGGCCACGTGAACCTGGAGTCGTCCCCTATCCCCATCGCCGACGTGATCGAAAGCCTTGCCGAGTTCGTGGAGCCCCAGCTGCGCGCAAAAAGCCTTCATTTCACGACTTCGGTCGCTGTTCCTGACGCCGTTGCAATCGGTGACGTCGAGAAAGTCCGTCAGATCCTCATCAACCTGCTGTCGAACGCCATCAAATTCACCCCCAATGAGGGCAACATTGCTCTCGAATGCGAGCGTGATGAGAAGATGGTTCTCATCAGCGTCGTCGATGACGGCGTCGGTATTCCGCCCGACAAGATCGACGTGATCTTCGAGCCATTCGTGCAGGTGGATCGCGAATACACGTCGACCCAGCACGGTACGGGGCTCGGTCTTTCGATCAGTCGCGATCTCGCGCGCCGAATGCATGGCGAGATCACCGTAGAGAGCAAGATTGGAAAGGGCTCCCGGTTTACGCTCGCTTTGCCAAGGGGTTAACGCGCCACGATCGGTTGCGGCGAGGGGTCGATGCGCTTTCCGGTCTCGGCGTCGAAGATGTGGACGCCTTCCGGGCTGATGCGGATCGACACCATGTCGCCCGGCTTGATGAGATCCTGCGGTGGAGCGACCGCCACCAGCTTGTCACCGCCTGACAGCGTGACGTAGACGATCTGCTCGTTCCCCATCGGCTCGACGACGCCGACTTCCGCCCTAGGCCTGTTCTGCCCGTCTGCGGTTACCTCGATGTGCTGCGGCCGGACACCCAGGAAAACCCGGCCCCGGGCCTCGTTGTCGCACGGGACATCGAGCGTCAGGTCGATTCCCTTGAACGTGCACATCCCGGAATTTCTTGGGTCGCCGGCGGAGCGCTGGATTACGCCTTCGATGAAATTCATCGCCGGGCTGCCGATGAAGCCGGCGACGAATTTGTTGGCCGGCTTCTGATACAGCTCCATTGGCGTCGCGATCTGCTGCAGCACGCCGTCCTTGAGCACGGCGATGCGATCGCCGAGGGTGAGCGCTTCGGACTGATCGTGGGTGACGTAGACCATCGTCGCTCCGAGCTTCCGGTGCAGGCGCGAGAGCTCGACGCGCGTCTCGACGCGGAGCTGAGCGTCGAGATTGGACAGCGGCTCGTCGAAGAGAAACGCCAGCGGCTCGCGCACGATGGCGCGGCCGAGGGCGACGCGTTGGCGCTGGCCACCGGAGAGTTGGGCGGGTTTGCGATCAAGCAGCGCGTCGAGGCCAAGCGAAGCTGCAATGGCGTTCACTCGCGCGTCGATCGTTTCGCGCGGCTGCTTTCTGATGGCGAGGCCGAAGCCGAGGTTGTCACGAACGGTCATGTGCGGGTAGAGCGCGTAATTCTGGAAGACCATGGCGATGTCGCGCTGTTGGGGCGGGAGATCGGTGACGTCGCGGTCGCCGATGCGGATGACACCGTCGGTGACGCGCTCGAGCCCGGCCATCAGTCGGAGCACCGTGGACTTGCCGCTGCCCGATGGGCCGACGAGGACGAGCAGCTCGCCATCGTTTACCTCGAGGCTCAAGTCGCGAGCGGCGACGTAGCCGTTCGGGTAAACCTTATCGATGTGCTCTAAGCTGATTCGCGCCATTCAGGCTCCTCAAACTGGAAACTGCAACTGCAAACTGCAACCGAACTGGATGCGAGATCTCAGCAACTGCGATCCCAGTTGCCGGGCACGGCCGCGTGATCGTCCTCTTGGCGTAAATGCAGGAGCATTTTTGTCGTGCTCTTGCCGGAGCACGGACGGTCTTGCGGTACTAACTGAGATCTGAGATCGGGGTTGCTGAGATCTCGCATCCAGTTGTTTTGGAGTTGCAGTTGTAGTCTGCAGTTCATCCCTTGACCGCCCCCGCCGTGAGCCCCTGAACTATCCTTCGCTGAAATACCAGGACCATAGCTGCAACCGGTGCAGTGGCTACCACAGCGGCGGCGAGTATTTCTCCCCACGGGACCTGGTACTGTCCGCGAAACAGAGCGATCGCAACAGGAACGGTTTGTCTCTCCGGTCCGAGCGTGAACGACAAAGCGAACAGAAACTCGTTCCAGCAATAGATAAATGTCAGAATGCCGGTGGTAGCGAGACTCGGCACGGCCAGTGGCAGCAGGATTTTTGTGAAGCTCTGTCGACGCGTCGCGCCGTCGACGTGCGCTGCATCCTCGAGATCCTTTGGGATCTGTCTGATGGAGCCTGTGAGCACCCATACCGTCAACGGCATCGCGAACGTCATGTAGGGCATGATCAGGCCCGGGTACGTATCGATCAAGTGCAGGGAGCGAAGCAGAAGGTAAAGCGGGCTGACGATCGAGATCTGCGGAAACATCGTTACGGCCAGGATGAACGCCATGATCGGCGCCTTGCCGCGGAATTCGAGGCGCGCCAGCGCGTAGGCCGCGAGAGTGCCGACGATCAGGCAAAACAGCGTAGTCGTTCCCGCCACCACCAGAGAGTTGCGAATAGGCGTGATGAAATCGCGGTCGGTGAATAGCGCCCGATAGTGATCGAAGATGAGGTGCTGCGGAATGAGCGACGGATCGCGAAAGAGCGCCGCGTCCGACGTGAACGACGCCACGATCGCCCAGTAGAACGGGAATAGCGTGAACAGCATGAGCACCACAAGGGCGCCGCCGAAAATCCAACGTCCCCAGCTACGGCCGCGCACGCCTCCCGCCTCCCGCTTCCCGCTTCCCGGCGTCATCCTTCTTCTCCACCCAGCCGGACCCCAAGCCCGCGCACATACAGGAGCGCCAGGCCGAAAGTGATCGCGAATATCACCACCGACAGCGCGGACCCATAGCCGAAGCGCAGATTCTGGAGCAGCGCGTTGAACGTGTACAGCGCGACGGGCTCAGTCGAAGTGCCCGGTCCGCCACCGGTCAGCACGTAGATCAGATCGAAGACGCGGAACCCGTCGAGCGTGCGGAAAATCAGCGTCACCAGTATCGCCGGCTTGAGGAGCGGCAGTGTGATGTGCCGCAGCTGCCACCAGGCATTCGCGCCATCAACGGCCGCCGCTTCATACAGACTCAGATCGATGTTCTGGAGGCCGGCGAGCAGGAGTAGAGCCACGAACGGCGTCGTCTTCCAGACGTCCGCCAGGATCACCGGCACCCACGCCGTCGACGCCTTGATGAACCACACCATCGGCTGATCGAGAATACCGGCATCGACGAGCAGCGCGTTGAGTATCCCGCCTTGCGACTCGAAGATGAATCGCCACAGCAGCGCGGCAACAACCGTTGGAATGGCCCACGGCACCAGGACCGCGGCGCGCACGAACCCTCGCCCTCTGAAGACGCGGTTCATCGCCAGTGCCAGGAACAGTCCGATCAACAGCTCCAGCGAAATCGAAACGACGGTGAAGAACGCGGTATGACCGAGCGCCGCCCAGAATCGTGGATCCCGGGCAATCTCTACGTAGTTGGCGAGACCTACGAACGGCTTTCCAAGCCACGGCATTCTGAGCTCGTGGAGATGAAGCGATTCCCAGAACGTCCAGCCCAATGGAAAAATCGCGATCAGGGCAATGACACCGAGGGCAGGTGCGACCAAGGCCCATCCGAGTCTGGCCTCCGAGCCAAGTCGCGAGATCTTCCTCACGCCTTGCTCGCTCCAGCCATCAGCTTCCGCATGCCCGTTCTCTCGATCAGCGCATTGATCTTTGCTGCCGCGGCGTCCAACGCTTCCCTCGGCTCAGCCTGACGCACCAGCGCGCGATGCAATTCGATTTGCAGAATCTCCGACATCTCGGTGTAGATGGGGGTCACCGGTCGGGGTGTCGCGCTCTCGATCGCCCGACGAGCGTTGTCGAGCGGAATGGCGAGGGCGCTCTTGAGCCGCGCATCGACGTACAGTGCCGGGCGCGTCGGATATTGACCCACCGCCTGGGCGCGCTCGAGCATTTGCTCGGGAGCGGTGAGGTACGCAATCAGCTTGTAAGCCGCGTCCGGGAATTCGGTATACGCGTTGATTGCCAGCTGCGCCCCGCCGAGCGCGGCGGTGGAGTGGCCGCCAGGCGCAGTTCCGGACGCAGGAATCGGAGAGACGGCGAACTTGCCGGCGACCTTGGACTGCGCGGTATCGCTCATCGCAGCTACAGGGTACGGCCAATTGCGCATGAAGACGGCGTTGCCGTTCTGGAAGGCGAAGCGGGCCTCTTCCTCGTGCCAGGTGAGGACGTCGAGCGGAGCGACGCGCGAGCCGTACAGCTCGTCGCGCATGAACTCGAGAGCGCGCACCGCTTCCGGCCGATTGACGACTACCTCTCCGCGGTCGTCGATGATCTGTCCGCCGAATGCGCCGAGGTATTCAACGAAGCCGGTAATCAGGCCTTCATAGCGGGCGCCCTGGAAGACGATGCCATAACGCGGGCCGCCGCGCCGCGTCATCGCCGACCGCGCGTCACTAACTACCTCCTCGAGCGTGGCCGGCTCGCGCGCGATCAGATCGGTGCGTCGATAGAGCAGGCCGACATCGGCGAACCACGGCAGCGCGTACAGTTTGCCCGCCCAGGTGTTGGCGGTGATTGTCGCCGGAAAGAAATCAGACTTGGTGGGCCCGTAACGATCGAGCGGAAGTACCCAGCCAGCCGCGGCGAATTCGGGAGTCCATACCACATCGAGCTGGAGAATCGATGGATTGCCGACGCGCGCGTTGAGCCACTGCACGTAGAGCTGATGTCGCTGGGACGCATCATCCGGAGTGCGCTGGAGCTCGACCCGGATTCCAGGATTGAGCTGCATGAAGCGTTGCAGCTGCTTCGCGACCAGAGTTCCTTCCGCGCCGAGGGCGGAGCCGGAGAAGGTAAGAACTGTCTCGTGCTTTGCGGAGCCCTTCGCGCAAGCCGTCACGCAAATAACGCTGACGAGAACAGTCAGCGCGCCGCGCGCGAAGTACCTGGCGCGATTGAACGACTGGGTGAGGTGCACGCGTTACGGCAGCGTCATCCGGGAAAGTACGAACTGAACCGCGAGATCGGTGACGTTCCAGAGCTGGACGTCAGTACTCGCTCCGTAACGAATCGGCTTGAGTGTCCCGCCCTCAATCTCGTAGCTCCAGAGCTCATTGTGCTTGAGCCCCGACTGCTCGACGGCGCCGTACACTTTCGTCAGGGCGCCAGTAAGGTCGGACAAGTAGCGCGTCAGACCCGGCGTTGCTCCACTCCTGGCGGCGATCGCCGACCCGCCGTTGATCTGATTGGACAGGCCGAGCAGGATCAGGTTCACCTCCCTGCCCCAAACGACTCGTGGCGAATGGTAGGTGTCGGCTTTGAACGCCTCCCATACGCTCTGAGGTGCGTAAGCATCGTTGGCGACGAACGGACCCAGCCCTGCCGCAAAGAGACCGACCGGGAATGGCCGCACGATGGCGCCCACGTCACGAGTCACCGCGGCTATTGCGTCCGGGCTGACATCGCTCGCATCCCGCAACAGCAGCCAGGTGGCCGGATCGGTATTCACCACCGGAATCGGCTTGCCCGCCGAGTCGAGCGATATTGCAAGAAAGGTGAGCGGTAGGCTGTCCGCCGCAGTCCTCGCCACGACATTTCCCCAGTAAGCGCGCTCAGCCGCCGGCATCCACGCCAGTTTCTGCTGAACGCTCGATCGAATGTCAGACGGAGTCAGAGTAACCACAAAATGGTTGACCGCTCCCTTCCAGTTCTGGATGGCCCGGTCCAACGAGGTCGGATCGCGCAGATAATCGGTCAGCATCGTCCCGCCGAAACTCGATGGCGCTCGCGCCTGCAATTGCTGGTCGGTGAAGCCCATCGTCTTGAGCGCCGCAAAAATCTCGGCGATGGCTTGCAGCGCGCGCGGCGCCCAGATGGCGTTGATGTCCATCGCGAAACGCCCATTGGCGTATCCCGCATTGCTGTCGCGCCAGCTGATCGATCGCCAGTGGGTTGCATCGAGGCGTGGGGAGGCTATCAGATTCTCAACCACCGGATCGCGTCCGTAGGGCGTGGAGAGCGTCGCCACAAGCGCCAGCTCCCTGAACAGCAGTCCGAGGCGCGGTCCCCTCCCATCGCTGGCGTCCATGAGGAAGGCGCGCTTCCGAGCGTTCGACACGGCCGCATTTCCGAGGTATCGCGAGACGACGACGGGCAGCTGGAACTCGTCGTCGCGCATGTGATAGTTCTCGCGGACCTTCTGCAGGTCGGCCAGCACGGCGCGGGCGCGATTGAGTGCCGTGTCCGCCGCGCTTCTGCTGCGCCCCCGCAACTCAAAATAGTTCGCCATGTGGGCGTTGTACTGGGCGGTGTTCTCACGAATCGCCTGGCCGCCCAGGGCCTCCTCATGGCTGACGTCTCCCTCCGGACCGAGCTTGCGCAGCGCGCTGGCGATAACGAACTCCGGCATCGCGTCGGTCCAGACGGGCTGCATCATCAGCGAGGTCATCATCATGTCGCGGCCGAAGTAGGTGGCGTAGTTCGGCAGGCCCGCCATCAGCTTCTCTTTGGAGCTCAGTAGCTCCGTGCCGCGGACATCGCGCTCGAGCAGACGATATCGCATCACCTTCGCCGCATCCACGGCGTTTCGGGACGCAGTCGCGCGCGCGCGATCTGCGGCGACGCGGGAGTCGTTGAGGAAGCGGAGAAAAGCGCTGTTGAAGATCTGCTCGCGCGACAGCTGATTGAGGGATGGCCCGTCGGTGGTGACGCGAATGGTGAAACGAATCGGCCGGTTGAGTGTGTCACGAATCGAGACTACGGGCAGCGTCACCACCACCGAGGTGCTGCGCGGATCCGGGATGATTTCCAGCTGAAGGTTCGTCTTCTCATCGAGGCTGCTCTGAATCGCGGTGACGCTTCGGGCGCCACGCACATCTCCGGTCGTCAGCAGGTCGGGTTCGAGGCGCGCCCGCAGATCAGAAGTGAATCCGGTGCCAAGCATGCCGATCTGTTTCTGGCGTTCCGCCGGCTCGAGTCGCTCCAGGTTCGCGATCAGCTCTTCCTGCTCGCGCAGACGGAACGCTGGCCAATCGTACGGCTCGAGGCCGCGGCCGGAATAGCCGAGGTCGCGCTCGACGCGCATCGAGCCGAGCAAAATCCACCCGATGTAGATCTGCCTCGTATTGGCGACGAGCTGATACTCGATGGTGCGGCGGTCTCCCGTCTGGGAGATGACAGCGTCCGGCGATCCCCACTCCAGGAGAATCGGCTTGCCGGAGCCATCACGCACGGTGAAGCCGACGCTTTCGTCGACGGCGTCGGCGAGGAGGTTGACGACGCGTCCCCGCTGCGCATCCAGATAGATCTGGACGACGTTTCCCTTGATGTCGCGGAAGAAGCGTGTCTGGTAGCCCTGGTAGGCCGCGGGGTCGTCAACTCCCTGCTCGGGAAACCCCAACACTGGCTGGACGCGCGTTTGTGCGGGCGACGGGACGGCGCCCACAATGGATGCTGATACCAGGGCGAGTCCAAGCGAGAGCAAACGCGTGTTCGGCATCGGCCAATAATGTGGCACGAGGAGGGCCGGCCGTCAGTAGCCTTTGCCTTGCTTTATCGACGTAGGCTGGTTTACGGTTCGCCGATGCTTAGCGACCGCTCGCCTCTTTCACTTGCGCCCGAACGGCGGTGAAGTGACTTCTCTCGATCTGGCGCTGGTCGGCAATGGCAGCATCGCGGCCTTGATCGACGTGCTTGGCTCCATCTCGTGGTGCTGCTTTCCCCGGTTCGATGGCGATCCCGCGTTTTGCGCCCTCCTCGCCGGTCCCGAGCCAGCCAACGCCAACGGGACCTTTGAGATCGAGCTGGATGGGTCGGTGCGAAGCGAGCAGGAGTATTTGCCGAACACGCCCATCCTGGTGACGCGGTTCTACGACGCCGGTGGCAACGCCGTCGAGATCACGGACTTCTGTCCGCGCTACGAGAGCGGTGACGCGCTGGTCTGCCCACCAGTGCTGGTGCGACGAATCAGACCGCTGGCGGGCCGACCGTCGGTCCGGGTCGGAGTCCGGCCAGCCTCCGACTACGGCTGCGATCCGCGGCACGCGGTATCGGGCGCTAACCATTTGAGCTATCCGGGAAGTCCGCCGCTTCGCCTCACCATGAACACGTCAGTCGAGCCCATCCTCGATGCCGTTCCCTTCGCAGTCAAGGAAACTATCACACTAATTTTCGGACCCGACTCGGCCATCGAGACACTGGACGATGCTGACGGGCTTCTCCAGAAGACCGAGAAACACTGGCTGGATTGGCGCCGTGGGGTGCAGTTCGCAGGGGAATGGACAGACGCAGTGGTGCGTGCCGCAATCACGCTCGAGCTGACCGCGTATGAGCCAACCGGCGCCATCGTCCCATCGATAACGACTTCGATACCGGAGGCCCCGAACTCCGGTCGCACCTGGGATTATCGCTATTGCTGGCCGCGGGATGCCTACTTCACGGTGGCCGCCCTATCGCGGGTTGGCCAGCTGCGGTCGACGGAGCGGTACCTGGATTTTCTCTTTCGCGTCGCGGCGCAGAACGAGGATTCGAGACTCATTCCCATATATGACCTGGACGGCGGTGAGATTCCCGCCGAGCGCGTAGCCCCGTGCCTGCCCGGCTACCGCGGAATGGGTCCGGTGCGCGTCGGGAATAAGGCGAGCGAGCAGGCACAACACGACCTGTACGGCGAAGCGGTATTGAGCGCGGAGAAACTGTTCGACGATTCAGCGCGCCGATCGCGAGAACGGAACGAGTACGAAGCGTTCACCCGGCTGGAAGGCTTCGGGCACCAGGCCGTCCGCCTCCACGACAAGCCCGACGCTGGATTGTGGGAGCTGCGCGGAGTCGAGCGAGTCCACACCTACTCCAGTTTGATGTGCTGGGTCGCCTGTGACCGCCTGGCCGAATACGCCCGCCGCATCAACCGAATGGATCGCGCCGATTTCTGGCGCCAGCGGGCGACGGAGATCCACGCGGTGATCTCCAGACGGTCATGGAACGCAAGCCTCAACGCGTTCACTGCGACCATGGAAGGGGATTCGCTTGACGCCAGCCTCCTCCTGATGCCGCGCCTCGGTTTTCTCGAAGCCGGTGATCCGCGCTTCGTGGGAACCGTTGCCGCGATCGAGAAGCATCTCAAACACGGCGACTTCGTGTATCGCTACGTCGAGCGCGACGACTTCGGAGTTCCCGAGAACGCTTTCCTGGTTTGCACGTTCTGGTACATCGAGGCACTGGCAGCGATGGGCGGGGCGCGCAGGGAGCACGCGCGGGCGTTATTCGAGAAAGTCCTGGGTGCGCGAAATCGTCACGGGTTGCTGGCGGAGGATCTCGATCCACGTACCCTCGAGCAATGGGGCAATTTTCCGCAGACGTACTCGATGGCGGGGATTATTGATTGTGCGCTGGCTCTCTCTGAGAAGTAAAAGATAAAAGGCAAAATACGAGTACCGGCTGGAGGCCGTGGGCGGATCGGCCGGCGGCCGCGGGCTGAAGATCAAATTCATTGATTCCAGCGCGAAGCCCCTGGCTGACCCGCCCAACGCCTCCAGCCGGTAGTCGTACCTGGCAGTTCAGTTCAGTTCCGTTCAGTCTATCTGAATACGATCCAGAGCGCCCCGATAATCGCCGCCAGCAGCACCGACAAAGCGATCTCGAACTTCCTCTCCCTCGGCGCAACTTCGGCGGCTGCCGACGGAGCGACGGTTTGCATCGTGAGATCAGCCACGCGCTCAGGTGGCGGCGGTGGTGTCATGATGCTGACCACGATCAGGATCAGACTGCACAATACGAACAGCAGCGCGGCGAAGTGCAGGAAGTTTATGTCCGCGTACCAGTACAGCGCCGATCCTGGCGTCAGGTTTGACTTGTCGAGCTCGAGCAACAGGCGAGCAAATCCAAGTACGAAGCCTGTCCACAAAGCCGACAGTGCTCCCACGCCGTTCAGACGCGGGCTCAGGACACCGAGCAGGAAGCAGGCGGCAATCGGCGGCGCGATATAGGCCTGCACGCTCTGCAGATAGATGTAGAGCTGCGGCGACACATACTTCATCATCGGAATCCAGAGGAGTCCGACACCCACCAGTGCCACCGTGGTGATACGCCCCACGAACACCAGGCGCGCCTCGGTCGCATCTGGCCGCCATTTACGATAAACGTCCCACGTCAGCAGCGTCGACACCGAGTTGAATGCGGACGCGAGCGAGCTCATTAGCGCCGCCAGCATTCCCGCCAGCACCAGGCCCTTGAATCCGATCGGCAGCAGGCGAGTGACGAGAATCGGATACGCTGCATCGGCCTGACCGGACCGCACATCCTGATAGAGAGCGGCGGCGATGATCCCAGGCAGCACGAAGATGAAAACGGGCAGGATCTTGAGATAGCCGGCGAAAATCGTTCCCCGTCGGGCTTCCTTGATATTCCGCGCGGCGAGGACGCGCTGCACGATGTGCTGGTCGGTACACCAGTACCAGATACCGAGAATGGGTGCGCCAAACACGACGCCGGTCCACGGGAAATCCTTGTGATTTGACGGCTTCCACATCGAGAAGAAGTCGGGCGGGACCGCCGCGCGCAGACCCGAGAATCCGCCCACAGCGTTGAGGCCGATGAACATCAACGTCACCGATCCGAGAATAAGTACCACCGCCTGCATCACTTCGGTGTAGATGACGGCGCGCAATCCGCCGAAGATGGTGTAGAGACCGGTGATGATGATCAGGATCGCGGCGCTGGTCCAGAAGTCCAGCCCCGTGACCGCTCGCATCACGATGCCACCGGCGAAGAGGGTGACGCTTATCTTCGTCAGGACGTAGCCGACGATCGACACCCAGGTGAAGTACGAGCGCGCGCCCGCGTTGTACCGCCGCTCCAGGAACTCCGGCATGGTGTAGACGCCGCTGCGCAGATAGAACGGCACGAACAGCCAGCCGAGCAGCAACAAAATGAAGCTGGCAAGCCATTCGAAGTGACCGACCGCCAATCCGCTGGCGGCTCCAGTGCCGGCGAGTCCGACCAGGTGCTCGCTTCCGATGTTCGAAGCGAAAAGGCTTGCTCCTACCGCAAGCCAACCCACATCCCGGCTCGCGAGGAAGAAGTCCGCGCTGACGTTCTTCTCGCGCTTGGCGGCCCAGTAGGCGATTGCCCCCAGCAACAGGAAGTACGCCCCGATAACTACGATGTCGATGATACTGAGGTTGCTCATGGCGTTCGGTCCGTGGTAGAGAGTGGACGTCCGAGCTTAAGCGCTGCCCCTTCGAGTCCCGGATTGCGAGACGCGAAGAATCTGGAGCTTTTCTCCCTTCTCCGCTATGAGATTTGCCCAAAACCCGGTGTCGACTTGCCTTGACACCCTTCGAGGCCCCCCACACATTCGCCCCCACTCGCGCCGGAGGGCTCATGAATCGCCGGGAATTTCTCACCGCGGGAGCGGTCGCTGGGGTTGCCAGCCTCGCGCGCGCAGGAACAGGGGTCGCTCGGACGCCGATCATCGGTGGGGCCGGCTTTCCCGCCGCCAAGGGCCAGCTCAAGCTTTCCGTCTCCCGATGGCCGTACAACAAATTCACCCTCGAGCAGCTTTGCCAGATGTCTCGCGAGCTCGGCCTCGACGCGATTGACCTGCTGGAGCCGGATCAGTGGTCGATTCCTCCGCGCTACGGTCTCGCGTGCGCGATGGGATACGCGACCGTCCCCAATCCCGAAACTCGGCTGACCGAAGGCTTCAATCGGGTCGCAAATCATTCCTGGCTCATTCCCGCCTACCAGCGGGCGATCCCGCTCGCGGCGGCCGCGAAAGTGCCCAACGTGATTTGTTTTTCAGGAAGCCGCAAAGGTCAGAGCGACGACGAGGGCCGGGAAGTCTGCGCGCGCGGACTCGCGCCGCTGATTCCGCTGGCGGAGAAGCACGGTGTGACGCTGTGCATGGAGCTGCTCAACTCCAAGGTGGATCACCCCGACTACCAGTGCGATCACACCGCCTGGGGCGTCGCGCTGGCAAAGCAGTTGAACTCGCCGCGCTTCAAGCTCCTCTACGACATCTACCACATGCAGATCATGGAGGGCGACATCGTGCGCACGGTGACCGACAACATCCAGTACATCGGCCACTTCCACACGGGCGGCGTGCCCGGCCGCCACGAGATCGACGACACCCAGGAGCTGAACTACCGCGTGGTCATGCGCGCCATCGCCGATGCGGGATTCAAGGGGTACGTTGCCCAGGAATTCATTCCCACTCGGGATCCTCGGCAATCGTTGGCAGAAGCTGTTGCGATTTGCACCGTTTGAGACCACGGAACTGCCACAGCATGCTCCGCGGCTCAGCTGCATGTCGAACGCTACTATAGTGAATTGTTCCCTCTCAATCTGAGTGTTACGAAGTCGATACTCATTGTTGTGACGCGGTGACCGGTCTGCAGTCGTCTATACGTTGACGCGAGTATGGTGCGTCAATAGGTTGCAATCAGAGCGTCAGAGGACGCCCGGACCACATTCAGCGAAGCAATGATTCTCAGCGCTCATTTCGACTCCAACGTTATTCTCGGACCGGCAAATAATTGCCGGGGCGGGACGCGTGGCGCGCGATGGCGAAGAGGTTAACAACCCCTGTATGCTGTCAGAAACCCGCCCCCGCGTTCCGATTGGAAACGGGGGCGTTTCGTTTTGGTCACCAGGACGGGCGCGCCCGGTGAGCGAAATACACAGAGCGCCATTGGAGGATTGATGAGGAAGTACTATCTGCTCGTGAGCGACTTCGATCAGACCCTTAGCTTCAACGACTCGGGGCTGGTCCTCGCCGAGATGCTCGGCATTCCCGATTTTCAGGAGCGAGTCGCCGCCCTGTCGCGCCTCAATCTGGTGCAGTCAGGTGCCGAGCTGACGTACCTGCTGCGGCACGATCCCGATTTCCGCACGGTGCGCGAAGAACACCTGCTAGAGGTCGGCCGGCGCATTCGATTGAAGAGAAACATCGCGCTACTGGCGGAATTCCTGAAAGATGGCATCGACGGATTCAGTTTCGACTTCTACGTCGTCTCCGCCGCCCCGTGGCTCGTCGTGCACTCGGCCCTGCAGGGGGTCGTGCCGCCGGATCACATCATCGGCGCCCACTTCGGCTTCAACTCCGACACCGGCGAGATCGAGAGCGTGATTCAGGTGCCCGCCGGTTACGGCAAGGTTGCGGCAGTAGACTCGCTGCGCTGGCGACTCGGCGTGCCGACTGACCGCATCGTCTACGTCGGCGATGGAAGCTCGGATATTCACGTCATGCTGCACGTCAATCGTGGCGATGGACTGACAATCGCGGCGTCCGAGACGCGTCACATCGCCCAGATCGCCCGTCGCACGGTGATCAGCGACGATGCGCTCAGCGTACTGATTCCCGTACTGGAAGAGATTGGCGGCTACGACGCGAGCCAGATTCGCACCGTCTTCGAGGATCAGGGGCTGCTGATTCAGGAATGGGACAGGGTGAGGACCGATTGGCTGACGATCAGGGAGGGGTCGGTCATTGCTGGGGCCGCCTGAGGGCGTCAAGTTCGGATGAGCAAATTGCAATCAGAGCGCGTGTTAGCTTCTGGCATCTCGAAACTCCAAACATCAACTGCAACTGAACGGGTGCGAGCAGTGAGAAGCACCGCTTCAAGCAGTGAGTTCACTACGCCGGGACGTTCCTCGTGACGTGCGAGTCACTGCCTGTGCCCGGAATGCTGCGTACTGACGTCCCGACGTAGTGAACTGGGATCTGTCAGCGTAGTTACTCATTGCTCGCACCCGTTCAGTTGCAGTTAAGCCTTCTGCAGTACCCAGATGCCAGAAGCTCGCACCCGTTCAGTTGCAGTTAAAACGCCTGCAGTCCCCAGATGCCAGTCACTCGCTCGCCAGTCATTCATATCCACTCCCTCAACGATGCAAAAATATTTCGGATTCATCGGCGGCTTTATCACTGTCAGCGCCTTTGTGCCACAGGTTATTCGAACCTTGCGCACACGACATACCCGCGATCTCTCGTTGGGGATGGTCGGCCTTCTCACCTTGTCCGGCGTGGTTTGGCTGGTGTACGGTGTTCTGATCAATGACTGGCCGGTGATACTGACGAATATCGGCATGGTAGTCCTCAACTGTACCCTTGCCGGCGCAAAGCTTCGATACGGATGATGTAGATTTCCTTATGCGAATCGTCAGCTTCCTTCCCGCCGCCACCGAGATCGCCTGCGCCCTTGGCGCCGGCGACGATTTGGTGGGCCGCTCACATGAGTGCGATTTCCCGGAGGAAGTGAAGGCGCTGCCCGTCGTCAGCAAGCCCGCCTTGCCGCTCGAGGGGATGTCGCAAAAAGAGATCGATCGCGCTGTCGCCGCGCACCTCGCCACCGGCGAGAGTCTCTACCAGGTCGATGAAATACTGCTCGCCGAGCTGAGCCCCGATGTCGTGTTCACCCAGGACCTGTGCCAGGTCTGCGCGCCGTCGGGGAATGAGCTCGTGCGGGCTTTGCGAGACCTGCCCAAGCCGCCAAAAGTGCTGTCGCTCACTCCGCGAAATCTCGCCGAGATCGAACAGAACATCCTGGCCATCGGTGCGGCGACCGGTCGCGACGAAGCCGCGCAGCGGCTGATCGACGACAATCGGACGCGAATTCAACACGTTCGCGATACCATCGGCACCGCGGCCCGTCGCAACGTTTCGTTTCTCGAATGGACGGAGCCGCTTTTTTGCGCTGGCCACTGGGTGCCGGAGATGATCGCCGCGGCGGGCGGCGAAGATCCCCTCGGTCAGATGGGCGCCGACTCCCGCCGAATCACGTGGGACGACGTGGCGGTGTCAGACCCGGAGACGATCATCGTTGCACCGTGCGGCTACGGCTTGCAGGATGCGATCGCGACGGCCAACCGGCTGCCTCGAATCACCGAGGCTACGGTGTACGCGGTTGACGCGAATTCGTACTTTGCGCGCCCGGGCCCGCGGGTGGCCGAGGGAGTGGAGCTCCTCGCGCACCTCTTTCACCCGGATTTGTTTGCGTGGCCGCACGCCCACCAGCCGTGGGCGACGACGCGCGGAGGAGCAGCAGCCGATCATTATTCCGGGCAACCGCAATAGAGCGCTGACCTCCGGGTCCGCGCACCAGTCGCAGGTCGCGCACCTCCCCATCGATCGCGAAGCCACTCTGCGTCATGTCCACCGGTGCGAAGTTCCCCGCGCCGTCGCCCTTCAGCATCAAGCCATAGCTGGCGTCGTAGCGCCCGAGGATCGGAGCCACTTCGTATAGGTTGCCGCCGACGAGCAGATCCATCTT
>DASYIM010000277.1:0-6787 GCA_035997625.1 Gemmatimonadaceae bacterium
GGGCGGCGTATCTTTCGAAAGGAAACGCCGCCATTGAGGAGCTCACGAATGTCCGCACCTTCTTCCGCCGTTCGACCGGCCCGATCCGGTTCTTCCCCCAAGTCCAAGCCAGCCAGTGACGGCGCCGGCGAGGCGATTCGCGCTCCGGACGCTTCGGTGCGAACACTGACGGGATTCAATGGGAACAGGCGCGTTCCGCCGCCCGTCAACGAGCCGGTTAAGAGCTACGCCCCGGGATCGCCCGAGAGAGCAACCCTCAAGGATCGGCTGCGCTCGATGTCGAAGGACCGCGTCGATATCCCTCTGATTATCGGAGGCCAGGAAGTTCACACCGGCGAGCTCGTCGACTCGGTTATGCCGCACGATCATCGTCACGTGCTTGGCCAGTGGCATCGCGCCGATGAGAAGCACATCGACCAGGCAGTGCGCGCGGCCGCCACGGCGGCCAGGGATTGGGCAAACTGGCCGTGGGAAGATCGCGCGGCTGTGTTCCTGAAGGCGGCGGAGCTGTTGGCGACGACGTGGCGAACGACGCTCAACGCGGCGACGATGCTCGGCCAGTCGAAGACCGCGTTCCAGGCGGAGATCGACGCGGCATGCGAGCTGATCGACTTCTGGCGATTCAATCCTTTCTTCGCGCAGAGCCTCTACGACGAACAGCCGCTCAGCGACCGGACGATGTGGAACCAGCTGGACTACCGTCCGTTGGAGGGGTTCGTCTACGCGGTGACGCCGTTCAACTTCACATCGATCGCGGGCAATCTCCCCACCGCTCCGGCGCTGATGGGCAATACCGTGATCTGGAAGCCGGCGTCGAGCGCGATGCTGAGCGCCTATTACATCATGAAGCTGCTCGAAGAGGCAGGGCTTCCGCCGGGAGTGATCAACTTCGTGCCCGGCGATGCCGCGATGATTTCCGACAAGCTTCTCGCGAACCGCGATCTCGCCGGCGTGCACTTCACTGGCAGCACGGCCGTCTTCAACAACATGTGGAAGACCATCGGCGCCAGTATGTCGCGGTACAAGTCATATCCTCGAATCGTCGGCGAAACCGGGGGCAAGGATTTCATCGTCGCGCATCCATCGGCGGATCCGGTCGCGCTCTCCGTCGCCATCGCGCGCGGCGGGTTCGAGTACCAGGGGCAGAAGTGCTCGGCAGCGAGCAGGGTGTACGTCCCGCAGTCGATCTGGCCCGAGGTGCGCGACAGAACCGTCGCCATCATGAAAGAGCTGCGCGTCGGAGATCCGACCGATTTCCGGAACTTTATGGGCGCGGTAATCGACAAGAAAGCGTTCACCAAAATCGGTGAATATCTCGAGCACGGGCGTCAGAACGCTAACATCGTTTCGGGCGGAGTGGCGCGCGGTGAGGATGGATACTTCATCGAGCCGACGCTGATCGAGACCAAGGATCCGGCGTATCGGCTGTTGTGCGAGGAGATCTTCGGACCGGTGGTGACGGCGCACGTCTATCCCGACAACAAGTGGTCGGAGACGTTGAAGATCGTCGACGAGACGTCGCCGTACGCGCTTACCGGAGCGGTGTTCAGCAGGGATCGGAGCGCGGTTCGCGAAGCGGCGGTGACGCTGCGCAACGCGGCCGGCAATTTCTACATCAACGACAAGCCGACGGGCGCGGTTGTGGGCCAGCAGCCGTTCGGTGGGGCTCGCGGGTCGGGCACCAATGACAAGGCGGGGTCGAAGCTGAACCTTGTCCGCTGGATCAGTGCCCGGAATATCAAGGAGACGTTTTCCCCGCCGGTCGATTACAAGTATCCGTTTATGGAAGCTGAATAGCGCGGAGCATGGTATCTGCTCGGCGTATGGATCTCTTTGCCTGGCTGGCCCATCGAATACCGAAGCAGGGAGCTGAAAGCTTAGTCAGCCAGGCAGCTTCTCAGCTTCCATACTGGCGCTAGTGGATGCGCGCTGGTCGTGGATCGCGTGGCTCCCGCGCTCATAGTGGCAAGAACGGCGCGGAGGCTCTGACTCCGCGACACCTTACGCCGCCGGAAGAGCCGAAAAGCTGTTCAGCGTAGTTGGCTTTCAGCTCCCTGCTTCGGTATTGAACCAAGCCAGCCACACACCGCGATCCGTACGCCGAGAATATGGTCCGGCTGTTGCTCAGTTAAGGCTGCCGATTACCCGACGAGATGAGCACCGCACAGGAACTACAGATCGACGCGGACCAGCTGGAGGTTTCCCGCATCCGCGCGCTTCGCGGCCCGAATTACTGGCGCCTTGCCCCGGTCATAGCCTGCGACGTCCGGCTGGGAAGCCTCGAGCAAATCAGCTCGGCGGACATTCCCGGATTCTACGAGCGTCTCACCGACGCGATGCCGACGCTCGCCGAGCATCATTGCACCCGGCAGGAGCCAGGCGGATTCCTGGAGCGGCTGAAGGAAGGCACGCATATCCCCCACATTCTGGAGCACGTCGCGCTGGAGCTGCAGTCGCTCGCCGGGTGTGAGGTCAGCTTCGGACGCGTCGTTCCGTCGGGCGATCCGGATACCTGGTGGGTGATCGTCGCCTACGAAGAGGAGGAAGTCGGACTCCAGAGCATGCGCGATGCGGTGAAGATCGTGCGCGGCTGCATCGCCGACATCGCGATCGACATCGAAGGAATTACCGAGCAAATGCTTTCGTTGTATGAGACCGTGCGGCTGGGTCCGTCTACGGCGGCAGTAGTCGAAGAAGCGAAGCGGCGCGGCATTCCGGTGCGACGCCTGAATAACTATTCGCTGGTACAGCTCGGACTCGGCAAGAATCTGCGGCGCATCCAGGCGACGCTTTCTGATTACACCAGCGCCATCGCCGTCGAGATCGCGCAGGACAAGGACGACACCAAGCGCGTACTCGGAAATATCGGTTTGCCTGTGCCCAACGGTGACGTGGCGCGCACCTTCGAGCGCGCGCTCGAAATCGTCGACGAGATCGGCTATCCGGTGATCCTCAAGCCGCTCGACGCCAATCACGGCAAAGGCATCTCCGGCCACATTGACAACGCCGACGCGTTGAGCGAGGCCTGGAACGACGCGCGCGAATTCGGAGACCGCATCGTCATCGAGCAATTCGCCGAGGGAAGAGATCATCGCGTGCTGGTGATCAACGGCAAGGTCATAGCGTGCGCGGAGCGCATTCCGGCGTGCGTGATAGGCGATGGATCGAGCACCATCGCGCAGCTGATCGAGAAGGAGAACCGCGATCCTCGTCGCGGCGTCGGGCATACGAAGACCCTCACCAAGCTGCCGGCGGATGAGCGGACGGCTGCCTTCCTCGCCCGCCAGGCGATGACGCTTCAGACAGTTCCATCGAAGGGGCAGACCGTGTTTCTGCGCGCCACCGCCAATCTGTCAACGGGCGGGACGGCGGTCGACCGGACCGACGAGATGCATCCCGACAACATCACCGCCTGCGAGATGGCGGCGGGCATCATCGGCCTCGACATCGCCGGCATCGATGTCCTGACCCCAGACATCTCCGTTCCCTTCCGGGAAAACGGCGCCGTGATCATCGAGGTAAACGCCGGGCCCGGGATCAGAATGCATACTCATCCCGCCGGAGGGACGCCGCGGAACGTCGGTGCGCCCATCATCGACATGCTCTACCCTCCGGGGACGAAATCGACGATTCCGGTAATCGCCGTGACCGGGACCAACGGTAAGACCACGACGGTGCGCCTGATCGCGCATCTCTTTCGCCTCGGTGAGAACGTCGTCGGGTTCACCACCACCGACGGGACATATCTCCAGAACCGAATGGTGCTGGAGGGCGACATGACCGGGCCGTTTTCCGCCAACATCATACTGTCGAATCCGACGGTGGACATCGCCGTGCTGGAGACAGCGCGCGGGGGCTTGCTGCGCGCCGGCCTGGGATTCGACGAAGTCGATGTCGGCGTGGTGCTGAACGTGAGCGCCGATCACCTGGGGATGCGCGGCATCAACACCGTCGAACAGCTGGCCGACGTGAAAGGAGTGGTCGCCGCCGTCGTGAAGCGCGAGGGACATGCGGTGCTCAACGCCGACGATCCGCTCGTGTACGCAATGCGGGACCGCACTCCCGGCGATCTGGTGCTCTTCTCCATCAGGGCCGAGGGTGAAAGCGAAGAGTTCGAGGCACATCTGACGCGCAATGGAATCGGCGCTCGCATCGAGAACGATACCTTCGTCATCAGGCGTGGCCGGCTGCGCATCCCAATTGCGCCGGTGCGCGAGGTGCCACTGATGCTTGGCGGCGCGGCGAAATTCCAGCGGGAGAACATTCTGGCGGCGATCGCCACCGCCTACGTGCAGGGGATGCGCTACGATGACATCCGTGCCGGCCTTCTCTCGTTCTTCCCGTCGCCTTCGCTCACTCCCGGACGTCTCAATCTGATGCGGGTGCCAAAGGGGCGGGTGCTGGTGGACTACGCGCATAATCCCGCCGCGATCAGAGGGTTGCTCGAATTCGTCCACAACGTGGACGCCAACCGGCGAATCGGCGTCATAGCGGCGCCCGGTGACAGGCGTGACCAGGACCTCCGCGAGATCGGGCGAATCGTATCGAGCCTCGACTACGTGATCGTGAAAGAGGATGAGTGGCTCCGTGGCCGGGAAAAGGGCACCACGGCGCATCTGATCATCGACGGATTGATCGCCGGCGGCATGCAGGAGAATCAGATCAAGACGATCTACTCCGAGCCGGAAGCCATCGCTCACGCCATGACGCAGATGAAGGACAACGATCTGGTCGTGATTCTGGCCGATCACGTCAGCGAGAGCCTGGACACGATTCGCCAGTACTCGGCGGACATGAGATAGTGGCCGAGCGTTTCCCCGATCCAGCATCCGAGATCCGGATGAAGACGCTCCATTCCACGCATGGAGCCAACTACTGGTCGCGTCTGCCGATCACGCGAATGGACCTGACCATCGGCGCATACGAGAACATTTCCTCCGCCGACGTGCCGTGGTTCACGAAATCGCTCGTCGACGCGATGCCCGGATTGCGAGATCACCGCTGCAGTATCGGAGAGCCGGGCGGTTTCCTCATCAGGCTCAAGCGGGGCACCTACTGCGCGCATGTCGTCGAGCACGTCGCGCTGGAGCTCCAGGGCATGATCGGCCACGAAGTCGGATACGGCCGGACGAGAGGAGGAGAAAACACCGGCGACTACACTCTGATCTTCGAGCACCGGCACGAGGCGGTCGGACTCCGTGCTGCCGCGCTGGCACTGGAAATCGTGCAGAGTGCTTTCGCGGGAACCCTGACCAACGTGGACTACGCCGTGGCGGAGCTGCGCGCCCTCGCCGAAACGTCCAGGATGCCGACACTCATCCAACACGTGCTTTGTGGGATTACCGGCGGCAGTCACCGCGCCGAGACACGCGACGAAATGGTCCGCCTTGGCTTCAACGGCAACGATCTGATTGTCGATGTCTCACCGGCATACATGCTCGAGGCAGGCCTGCCCTACTCGCGCTCGGACATCGCGATCATTCTGAACTCTGACCTGACGGACGTTCCAGAGCGATTCAGAGAGCCTCGACGGGCCGATCGGCTGATGTCCGTCGTCGCCGATGCGGTCCCCGACAACGGAATCGTCATCGTGCCGGCCAAAAGCTGGGAGATTCAGGACATGGTGCGCGATGCCGGATGCCGGGTCGCCATTTTCGCGGCCGACAACGACGTCACCAGCAAGGACAAGAAGGTGGCCCGCGCATCAGCGAGCGTCGACGGCCGTCGCATCGTCATCGAGGAGCTCGATCGCTCCTTTGAGGCGGGCTGGATCCACGACAGAGCACCGATCGATGCTCAGGTTGCCGCCGCGCTGGCCGCGTTCACGCTCAACGAGCTGCAACCAACCGATTCTTTCGTTGGCGCAACGAAAAATGGCGACCAGACAGCGATTCGTATCGAGGATCGCGTGGGGGTTGCTGATTAGCGAAGCCTCGTCCGCAGATGCTCCTTCTCCCGCGGGCAACTCACGCAGACGACTCCGCGATGCGAAGGGGACGCTGATCCTGATCGGTGGCGGCACCACCGCCACCGGAGATGCGCTGGGCGGCTTCATCGAGATGAGCGCGGCCAGAAGCGGCGCTCCTATTCTGGGACTCACCACCGCCTCCAGCCAGGTTGCCCTGGCAAGGGACATGTGGCTCGCTGATCTCGCCCAGGCCGGCGCCACCAATGTCTCCATCCCGGTGGTCGAGACGCGCGACCAGGCCTGCGATCCCAAAATCGTCGACCAGGCTCGCAACGCGCGCGGCATTTTCCTCGGCGGCGGCGATCAGGTCAAGCTCGTATCAGCGCTGAGCGGGACTCCCCTCGAGGATGCGATAAGAGATGCCTACTTCGATGGTGCCATCGTCTGCGGAACCAGTGCGGGCGCCGCCGCGCTGACCAAGACGACACTTGCGGGCAACGAAGTCGACGATGAAGGAAAACTCGTCGAGCAGTACATCGGTCCAGGATTGGGGCTGCTCGGCTATCACACTCTCGTCGACACCCACTTTACCCAGCGCCGCCGGCTATACCGGCTTTTCGTAGCGATCGCCGAGTTTCCCGCTCTGATGGGTCTCGGCATCGATGAGGATACTGCGCTGGTTGTCAGGCGCGAGATCGGAACCGTCGTCGGCAGGGGTGGTGTGACCTTCGTTGACGGCAGCAGCGTTCGCTACAACAACTCGTCGGAAGTGACGAAGGGTCCCGAGCTGACCATCAGCGCTTTACGGGTCGGAATCGTCGGCACCGGTCAGCAGCTCAATCTCAGGAAGCGCGACGTAGTCGCCTAGAACCTCGCCTC
>DASYIM010000278.1:0-10578 GCA_035997625.1 Gemmatimonadaceae bacterium
AAGACCAACCGTTCGCGTCCCTGACGCGTGCAATCAACGTGTCGCTGAGGACTGCCCTCCGAGAACGTGAACGTAAGGAACCCGGTCCGGCTAGGTGCGTCGTAGGTCACGTCGCCCCTCGCCGTTATGTCAGGAGTTTGTACCGTCGCGCTGAGTCCTCCCCCGGTAACTCCGGTTCGATCAACGGTGACTGAGGGTCCGAGTGTAAGGGTGAAACTGTCGCTCTGAACGATGGTAATCTCTAGTCCCGGGGACAAAGTTGCGCCGGTGAGCGCGCCCGAGCCGGCGACAACGTTTCCAATTGCCTGTCCGATCGCCCGTGGCAGATCCACGCTGGGCTTGATTCGGACGTCCGTACCACCCCGGCAGACCTCGAAGTTCAAAAAGATATCAGTGTTGTTCCATCCCGCATTGGCGCTAGTCCGAGTGTCCGGAACTCGAGACGCTGGGGCAGTTGTCAGGGTTACGCGATACTCACCGTCGTCACAGCGAACGAGGCGTTGGTCGGATCGATCGGTTGTGCTGGCCGTGCACTTTCGCTGTAGACGGGGGACCTCGGCCCGCGCAGGCGCCAGTGAAGCCTTCTCGCCACGCGTCACTGCGTCAGCAACGAGATCGGCGGCACGCTCGGCTGGATCGTCAATCCTTCCGATTTCCAGGAACGGCAACACATCGATTGACTCCGGATGTTGGACAGTGTGCGCGAGCTCGTGGGCCAACAGGCGCGCGCCCCCCTGGGTTTGCGGTGAATATTGACCTTCCGCGAACACGATATCGTGTCCGACGGTGTACGCCAGTGCGTTCACCGCGCGAGCAGACTCCGCTGCCTTTGCATCCGTATGCACACGGACCGCGCTGAAGTCGCGGCCAAAGCCAGGCTCCATCGAGGCGCGCGCCGCCGAATCGAGAGAATCGCCAGGTGACCGGAGAACTTCATGCACGATAGTCGGTGCCTGGTTCGCTCCGGTGGATCCTCTCATCGCGTTCGGCATGCGCATCACTTGACCAGCGACGCGATCGGCCTCCTGCTCCAGCGGATCGCCTGGTGTACTGATCTCCAGCTTCGGTTGAACGTCCAGCTCCTCCTTGCAGCTGGGGCACCCTCCGCCGCAGGCACATCCGGCTTTGCGCTGAATCGTCGTGCGCGGAAACGTTGAAAGCGGCTGGATCAACCAGGGCGAGACAGGCCGAGCACTGATGTGCCCGTTCTGTGCTCCTTTGGTGTGCCCAGTATCCGTCGATTGCAGGGCAACAGCCTTCATTTCCTCTTTTTCGGTTGTGCGGACTTTGCGGCGCGTGTTGGTTGCGCCGTCGCGCGCGGTGGTTGCGCCGTTGTGCGTGGAGGACGCGTCGACGGAGCTGGCGGAACATCCCTTACACCCGATGTCGACGAAGACGAGGTATCCGGAATCACGTATTCGCGGTAGACGCTACCGTGTTGGAGAACCACAGGCATCGGGTCACGATAGAGAAGCTTGCCATTGCCAAGAATTTCCACCTGACCAACGTTTGCCTCCCCGCCATCCTTCGTTGGCTGCGCACCAGCGGTCGACTCCTGGCCGGCGTCCGCAAACAGTGCGAAGATCCGCTGCATCACGTTCGCCGAACCGGCCGATGGGATTGAGGAGCTAACGCGTGAAGTCTTCGTGCCCAGCTCGATACTGAAGGAGCCGTCGCGCTCCGTCGTGGCAGAGAGTGACTTCTCACCGGCACCCTTCGTGTCCGTCAATCGCACCGTCAAGCCTTCCTGAGGAACGAAATTCACGTCAGATACAAAGCCCAGAAAGACGTCACCGCCGCCGCTGAGTGATTCGATTGCGCGTTGGACGCGCGCCTGACCTTGTCGACCAGTCGTACGTAGGACCTCGACCTGCTCGATGGACGCCTTCAATACCAGGATCCTCGGGTCCCTCTCGTCCGCCGATTTCAGAACTCGCGTCAGCTCGCGCTGCTGGGAAGCGACAAGCGCAGTAGGAAGCAACCGCATCAAGCTCATTAGTTCCGCGGCCGACCGCATCGCTGGCTGCTGGGCGGCGGCCAGTGGAACTTCAATAAACTGGCGCCGCATCGCGTCCGGGGACTGCATGTCGGCGGTGAATTCGGGGAACCCGGTGGTACGAGATTCGGTTGCCATATAGCTGCTCCTTTAGAGCGCCCGTTGCATGTCAGTTGAGTTCGCCGTAACCATTGTCCCCGCACTCGCCGGGACAAAACGCGCGAATAAACGCGAGATTGTGCTTGAACATCCGTAAGATCGGCAGCGACGCTCGGGCGAGGAGACAATGCGTCGATTGGTTGTCGGTGGTGGTGTTCATGATGCCAAACGAGACCGCCGAGTATATCGCGCGCATCCACGTCTCGGACAAACGATTGTCCGCCACACGCACGCTTCCACCAAGCAGGAGCGCATCGGTCGCGCAAAACACATTCGTCGTGGTGACCTCGCACTGATTGTCTGTCATGCCGAGATCATCCAGTGTCAGCACCAGGATCGAACTGATATGGATCCCGAAAGCCTCGTCGTCGATCAGATCGAGCGTGACCTGATTTTCGGTAAAGAGTGTCTTGCCGGTAGCCCACTCCTGGACGAGGGGCGGCCAGGGCGATACCGGCCGGGTCGGCTTGACCAGCCCAAAGTACTTGGCCGGAATACAGAAATCTGTCTGGGTGTTGTCGGTCTTGCCGAGGAGGCGGAGGATGAAGACCAGGATCAGTCCCAGCGTCCACTCATTGCTCAGGCCTGCGTTACCGATCAGCACCGTTGCGGCGATCAGGTCCAGGCCGCGTCGGGTAGAGCCCTGAGTCACCAGACGATTTCGCGCGACAACAACGGTCCCAAGAGCAAAAAACGTGACGGCGCGTCCCAGCGGCGACACGATGACGTTGTCGCGCATGGAGCAAGCTGATACCCCATTGAACGCGGAGCGCAGTGAGACACGCGACGTTGCGGGCGTGGGTCCAGCAGGTGAAGCCGCGGCCGTGGGGCCAATGTGCGAAGCCGCGAGCGTAGGTCCAACGTGCGACGCCGCGGGCGCGGCTCCGACGACGCGCGGGGGGGCCGGCGTGACTCTCACGATCTGTTGCTCCACGATAGGCAGCACCAGCCAGATGTGGACGCCGCCGCGGATTCCATTCTGCGCATTCTCAACCGGCGCCGGGCTTCTCGGTCCGTTGTCGAGTATACGGTTGTCGTCGATTACCACACCCTGCGCGATGATTGCGAAAACGCCACAAATTGGTTGAAGATGGCTGGCGCCGTTGGCCACGATTTCGTTGCGGAGGACGCGGAGGTCGCTCACTTTGGCCAGCGCAATGCCACCATAGGCAACGAGGGACAGCATCGACTGCCGGATCTGCGCGGAGTCGCGCCGCATGCAGCGGGCGATGAAGTTGTCTGCAATGTGTAACCCGTGCACGCCAATAAAGTCGCCGAGCCTGGTGAGGTCGAAAAAGCGGACGACGCCGATGCCGTTGATGCCCATGTCGGTGATGCGGTTCCCCGCGATCTCGATGTCGTACAGGTCGCCAGCGGATACGAAGCGCACGTTGTCGTCGTTCGGCTCCTCCTCGGTCAAGTCGACCGGTTTGCACGGATCGCACGGATCTTCGGAGGCCGGCCCATCTGGCGTATCGTCGTCACCGTCAGATCCCTCCACCTCCAGGCTGCCGAGCGTGATGCCGTTCCAAATTCCACCGCGAATGATGTTGTGTACGACGCGTACTCGATCGGAACCGCCTGCCAACTGGATACCGCCGCGAGTGGACCCCCCGACGACGATGGGATCAGGTAGAGTATAGACGCCGGCCGGCGCACGAGGACTCCCCAGCTTCGGGGGAACGGTCGGCTCGGGCGGGATACCTGTTCGCGGCAGGACTTCGATAATGTTGGAGTCGATCAGAACATCGTCGCCGCGCGAGAAAATCGCCTGCCACAGGGTCGGTTGGTCGCGCATCTGTATCAGGCAGCGGGCTACGGTGACATTGCGCGCATTGGTAATGTGGACGGCGCTGGCCGGACCCGACTCGATCGCAATGTCTTCCAGCATTATTGCGGACGAGTTGGAGATCATGAACGCCGGTAGAGCCGCGCCGTCGTCGCCAACCACCGCCCGCACTCGCGTGTCCGGACCGCAGCCGTGTATGCGAATCGACACTCGCTCGTCGATCAGCACGCTTTCGTCGTAGATGCCGGCAAGTACGCAGATCTCACCGCCTTCCGGCGGCAATGCATTCACAGCATCCTGGATCTTGTCGAAGTCGCCCCAGGTGTGCATCCCGTCGCCAACGCGGTAGGAGCAACAGCAGCCGAGTCTGGTGAGAGGTTGAAAGCGATGGCGGCAATCCTCTATCGGGAGCTGAGGGTCCTGGTTGCTCGCCCAGGTAATCACCGCCAGTGGAACACGGTGGTAGTGAATCCCTTTCGGCGGTTCGGTGTTGACCAGGACTTCCGGGTTGACCACTTCGCCTGCTCGCACCGAGAAGGTCCAGTAATCGCCGGGCACGTAGTTGCTCGCCGCTGGGCCGTCGAAGGCGAGCATGATCCCGAGATGATCCGGCAATTCGGCGTTGGCGAAAGCCTGGACGGGCTCGATACCGTTCCAGAGCCTGAAAAACACGGTGGCGTTCGGGTCGGGATTTGCTGGAATCGTTTGGAAGACGGCTGTGCCAAGCGCCAGGACGTCACCGCTGAGGGTCGCGGGAGCGCCGTAACTAACCCGCCAGTGGCCACGCGCTGGGTCACGCTCGAGTGCTTCCAGATAGAACCCGGACAATCCGGAATTGGTAATCGCCTGCAGGTTGTCCTTGATCGTCACCGTCTTGGCAGCCGCATCGAAACGTCCGCGGCCGACGAGTCCGCCGCCGTACTGCGACCATTTGAATTGCGCCGGTCCCGGATTGACCGCGGCGATTTCGATGCGATAGAAACTGTGCTCGAACCCGGTGTAGCCGCCGCCCGCGGGCGTCGGGCACTCGAGGCTGCCGCCCGAAACGGTCGCCCGCAATGTCACCTTGAGCTTCCCTTTTTTGCTGAAGTCGTCCTTCAGCCGGGCCGAGATGTTCTCGCAGGTGTCGCCATCCGCGAGTCTCATCAATCGGAATGCAAATGCCGTGTTGACGCGCTCGGTTGTGTCGGGACCACCCAACGCCGGCTCGATCAGAAGATCCGGCCTCTGAAACCCGTTGAACTCCTCTCGCCACACCTCGAGAATAACCGCATCTCTTTTATCGATCGCGATTGACGTCGTGTCGAACGGCGGATCCTGGACGGGCGGCGTCAGATACGTCGCTGTTCGAGCGACCGAAGTTGCGAGAGGATTTGCCTCGTCAAGGACGCGGGCGAGCAGACCATCGGCCCACACCCGTCCGGTATTCACGGTTAGTTGGACGTCGGTTGTACCGGCGGCGTGGGCGGCTGACACGATCTTGAACCCGTCCTGTTCGTCGGCCGGCACCGCTGCGACACCGGCGCCGATGACGTCACGACCGGCCGTATCCTGCCAACCGGTGGTGATCGCCGTTTGCGCATTCCAGTCTGCATCGAGCAGAACACGGCCCTGCTGGTGCAACACACCGGCAAAGTTTTCGTTGCGCTCGTCGGGCAAGCGTGAGAAATCGCCTTTCATCGTGGCCTCATCAGGTAACAGAGATCAGCAGCGGCCGAACGCCGACCGGCATGAATTCGCGAAAGCGGATCTGAAGGTTGCGCCACTTGTGCGCTTCCCTCAGGAAACCAAAAGCTCCCATCGCATCGTCGTGCGGTCCTCGCTCGCGAATGCGATTATCGGTACTCTGGGTCAACTGGCCGTACGCGGGCTGGCCGAAGATCTCGCTGCGAAAGTGGAGCGCCGCGTTCGTTCCTTTCACGCAGCCATGATTCTGCGGCAATCGATCAGCGGCCTCGCCCGAGAAGTAGCTGAACTTGACGCAGCCTTTCTGGTTGTCGTGCGCTTCAAGGGCGTGTACCCAGATTCCGCCGGCGCCCCTGGTCCAGTCCACGCGCGTGCGGCCGAAGAACGTGACGCCGCTCACGCGCGTTGGCGGTCCCCAGCCTTTCGCCGGGTCGCCTGACGCGCTCGTAACAGCATACTTGACTACCTGATCGTCGACACCTTGTCCCGCGTCGACAATCGAGTCGGCGAGATCGAGCGTATACTCGCTGTCGATCAGCAGGGGTCCGGCGATCGATTTCTGGAGCACGATCTTCGGGATCTGATCGAACGCCGATTCCTCCTTCGGCTTCGTAAATCCGTACGAGTCATCCAGCTTCATCGACACGAAGGTCGGCTGACGATCGCCATGAATGCTCTTGTAGCCGGCCGGGTCGAGAGTACAGCTGATGATTTCCAGGCTGTTGAGGGCGGCCCGCGCGATCAGGGGCTGGTCGTGGGCGCCAGGATCCGGCGGAAACGTGATGCCGCGCGTCAGGTACAACCCTTCGAGTCGCACGGTGAGCGTTGACATCACCGCGTCGAAATCGTGCTGCTCCTGCGGGTCGTTGGTCGGGCTAACGACATTCAAGGGACGAAAGCGCAAGGGCTGCAGCAGCTCGATGATGGGTCGCTGATTGTCGGCGGCACGAATGACGAGTGGCCGATTGAGCACGAGGCTGATGCTCCCGCCCTCGATCAGTGTCTCATTCGTCAGGAGCGCATCGCTCAAATCGAGAACGTGCGTCAGGCTGTCCTGGATCTCGATAACAACGGGCTCGCCCGCCTGGTGAATGTTTTTCAGCGCTTTGAGCAAACCATTCGCGTCCACGCGAGCATTGACTCGACGCACGTTGGCCTCGGGAATGGTCAATTCGTCAGGCAATGGCCCGTATGAGATAGGATGGGCGCCCACCGGTCCGACGGCGCCGTAGGTGTATGTGATGCGAAGGTCTTCCTCCAGGGCGTTCGCTCTGGCGGTCGCGCCGACTCCGATGACCAGGCGGCCGATGATAGGATCGATCGCAATTTCTTCCTCCTCGAGTGGGGGCTCGAGACTCGTCTCCCAGTTGCACAGGTTTGCGCCCCGGATTCTCCATTTGGGGGACTGGCCGCCGGGAAGAGGAAACAGCTCGCCGGAGAACTCGGCTTCTGGCAGGTGCAGCTGAAACCCGACGTCGGAAAGGTCCAACCCGGTTAGATCAGCGAGCTGTGCGTCGTAGGTCTCCACTGATACGTAGGCCTCCGGCACCGCTCCGGGCGCGCCTGAGGTGAGGCGGTCGGGTGGAATCGGCCCGGGTGTTTCGTCGATCCGCGAAATGGACGGCGTCGCGGCGCTGCGATTCAGTTTGTCGATGCCCGTCCTCGCAGTGTTGTTAATGCTCACGAGGTTGGTATTGAACAGGCGCACCGGCTCACGATCGCGTGAGTGGGCTGCCGTGATGTACGGGCGGTCGACTGGGTTGATACTGAACCGCACGGCTTGCGCGGCGAGAGGGAAGGCAAGGGTGGTAGGGAACGTGCCTTTCCAGACCGGACGGCTGACCCGAATGCGATACGCGGCGAGTCGCCACAGAAAAATGGCGAGGTTCGGGAGATTGTACCTGATGCTACCATTTGCCGGAGGCCGCACGTCAGCGACATGGGCAAACGGATCGAACGGCGTGTGCAACAACGCCAGTGTCGCCGGATCACGCAGCGTCACCGTGCCACCGCGAATCACCGTCTGCAGCGTCATCCGAGGATTGAGATCGCCGGGCCTCGAATCGCGATACGGTGGCCGGCCTCCGTCGTCGGGTCGCTGATGATTTAGGTGCTGGTTCCAAACCATGTTCTCGAGCAATTCGACGCAGTGAACGCCCCACTCGGTGAGATTGAACGTCAGCAGCTCGATCGCACCGAGAGTTCCTTTCCGCCGCCGCAGGGCAATCGTATCGGCGACGTCCGCGCGCAACGTCCAGGCGTCACCGCTCAAGGGACTCGTGCCAAGCAGGTCGCCGATATATGGAATCGCCCACTCGTCGCAGAATTCGATGAAGAGATCGTGATAGAGCGCTTCGATGTTTTCGTGAATGGCGCCGAACGCGTCTTCCACGAGCGCCAGGTAGTCGCGCAGCTGGTCGTGAGAAAGCGGCTCTGCATCCCTGATCCGGTAGATCTCGGGCAGCCTCTTGAACAGCGATACACGTTTGCCGTTCACCGTTTCACCTCGACCACGGTCTCAGCGACGCCCGCGAGTTGTACGTGCCCCGCGTATAGACTCAGCACGTTGCGGCTTTCACAACCGACGACAGACTGCATCGACAATGCGGCGGGTGGTGTCGACACAGTTGGATCGGCGACGACGCCTAGTGATTCGAAGCGGGTGACGTAAGCCCAGGTCACGCCGGCGACCTGTTGAATTGTCCCGGCGATGGTCGTGGCGTACTCCCTCTGGCCGAAGCGACGCCGGCGCACACTGAACAGGCCCGACTGATCATCCACCACGTTGGGCTTGCCGGCGTTGACACCGAGTGCCTTCTCAATGGACTTTCTGATGTCTACTTCGCGATAGGTGGAGTCGTAGCCGAACGTCGCTTCGATCACGACGTACTCCAGGTGAGCCTGCACTACAGCGATCGGAAACCGACCCGGACCCCGGCCCCGGCTGTACCCGGCCAGGGTCTTCCGCACATCCGCGAATTCGTCCGCGCGCCCCGTCTCCATCAGAACCGTCACCACGACTTCGGGAGTGTTGTCCACCAGCTGCCACGCGGCAGCAGCTTTTGTCACTCCGGAGATGGCGAGGGTTTCACTTTCGAAGTCCTCGACGCTGACCAGTCGATCGAGGCTTTGAATCTTTCCCGGAGCGGCTTCTCGCGCGTTGTCACCGTCTTCAGGCTGGGAGCCGCCCGCCGCCACAGCCGGCATCTGGATCTTGTCGAGTCTCTCGAGGCGGCTGCCCGCCTGAACTTTCGTGTCAGGTTTCAACGCGCCGAACGCGCCGGTGCCGGTGCGAGATTTCGCGACCACATTCTTGACGCCAGAGGGAAGCCGCGAACCGGTCATACCGTCGCCGAACTGCACCCAGCTGTTGTTGTCGGTGTCTTCTCGAACGATGTAGATCTCTTCGTCGGGGCGCCGATCGAAGAACGATGGCACTCCCTTCCAAAGTCGATCGTTGACGTAGATCTGCAGCTCCGGCGCTTCGGGCGGCGTCTCGCTGTCGGAGATCAGGTACGTCACCGGCGCCTTTGGCACTTTGAACGATTGAAACACGAGGCGATTGTCGCCGTTGCCCAGGGCGACGGCCGCCTCGGTCTTCCCCTGCGTCGCGCCCACGAGGTTGCCATAGACGGTTACAAACGGCTTCAGGTTGGGAAAGTCAGCATAGGGGACTTTCCTATCGAGCTTGATCGGTCGCACGCGCTCTCGCGTCGCGAGCGGCGACGAATCCGTATCGACCGCGGTAACCACAGCGTTGAATGGCGTCGCGCCGGGCTTCTCGAACAGGACGAGTCGATTCGTCAGGTTTTGCGCCTGCGAGTCTGTACCATAAAAGAGGAGGTCAGCCCCTTCTGTGGTGTCCGGGTCTTCCTGCATCGCGGCTCTGAGCGTCAACCGGGGACTCAGTGTCTCCTGAAACTCAAAACCACGGATGTCCGTGAAGAGGTCGGTTGTCGTCCCCATCGTATCATCGAGTGTGACGAGGGTCGTGTTGGAGGTGAGCAAGCCCCAGGTCATGGAGATCGATCTGATGCTGGTGATGGTCCTGACGACGGTGCGCTCTTCATTCGTCGTGTGGCTTCCGCCTGTAAAGGCCGTGAACTGGGCGATCACGGGCACGCCCGCCGACAAATCCTGCACCTCGGCATCGAGCGGGAACTCTTTCGCGTTTAGGCCTGGCTCGATGATGGTCGACCCGGAGGTGCTGGTTGTGGAGCTCAGCGACCTGAAGAAATTGATGCTCACCTCCGTCGGTGGAGGGACGTTTGTCGTAGTGGTGATCGATTGAGCCGGAATCGCGACCGGGGGCGGCAGGACTGTCACTGGTTGGGGAACAGCCGTCACCGGAGGTGGCGTGATCGTCAGTGGTGGCGGCTGGACCGTCATGGCTGGCGGGTGGACCGTTATCTCTGACGTGTCGGGTGCCCACGCTAGTGGAACGCCAATGATCAACACGGTAGCCGGATCTGCCGGCGACGTGACTCGAAAGCTCGGTAGTGCGTGGGAATTTCCCAATAACGGGACCTTCACCGCTGGCGGCGTGACCGTCATCTGTGGTGGCTGCTTCGTTACCTGTGGTGGCTGGACCGTCACCGCCGCTGCGTGGATCGTCAACGCTGGTGGCTGCACAGTACTCGCCAATGTGCTGGAGGTGGCAGTGACCTTTGTCGGAGGAATGAGCTTCGTTTGGGGGCCGTTGTGCCCGAAGTGGCGGAAGGTGCGCCCAATCTTGTAGGCAACGAGCTCATTCGCGCTGGTTCCGGACTTGAGGGCGCCCTTGATCTTGATCAGCGTCGTGCCGTGCAACACGCGCGTCGAATCAACGACAACGATTTCGCTTGTCTCGATGCGCCGAGCGTCCGTGACGGCGGCGACTCCGACCAGCAAGCGGTCACCCTGCCTGAGCCCCACCGGCGAAATCACCTGATCCGGTGCGTCGATGTAG
>DASYIM010000279.1:0-13698 GCA_035997625.1 Gemmatimonadaceae bacterium
CCAATACGCGCGCGGAACGATCGTCGGCCTCACTCGCGGCACGACCAAAGCGCACCTCGCGCGCGCCGCGCTCGAGGCGATCGTACTCCAGGTGAGAGACGTGCTGAAGGCGATGGAAGCAGATGCCGGCATCAAGCTGAAGGAGCTGCGCGTCGATGGCGGAGCGAGCGCCAACGATCTGTTGATGCAACTGCAGGCCGACATGCTGAGCGTCGCCGTCGTGCGGCCGAAGGTCGCTGAGACAACTGCACTGGGGGCCGCTTACCTGGCGGGGCTGGCCATCGGGTTCTGGAAGAGTCAGGCGGACATCGCGCGCCAATGGCAGGTCGACAAGCGATTCAAGCCGGCGATGAAGTCGCCGGTTCGCGCGAAGATCGTAAAGGGATGGGAACGGGCGTTGACCCGCGCCAAGGGGTGGGAGGAAGCGTAGCGGCTCGCATCTCGAAACACAAACATCACTGCAACTGCAACAGAACGGGTGCGAGCAGTGAGTAACCAATGTTGCAAGCGACGAGTTCACTACGCCGGGACGTACTTCCGTGGCGTGAGAGCTACTGCCTGTGCCCTGAACGGCACCTACTGACGTCCCGACGTAGTGAACTCGGATCTGTCAGCGTTGGTTACTCACTGCTCGCACCCGTTCAGTTGCAGTTAGATGCTTTCAGCCACCAGATGCCAGAAGCTCGCACCCGTTCAGTTGCGGTTAGATGCTTTCAGCCACCAGATGCCAGACTATCGAACCGCCCTCAACCACTCCGCCGGATCCACCGCCGGCCCTCCCCGCCTGATCTCGAAGTGCAGATGCGACCCGAGTGCCGGGTCACTTACCCCAACTGTCCCGATCGACTGGCCCTTCACAACCCGTGATCCTTTGCGGACATCGATCCGATCGAGCGACCCGTACACGGAGTAATCGCCCCCTCCGTGCTCGAGAATCACTGTGTTGCCGTAGGTCCCCATCTGGCCAGCGTACGCTACCGTCCCGCCGGAGACTGATTTCACCGCCGTCCCCGCCGGCGCGCTGATGCCGATGCCGTTCCAGCGCGTGGTGGTGTTGTTGGGATTCACGAACCGCCCGAACCGATAGAGAAACGCACCATTGACTGGCCAATCCAAACGGCCGATATCGGTGGTCCTGATGGAACTCGAAAGAGCTGTGGCGCCCGCGCGGCCGCTTGCTCGCCTTCGCTCCGCCTCGAACGCGGCTATGAAGTTGTTCAGCCTCGCCTCGCTCTTCTCCAGCTCAGCGAGCCGCGCCTTCGTCCGCTTCGTGTCCTGCTGGACGCGCACCAGGTTCCGGGACTGCAACTGCTCCAGCGCCGCCAGTCGCGCCGCTTCCTGCTCTTTCTGTGTCCGGTTCTCGGCGACGCTGCTTTGCAGCCTCACCAGCTGACCGTGCTGAACGTCGATCTTGTCATGCAGCTCCTCCAGCCGCCGAACCAGACCTTTGTCGCGCAGGGTGAGCAGGTGAAGGTACTTGTACCTCGCTACCAACTGTCCGACAGATTGCGCCGAGAAGAGTACTTCCGCCGAATAGAGCGGACCGCGTTTGTAGATCTCGATCAGCCGTCGCTGCAGAACTGCCCGCTTTATAGTCGCTTCTCGCTCCGAACTCTCCAGATCGCTGGTCGTGCTTTTGACGTCATCCGTTATGGCGTCGAGCTGGTTGTCCAGGGATTTCACCATCCGCGCCGTCGCGTCGTGCTGCTTGTCGAGAAGATTGACCTCGTCCCGCAGCTCGTGTGCGGTGTTCTGAAGCCCGCTCATTTTCTTCTCGAGCTCGTCTCGCTCGGCGCGGATGCGCGCCAGCTCGTCGCGCTGTGCGTTCACCCGGGCCTCCGCGTTCTCGTTCTGCTGGGCGAATAGCGGGCACGACAACCAGACGGCGCACAGCACGACAGCCAGAACAGACCGCATCAGATCCGCCGCAGTTGTCGCCCGACCGAGACGAGGCTTCCCAACACACCCATTAGCGCTCCGCCGACCACCCCCACGAAGATCATCTCGCGGTCGAAGAAGATGGTCTGAATGAAATATTCGTTCACCGCGCGATTGGCGACCCACACCAGGAGCAGGGCGAGCAGGCCGCCCAACACACCTTTGACGAGGCCATCGAGGAGGAAGGGAAGTCGGATGAACATATCCGTCGCGCCAACGAGTCTCATGATGCTGATCTCCTTGGCGCGCGCCAGAACCGTCATGCGGATCGTCGCCCCGATGATGATCACTGCCACCGCCGCGAAGGCGACTCCGAGGGCGATCCCGGCGACCGTCGCGATGTTGCGCATCCGATAGAGTTTCTCCACCCACTCCTCACCGTACCGAACGTCGTCCACGAAGTGGTAGGTCTTGATCCGGTCCGCGACAGCCTTTACCACTGAGGGGCTGCGTTGGTCCGCCCGCAGATGTACCTCGATCGACGCCGGAAGGACGCCCGCCTCGAACACGTCGGCGAATTCGCCCATCTCTTTACGCGCCCGCTCGAGCGCCTGTTCCCTGGACACGTAGTCGACCCGGTTCACCTCCGGGAACTCTCCGATGTCCTTCATGGCAGCGGCCACGCCTTCGATGTCGGCGCTGTCGCTCAGAAATGCCCTCACTTCGACGCGCTCCGAAACCTGGTCGAGGGCTTTCCTGATGTTGATGGCGACGAGCCCGAACAACCCGAAGGCGAAGAGTGAGAACGCGATGGTGACGACACCGAGCGCGCTCAGCAGCGGCGCGCGGCGGGAGGCCGTCAACGCTTCGCTTACCGTCTGCATCTAGATCGTCTCCGTCGAGCTCGGTGTATCGTGGATCTCGAATGGCTCGTCGAAGGGCCTCGCCGCCGCCGGCGATTCGGCCGAGTCGAATACAACCTTCCCATGATTCAGCTCGATGGTGCGGTAATTCGACCGGCGGACCAGATCGAGGTCATGGGTCGCCATGATGACCGCGGTGCCGGAGGCGTTGATGTCTCGAAGAAGCTGAAAAACACTCCGCGTCGCCCGCTCGTCGAGATTGCCGGTCGGCTCGTCGGCGATGAGGACGAAAGGATCGTTGATCAGCGCTCGCGCGATTGCCACTCGCTGCTGTTCGCCGCCCGACAATTCACGCGGAAAGTTCATCGCCTTCGAGGCAAGGCCCACCTGGGTGAGCACGCGAGCGACCTTGGCGCGTATCGCCGCCTTCGGCGCACCGGTGACCTCGAGGGCGAAGCGAACGTTGGCTTCGGCGGTTCGATCTTCGAGCAGCCGGAAATCCTGAAACACTATGCCGACGCGACGGCGCAGATGCGTGATTTCCCGCCGGCTCGCGCTGTTGGAGCTGACGCCGTTGATCCAGACCTCGCCGTTGCTCGGCCTGTCGTCCATGTAGAGCAGCTTGAGGATCGTGGTCTTTCCCGATCCGCTGGGGCCGGTGAGAAAGACAAACTCGCCCTTGCGCACCTGGAAGCTGACATGCGACAGCGCGACACCCGATCGCGGGTATTCCTTTGCGACTTCGGTGAGGCGAATCATCGCTACTGCTGAAGCGCCTGCTCGATATCGGCTATCAGGTCTTCGGCGTTTTCGATTCCTACGCTCACCCTGAGGAATCCGTCCGGGATGCCGATTCTGGCGCGCTCCTCCGAGGTCATGTGCTCGTGCGAGCTGTAGCGCGGTTCGATCATCAGGGAGTCGACGCCGCCGAGACTCGCCGCGTAGGTGAAGACCTTGAGCTTCTGGACAAAGCGCACCGCGGACGGACCCCCGCCTTTGAGCTCGATCGCCAACATTCCACCGAATCCGTCGAGCAGAGTCTTGGCGATCTCATGGTCCGGATGCGAAGGAAGGCCCGGATAGTGGACTTTGGCAATCTCGGGGCGCTTTGACGCCCACTCGGCGATACGCATTGCGTTTTCGTTCTGACGCTTTACCCGCACGTCGATGGTCTTGAGGCCGCGCTCCAACAGCCAGCAAGCGAATGGATCGGGCGCCTGTCCCCACACCATCATCTTGCGGCGAACTTCGTCGATGAACGGCTCGTTTCCGCACACCACGCCCGCCAGAATGTCGTGGTGCCCGTTCAGGTATTTGGTTGCTGAGTGAATGACCGCGTCGACGCCGTGCTCGATCGGGCGGAAATTGACCGGACTCGCAAACGTCGAGTCGACCACCAGCGCGATGCCCTCCGAGTGCGCCAGGCTCTGCAGCGAGTTCAGCTCCAGCACGCGACACGTTGGATTCACAGGCGATTCGAGGAAAATCACGCGGGTATTTTTCTTCAGCGCCTTGCGCCAGGCGCGGGGCTCCAGCGGATTCACGAAGGAGACGGCGATTCCCATCCCGACGATGTCTTCCGTGAAAAGCTTTCGTGTTCCGCCGTAGATCCAGGAGCTGGAGATCAGGTGATCGCCGGGGCGGAGAAGGGCGAGCATGGCGCAAGCTGTGGCGCCCATTCCGCTCGACAGCACCAGCGCCGATTCGGATCCTTCGAGCTGGGCGAGCCGGCGCTGTATCAGCTCGGCGTTGGGTGTATTTCCGTAACGGGTGTAGCGGAGACCATCGCTACTGCCGGGCTCTTGGGCGAAGTTGACGGACTGCACGAGCGGAGATGAAACCCCGCTGCCGGGTGCGGGTTGTGTCGCGCCGCCGTGAATCGCCGTTGTCGACAGTCCCAGCTTGCGTGTCACTTCTCCCACTTGCTCTCCTATCCGAGGTTGCGCGTGCTGCGTCCGGCGTCGAAATCGTGCTTCACGACGCGGACGATCTCCGTTGGGGCGACGCCGGCAATATCGCGCGCTACGATCTGTCCGGGACTCACCGAATCATCGACGACCAACACCGCCAGCTCGTGACGCCGCGGACCATACACCCAGACGAGCTCTCCATCCACGAGCAGACGTTTATGCGCTTCGGATGGATGCAGCCGAACGAGCGGACCGCGATCGGAATCCCCGGGTCGCGTCGCGATGTAGCCGGAAACCATCAGCCCCGGCCGGGACTCACCTATCATGCTCATACGTCGAGTCTCATTGGCTCCGCGCGGATGGTCGCGCTTCCCACGGCCACGTATCCGTCGTCGTAACGGATGAGGAGCCGCCGCCGCCAAAGCGTATCCAGCATTCGCTCCGCGGCATCGCGCGAAAGCCCCGTTGCCTCGGCGACATCGGCGACCGCGCCGGCGCCGAGCTGCGAGATGATCTCCCAGGCGCGACGCTCCTCGAGACCGATAATGCCGAGCAAGCGCGATTCGCCGTCGGTCTGCTGGGTCACCAGCGCCAGCTTGTGTCGCTCGAGGACGGCTTCGATCGCCTCCATGTGCGACTCGCTGATCCCGCGGAAGACGAAATAGACCTCGCGGCGCGGCGCGTCCGTGCTCACGTACTGGAGCAGCAGCTTGGCGACGATCTCGTCGGCGCAGGAGAAATCGAGGAGACCTACATGGGAGAAGTCGATTATCGTCAGCGCCCGATCGCCGATTCGATCCAGCTCCTGCTCGATCTCACAGCGAACCGCCGCGCCGGTGGGCCTGGTAACCAGATTCGAATAGAGCTCGCATACGCTTTTGCGCAGCATTGAGCTCACGTCGATGTGATTGATCAAGCCACCCGCTCCGGAATCGTTATCTGCACCTGGGCGCCGGGAAAATATGAAAGGTTTTCCAGAAGCGGCTCGTCCTCATCCCAATCGCCCTTTGGCAGGACGGCGATGCGGGCGGTGCCACTTCGGATGGATAGTTTACCATCCCAGTTTCCTACAAACCGCCTCACTCCGGCAAGCCCTTGACCTCGGCCCGGATCCCTGAACCGGGAGGCGCCGCGCATGACGGTCTCTTCCAGCGCCTGACCATCATCCCAGCGATCTTTGCGCTGGAAGCCGGGCATGGACTCGAGCGATTGCCTGAACCCGATGCCGGGATCCGCGACGGCGATGACCACTACCTTTCGCCCGCCGAGCCGTACTCGCCACGTGTAGGTCTGAACGGCGACCCATCCGCCGCGACCCGCGTGCTCTACTATGTTCTGGCAGACCTCGGACAAGGCCATCGTGAAGCGCATTGTGATCTTCGCGTCGAGGTTCAGATTCTTGACCAGCGCATCCTGCGCCCGCTGCTGAATCTTGTCCACCACATCATGGACGTCGTCGCTCTTGGAGATCGATGTCACTTCAAGAAGCACACTTGTCTCGGCCGCTTTAGCCGATCTGACACGTCCCTGGATGTCATACAGCTCAGCCGCGTGCTTGAAGAAATCCATCCGCGACCAGTAGCTGCTCACGTTCTCGGCTTCCGGAACGTATAGAATGGGTCGCTCCGCCCTCGATTGGGCGAGCGCCAGCAGCGCCGTCAGACCGTACGGCGATGCCCAGCGAGCGTGCCGGGTGTCGACGATGATTTTTTCGTCGACGGGCAACGGCGCCACCTGATCCAGCACTTGCTCGAACGACTTGTCCTCGAGCGAATGTGGAACGTTGATTACTGTCGTCACTTGATGCTGAGCTCTCCGCGGAGGTAATCGGCGAGACCGGTGGCGCCTCTGTGGTCAACGTTTCTGGTAGCTGCCTCCAAAGCGCGGTCGATCGCCGCATCTAACTTATCACCCGCGAGCAGACGGGAGAAATAAGTCGCTCCCCAGACATCGCCACATCCTGTCGGATCGCCCGGCCCATGCCTCGGCAACTTCGCCGGAACACGCGCAGTTCTGATCGCGCCCGACGGCGCGCCCAGCGCCCCGCGAAGCACGTCGGAAATGCGGTCGAACCCCGGCGCCGCGAAATAGACAACTCCGCGGCTACCAAGTGTAATGGCTATGGAGGAAACGCCCTCTGCCAAAGCGATAGCAGCCAAGGAAAATGGGTCGCTAGCCATCATGCTCATCTCGTCTTCGTTGACCTGGACGAAATCGAAGCAGCGCATCCATGCCGCGGCGTTGGGCAGCGGCTGCAGAGTTCGCATTCCGTCGGCCTGGACCGCCAGCAGCAGCGAATGCAAATCACAATAGATCGGCCCGCGAAAGTGCTGGCGAATGAGCTGCGCCGTCTCGAGATCGAGCTCGAATCCGCTGATCAGGTTGATGTATAGCGCGTCGAGATCGACGAGCAGCGGCTTGAGCCCGAGCCAGTGCCATTTTGGGACGCCGCCGCTCAGATGCTCGCACCGCCGCTCGTCGCTTTGGTAGTGGAGCACGACACGATTATTCGGGTAAGGGACCTCTATCGGCGCGGCGTCCGGGGCCACGCGATCCAGGTGCCCAACAAAATTCCGCGCCGAGTCCGCGAGGTCGCTCCCAACCTTGAGCACGGGGACGAATTCCCACTCCGGCGAAAGCGCCGCGTCGAGCGCGCTGAGGGCGTAAGTGATGCCTCCCCACTCCTCGACCGGGGCGTCGCGCGGGTCGCGCCCATGAATCACGTCCCAGACGAAGCTGCCCATCACCCCGACCCGCTTTTTTCGCGTCACCAACGGTACACGGCCGCAATCAACTCGGTTGCACGGGTACTCATAGGCCTACAGCTCCCCTACATGCTGCATCTTGAACGTCGCGATCGCCCCTACCACACCCGCCGAAAGCGGCAGCGCCCCCGGCACGATCCGGCACGCCTGCACCGCGGGCTTGAACGCGCGGCGTCGCACTTCCGCCCGTAGCGGCTGAAACAGCGCGTCACCCGCCTGGGTCACGCCGCCGGCGAGCACCACGATATCGGGATTGAAGATGTTGAGCAGATTGGCCACGCCGGTACCGAGGAACCGCGCCGTCTCGCGCACAACTTCACGCGCCGTCGCATCTCCGCGCTTCGATGCCTCGTACACGGTCTGCGCCGTGATCTTTCGCAGATCCCCGTCTACCATGCTCACCAGAATCGACACCCCTTCGTCGCCGCGCAGCGCTTCGCGGGCGCGCTCGGCGATGGCCGGCCCCGACGCGTACGCTTCGAGGCAGCCGTAATTGCCGCACTTGCAGCGGCGCCCTGTCGAGTCGATCGATGTGTGTCCGATCTCGCCGGCGACGTCGGACGATCCGTGATACAGCTTCCCCTCCAGAATCAACCCGCCGCCGATGCCGGTTCCCAGGGTCATGCCGACGACATTGCGGCCGCCCACCGCGGCGCCACACCAGAATTCGCCGAGCGTGGCGCAGTTGGCATCATTGTCGAGCGTCGCCGGCAGCTTCACGCGGTTCGAGATCTCGTCGCGCAGCGGAAAATTCTTCCAGCCCAGATTCGGCGTGACGATGACGATCCCTTTCTCACGATTCAGCGGACCGGGCGAGCCGATCCCGACGCCGAGGAAATCCGATCGCTTGGCGCCGGTCTCCTTCATGGTTTGAGCGACGACCTGCTCGACCATTCCCGCGATTCGATCGACGACAGATTCCGCACCGCCTTCAGCGAGAGTTGGCGTCGTGTGCATGGCGATCTCGCGGCTGCCGTCGACCGGCATCGCGCCGGCTACGATGTTGGTGCCGCCAAGATCTACTCCGACTATGTACCGCTCCTTCACGCTCATACAGGCACCGGTGGGTTGATAACTTCCGTCAGCAGGCTCGAGATGTAGTCCGGCGTAAGCTCACGCATACAGCGCCAATGCCCGAGTGGGCACCGCTGCGGTCCGTGCCGATGACACGGACGACACGACAAGCCAGCGTGTCCGGCCACCACGTTGCGTTCGGCGAGCGGGCCGAAGCCAAATTCGGGAACCGTCGGGCCGAAAATTGCCAGCGTCGGAGTACCCATCGCCGATGCAAGATGCTGCGGCGCGGAGTCGTTTGTCACTATTGCCTGTGCGCGGCCAATCAGTTCGGCCGATGCGAGCAGCGACAGCACGCCGACCCCGTTGATCACACGATCCGCCGGCAACGCATCCATAATTTGCCCGGTCGTCTCCAGATCCGCATTGGAGCCCACCAGCGCAATGCGAAAATCGTCAGCCAGTCTTTTGGCGAGGTCGACATAATACGGCCAGCGCTTGGTGCCCCACGCGCTGCCTGGCGCAAGGGCGATAACCGCTTCGCCGTGGGCGTCCGTGCGCAGCAACAGCCGGTCAACTGCGGCCCTGTCGGCGTCGGACGGATACAGGCGTGGCCGGATCTGGTCGCGCGTCGGCGGTTCGGCGCACTCCGCCATCGCCAGCGACCACAGACGTTCGGCGTGATGAAGCTCAGGCCTATAAGGGAGCTGCCTGGTGTAAAGCACCCGACCGGTGGAGCTGGCAAATCCAATCCGCTCCTTCGCTCCCGTCAGCGTCGCCAGGAGACCACTCCGGAATGAACCCTGCGCGAGATACGCCGCGTCGTACGGTCGGCGAGTGCGCAGCTCCTTGATCGTCTGCCACGCACCGAGCGCCGATCCGTAGGTGCTCCGCTTGTCGTAGCGTATTACGGTGCGAATATGGGGATTGTTGGCGAGCGCGGTGGCGCCGAGTGGAGTTGCCAGTACATCGACGGGCCCGCGCGTGGCGAGCGCCGCGATCAGCGGCGTCGTGAGGATGACGTCGCCCAGAAAGCTCGTCTGGATAACGAGCGATCCGCTCACTCAGTCGACCTGCAGCACCGCGAGAAAAGCCTCCTGCGGAATTTCCACCGAGCCAACCTGCTTCATCCGCTTTTTCCCCTCCTTCTGCTTCTCGAGGAGCTTGCGCTTGCGCGTGATGTCACCGCCGTAGCATTTCGCCAGAACGTCCTTCCGCAGTGGCTTCACGGACGTGCGCGCGATCACCTTCGTTCCGATCGCGGCCTGGATTGCCACCTCGAAGAGCTGCCGCGGAATCAGTTCCTTGAGCTTGTCGGCGATCTTCCGGCCCCACTCGTACGCCTTGTCCTCGTGGATGATCACGCTGAAGGCATCCACCGGGTCGCCGTTGATCAGCATGTCCAGCTTCACCAGGTCGCTGGTACGATACTCCAGCATCTCGTAGTCGAGTGAAGCGTAACCGCGGCTCACCGTCTTCAGCTTATCGAAGAAGTCGAGAATGATCTCGCCGAGCGGAAATTCCCAATCCAGCTCGACGCGCTTGGTATCCAGATAAGTCATGTTCTTGTAGACGCCGCGCCGCTCCGTTCCGAGGGCCATGATCGGTCCGATGTACTCGGCGGGGACCATGATGCGCGCTTTCACGTACGGCTCCTCGATGTAATGCACGACCTGACTCGCCGGCATCAGCGACGGATTTTCGATGAGCAGCATCGTCCCATCTGTCTTGTAGACCTTGTATTCGACCGAGGGCACAGTCGTCACGAGGTCGAGATCGAACTCCCGGCTCAATCTTTCCTGGACGATCTCCATGTGGAGGAGGCCGAGAAAACCGGCGCGAAATCCGAAGCCGAGGGCAGTCGATGTCTCCGGCTCGTAGTTCAGGGAGGCGTCATTGAGCTTGAGCTTCTCGAGCGCATCGCGCAGGGTTTCGTATTGCGTTGTATCGGTGGGATACAGGCCGGCAAAGACGAAGCTTCGCACCGCCTGATAGCCGGGCAGAGGCTCCTTGGCGTGATTCTCGGCGTCGAAAATCGTGTCGCCCGCGCGCGTCTCGCTCACCGAGCGGACGCTCGCCACGACGTATCCGACTTCTCCCGGACCGAGCCGATCGGTGGGCACCTGCCGTAGCTGGTTGTATCCGACTTCGTCGACCTCGTAGACCGACTCGCTGGCGCCGAAGGTGATGTGCGTCCCCTTCTGAATGACGCCATCGACTACACGAACGCTCGGGATCGCGCCTCGGTATTTGTCGTAGTAGGAATCGTAGATCAACGCGCGTAGAGGGGCGGTTTCGTCACCTTCGGGTGGGGGAACCTTGCGCACGACTTCCTCGAGTAGCTCGCCGATCCCGATTCCTTCCTTGGCGCTCACCAAGAGAATCGCGCTCTCCTCGATGCCGAGCAGGTCGGCGACTTCCTTTCTTCGCTTCTCCGGTTCGGCGCCCGGCAAATCGATCTTGTTGAGGATCGGTATGATCTCGAGTCCGGCGTCCATCGCCAGAAACAGATTCGAGAGCGTTTGGGCTTCGATCCCCTGAGACGCATCGACCACCAGGATCGCGCCCTCGCAGGCTGCGAGCGATCGCGAGACCTCGTACGTGAAATCGACGTGGCCCGGGGTGTCGATGAGGTTGAGCTCGTACTCCTGGCCGTCGCGGGCGACGTAGGTCATCCGCACCGCATTGAGTTTGATGGTGATCCCGCGCTCGCGCTCCAGATCGAGGGTGTCGAGGACCTGTGCTTTCATCTCCCGCTTCTGCAGCATGCCCGTTGCCTCGATCAGCCGATCGGCAAGCGTAGACTTGCCGTGGTCGATGTGCGCGACAATGCAGAAGTTGCGAATGTGATCGAGCTTCAAGTGGGATCTCTTGGTTGTGCGGGAGGCCGCGGCGGGACCGTCGAAATATAACCGCCAGTGGCTGCTCCTCTCCGACCCAATAAAGAAAAGAGGGCCGCTCGACGCGGCCCTCTTTTCACTCCCAGTTTTGACTACTGGCGGTTCTGCGGTACCGGGCGAAGCGGCTCGGTTTTGGTCGTCGGCGTCTCGGCTCTCGGCGGCGGCGAAGAGGGTTGCTCCCTAGGCGGGGGCGGCGGATCGTGGCGTTCGGGCATGCGGGTTGGCGGCGGAGACTCGACCCGCGGCTCCGGATGGTATTCGCGCAGTGGCTGGCCGCCTGTTGCCGCGGTCGGTTCTGCGCGCGGGTAGCTGGTGCGATCGATGGGCATTCTTCCCTGAGGCGCTGACCCGGTGGAAGGCTGCGAACGATACCCGTCCAGCACCTGACCGGGCTCGGCTTTACGCCCCTTGGGAGCTGTGATCGTCACATCACCCATCTGTGGAAGACCGGTGCGATGTGTTACAGGAAAAACTTTTTCCGGAGTAGCCAGTGACGCCGACCGTGTGCGATTTGGCGGTGTGCCGCTGCTGCTGGGGAAGCGAGACTTCGGGAATACCGTCGTGTCACCCGTTGAACGCGGCTGACCGGGAGTCGGGAATTTGCCCTGGACGACGGGTCCATAGGAGATGATCGGAACGCCGCAGAAGTCGTAGCCGACGATCTTCGTCTGCGAGTTGAGACCGCGCTGGTTACTGGTTCGATTGAATTGCGCGATTTGCGCGAATGCGACGCCGTAGTAGCCGTAAGCGAAATCGCACGGTGAGTACGAGTAGGCGTAACCGTAGTCCGCGTATGCATTCATGGAGCCGCCGGAGAAGCGCATGAAATCACGGCCGATCGGCTCACCCTTCGCCCCGATGTAGTTCGCCAGCTCGAACATCGCCGATTGCGGCGTCCGGTCTTCGATCAATCGCCGGATGGCGACCATATCCCAATCCCCGCCAATCTCCAGCTGCTCCAGGTCGAACGGCGCGCGCGACGCGAGCGCCAGCACGGTTCCGCGTGTATCGCCGAAACCGCCGGTCTCGGTGTAGTTCTGGAACCGAGCGCTCGAGTGGTAGCTTGCGTTTGGGTATTGGTTGAAGCCGGTAAAGAAATTCGGCAGGTGCACCGACTTGTGCGCGGACAGCTTCACGGAAATACCGGGGAAATCCGGATGCAGCACCCGAATCTGGCCGTCGAGATCCATCATCACCGCGAAAACGTACGCGTTCTCACCGACCCGGATCTCGGGCGTGATGTATGTCGACGTGCCGATGACGTCGACGCCGCTGGCGGAGAAAACCTGGATCGAAGGAGGGTATCGTCGGGCGGTCTGCTGCGCAGTCGACGCCGAAGTCAAAGTGCATAGCAGGAGGGTTGTGGCCCCCAGCACCGATCCCAGTCTCGCAGCCCGCATCTCGACCTCCCGAGGTTTGTATACAATTTGATATCGAGATACCCAAGGGTCAAGCCCGACTATTCATATAGAGTACGCTCAACGCCGCCTACCTGCTGGGGATGGGCCGTTTTACCTTGCGCCATGGGACTTCCCCAACTGTTATCGATCGCCGAATCCCTAGGGGAATTCACTGAGCTGCGCGATCAGCTCCCCGGCCCCGGCACCCGGACCCTCATTGGAGGTCTTCACGGATCATCGGACGCCGTGGTCCTGGCGGCCCTCGCCAGGAATCTGCCCGCCCGGATTTTCATAGTCGTCAGCGATGATGTCTCGGGCGCCGAGCGTTGGCTCGCCGACCTGTCGACGTTGGTGGACGAGAACGAGGTGGCCTTCTATCCTCCCCGGGAGAGCTTCGGCGAAGCGGAAGCCCACGCTGAAATCGCCGGTGAGAGGGTCGAAACTCTCGAACGGATTGGCGGCGGCGATCTTCGCATTGTCGTAACCACTACCCGTGCGTTGCTCGAGCGCACCCAGCTCCCGCGCGCGCTTGCGGCCGCCCGCCTTGAGCTGCGGAAGGGCGATGTTCGCCGGCCCGAGGAGCTTGCCGCCCATCTGGAGTCGATCGGATTCGAGCGCGTCCCCATGGTCGAGGACGTGGCGCAATTCAGTGTCCGTGGCGGGATATTCGACATCTACAGTTTCGGCATGGCCGAGCCGGTGAGGCTCGAGTTCTGGGGTGACGACATCTCCGAGCTGCGGCATTTCGATCTGCTCACCCAGCGCTCGACGCGCGATGCCGAGCTGGCGCTGATTCTTCCGGTCGACGGTCAGATCAGCACCGGAGATGTCGAACCGGCGCGCTCGTCGATACGCGCGCTTTTTCCCCCGGACACGTTGCTGGTGGTGCCGCGCGGCACGCACATCAAGCCCGAGCTCGAGCGAACCTGGACCGAGGCCCAGCACCACATCGATCTGGCTCGCCGGCG
>DASYIM010000280.1:0-5852 GCA_035997625.1 Gemmatimonadaceae bacterium
GCGGTGCGATAACCGGTCGTGAGCCAGATCGGCATCGAGAACCAGTCTCCGAAGAGCGACTTGAAGTAGTCGCCCCAGGAGATGGCGACCGCAACGTTGCCGACCGCGTACTCGAGGATCAGATCCCAGCCGATAATCCACGCGACGACTTCACCGAGCGTGGCGTAGGTGTATGCGTAGGCGCTGCCTGCCTGCGGAATCATTGACGCCAGCTCGGCATAGCACAACCCGGCCAGCGCGCAGCAGGCACCCAACAGCAGGAATGAGAGCACCAGTGCGGGACCTGCGCCGACTCGGATCACATTGCCGGCCGCGTCTACCTGGCCGGCCGCCGCCGAGCCAATGGATCCGAATATTCCGGCACCGATCACCGCGCCAATCGCGAGCATGATAAGGTCGCCGGCGCCCAATACCCTCTTCAGCCCCTGCGGATTCTCGCCCTCCGCCAGCAGCGCGGCGATTGGCTTACGCGCGAACAGTGATCGGATCATCTCAGTCCTGAAAAAGGATTACCCTGGCAGGCCGTAAGACCCGCCAGGGTACGGTGTCACTTGAAATGCTTAGGCGACAGCACTCTTTACCCGCATGGCGTAGAACGACCGCCACACGAACGTCACCGAGATAATAAAGAAGATCGCTGCCAGAACGTGCGTCAGCGTCGCGCCCTTGTCCTGTGTCAGCGACACGGCGAGCTCCACGGCGAGCAATCCGAACAGAGTCGTGAACTTGATGATGGGGTTGAGGGCCACTGAAGATGTGTCCTTGAACGGATCGCCAACGGTGTCGCCGACCACCGTTGCCGCGTGAAGCGGCGTTCCCTTCTGCTTCAGCTCCACCTCCACGATTTTCTTGGCGTTGTCCCAGGCCCCACCGGCGTTGGCCATGAAGATCGCCTGGAAGAGCCCGAACAGCGCGATCGAGATCAGGTAGCCGATGAAGTAGTAGGGCTCGACGAACGCGAAGGCGAGCGTGCCGAAGAACACGGCGAGGAAAATGTTGAACATCCCCTGCTGCGCGTACTTGGTGCAGATCTCGACAACCTTCTTGCTGTCGGCGACTGACGCCTTGGCCGAGCTCTCGAGATTGATGTTGGCCTTGATGAATTCAACCGCTCTGTAGGCGCCGGTGGTAACCGCCTGTGTCGATGCGCCGGTAAACCAGTAGATCATCGCGCCGCCGGTGATGAGACCGAGCAGGAACGGCGGATGCAGGATCGAAAGGTTGGCGATGTATTCCGGCTGCAATCCGTGGGTAAGGCCGACGATGATCGAGAAGATCATCGTGGTCGCGCCCACGACCGCCGTCCCGATGAGAACAGGCTTCGCCGTCGCCTTGAACGTGTTGCCCGCGCCGTCGTTCTCCTCCAGGAGATGCTTGGCGCGCTCGAACTGCGGGTCAAAGCCGTAGTCCCTCTGGAGTTCCTGATGAATGCCGGGAATCTGCTCGATCTGTGACAACTCGAACACCGATTGTGCGTTGTCAGTCACCGGCCCGTATGAATCGACCGCAATCGTGACGGGACCCATTCCCAGAAATCCAAATGCCACCAGGCCGAACGCGAATACCGCCGGGGCGATCATCAGCGCGCCGAAACCCTGCGTGCTGACGAGATATCCGATCGCCATCAATACCATGATCGACATTCCGAGCCAGTAGGCACTGAAGTTTCCGGCCACGAATCCGGAGAGAATGTTGAGCGAGGCACCACCTTCGCGGGACGACGTCACTACTTCCTTGACGTGCGCGGACTTGACGGACGTGAATACCTTCACCAGCTCGGGAATGATCGCGCCAGCCAGAGTGCCGCAGGTGATCACGGTCGACAGCTTCCACCACAGCGAGCCGTCACCGAGCTCAGGCAACAACAGGTAGGACACGAGGAAAGTGAGAGCAACGGAGACCAGCGACGTCAGCCACACGAGCGACGTGAGCGGCGCCTCGTAGTCCATGTCGTCGGCGTTGACGTAACGCGCTCTCGCAATCGCTTCGTTGATCAGGTAGGAGGCGCCACTGGCAATCACCATCATGATGCGCATCACGAAAATCCACACCAGCAGCTGCACCTGCACCGTCGGCTCCCGCACCGCGAGAACGATGAACGAGATCAGCGCGACACCAGTTACGCCGTAGGTCTCGAAGCCGTCCGCGCTTGGGCCGACTGAATCACCCGCGTTGTCACCGGTGCAGTCCGCGATCACACCCGGGTTTCTCGGATCGTCCTCTTTCACGTTGAAGACGATCTTCATCAGATCGGCGCCAATGTCGGCGATCTTGGTGAAGATTCCGCCGGCAATGCGAAGCGCCGCCGCGCCCAGCGATTCGCCAATGGCGAAGCCGATGAAGCAGGGACCGGCGTAGTCACCGGGAATGAACAGCAGGATAAAGAGCATGATCACCAGCTCGACGCTGATGAGGAGCATGCCGATGCTCATACCTGCCTTGAGTGGGATCGAGTAGCACGGGTACGGTTTCCCACGCAGGCTGGCGAACGCCGTCCGCGAATTCGCGAAGGTGTTGATCCGGATTCCGAACCACGCCACGCCATAGCTCCCCGCGATGCCGACCAGACTGAACAGGAGGATGATCGCCACCTTCATCGGCTCGAACTTGAGCAGGAATCCGAAGTACAGCAGGATCACGAAGCCAATGAAGACTTCGAGAATGAGAATGAATTTTCCCTGAGTGATCAGGTACGTCTTGCAGGTCTCGTAGATCAACTCTGAGATCTCGAGCATCGACTTGTGGACGGCCATCCGCTTCAGCTGACCATAGAACACCAGACCGAACAGAAGTCCCAGCGCGCAGACAACGAGTCCTCCCATCAGCAGCGATCGGCCGTGAATTCCGCCGAGGAAGCTTACCTGCGACAGATCAGGGATGATCAGGTTGGCCTCGCCCCCTGCCCTGTGTTCGCCTGCTACCGGCTGCGCAGTGCCGGTTGCCGCCGCCGCTATCGCGCTGTCGGTGCGATTCTCCACAACGCCCTGCGCGCTCGCCGAGGCGGCGGCGAACAGCGTAAGCACCAATAGCATCAGAGTACTAACTACTCCTGCAAACTTCCGATTCATTCTGAATTCTCCAAGGGTGAATAACGGGCAGCCAGATAGGCCGACCTCGTGCTCAGCGCGCTGGTGCGGATTCCACTTTGCGCCAGATGTAATAGACGGGAACGCCGAGCAGTACGATCACGAACCCTGAGATAGCCTGGGCTCGGGTCTGATCCGCGATCAGCAAAATTATTGCGATTGCCGACGCGAGAATGATGTACAGAGCGGGCAAAACAGGGTAGCCGATGACCTTGTATGGCCGTTCGGCGTCGGGCCGCGTCTGGCGCAGCCGGAACAGCCCCACGGTAGTGAGCGCGTAGAAAATCAGCGCCGCGAAAATCACGTAGTTCAGCAGCTGCCCATAAGTGCCGGTCAGACATAGCAGGCTCGTCCAGATCGATTGGGCGATGAGAGCGGCTGCCGGGACGTTGTGGCGGTTGAGATCTCCGGTGCGGCGGAAAAACACTTTGTCGCGCGCCATCGCGTAATAGACTCGCGCGCCCGACAGAATGAGTCCGTTGTTGCAGCCGAAAGTGGAAATCAGAATCAGGGCGGCCATGATCGAAGCGCCAATCGCGCCAAAGATCGTCTCCATCATCGCGCTTGCCACACGATCCTGGGTCGCGTACTGGATTCCCCGCTCCATGACTGTGGCACCGTTCGGCACTCCCTTCATGGGCAGCACATTGAGATAGGCGACGTTAGCCAGGAGATAGAGCAGGCAGACGAGGCCCGTTCCGTAGATCAGCGCGCGGGGAAGATTCCGCTGCGGCGAGTGAACTTCAGCCGCCGCGAAGGTGACGTTGTTCCAGGCATCGCTTGAAAACAGAGAGCCGACAAGCGCCGCGCCAAATGCGAGCACGAACGCCGGAGTAAAGGCGACCGGGTTGAAGTTGCCGTTCGAGAAATTCGCGGTGATGGCATCGGCGTGGCGGCCGATGGTCAGTCCAAGGAGGATCAAGCCGGCGAGGGCGACCGTTTTGACGACCGTGAGAGTCGTCTGCACCCACTTTCCTTCCTTGATTCCGCGCAAGTTGATCCAGGTGAGAACCCAGATCGAGATCAGCGCGATCAATCGTTGCGGAGACAGGCCAAGCTGAACCGGAGCGCCGGCGGTGGTAAAATCCATCTGCGGAAACCACGAGTAGCGGTCGGGGGTTATCGCCGGCCACAACACGCCGAGGAATCTTCCGAAAGCAACGGCAACTGCGGCGATCGTTCCCGTCTGGATCACGACGAACAGGGTCCATCCGTAAAGAAAGCCCATGAGGTGACCCATGGACTCTCTGAGAAAAACGTATTGCCCGCCCGCTCGGGGGTACATCGCCGCGAGCTCACCATAAGCAAGCGCGCCGAAGATCGTCACGACGCCTGAGACGACCCACGCCATCAACAGCCAGAATGGCGAGCCCACCGTGCGGGAGATGTCCGCCGAGACGATGAAGATGCCGGAGCCGATCATGGAGCCCGCGACCAGCATGGTCGCGTCGGTAAGCGTCAGCGCCTTGACGAACTCGCGCGACGATGTAGCGGTGTCGGCCCCACTCGTTGCTGTCGTGGTAGTCAAGGCATCCCCTCTGTTGCTCGGTAACCGCTGGGTGTGTTCCTCCCGCTTTGCGGGCGGAATGTACGGCCGCAGAGGAGTTTTTGCCAGAGAATCGGACTAGAAAATTATCTCGATCTCGGCTGTGTCGCGCTTGGGAGTTCCGTCCGAATGGACCCCCGGGCGAAACCTCATCGAACGCAGCACCTCGGACACCCGCTTGTTGTAATCCCCGTCGCGGGTGGGATTGAATCCAATGAGTTTTGCGTTGCCCTTCTCGTCGACATCGAAAAAAGCCTTCATGTGAAAGCCCTTCACCGCCTGCGGCGCCGGCATCGGCGGGATGAATAGATCTCTCACCGTTGGCGGAAAATCCTTGCCCGGACCGCCGCCCGTCCCCGGGCCGATGCCGCTGCCCCGCCCGGTTCCTTCGCCGGATCCGATCCCGCCACCACTCCCCGGACCCGCGCCGGCCGTTCCGGCGTTACCCGTTCCCGTCCCCGTCGAGGCCGCATTAATCTGCGGCTCGATCACCTGCTGCGCCGGCTGCACTGGCGTCTCGACGGGAGGCTTGGGCTCGGGCGGCTTGACCGGCGGCACCGTCTTCGGGGTCACCTTGGGCATCGTCGTAGGATCCGACTTCACCCGCACGAACTCCACGCGCTGCTCGCGGGAGGCGGGACCGTTGGAACCGCCGCCACCACCGCCCGCCGGCCCGGGCCCGCCACCGCCGACCACATCGGGCCGGGTGAAATCATTGGCCCCAACGATTGGCCCAATGATGAGAAAAAGGATCAGTGCGTGCACCAGCAGCGACGCAATGATCCCCTTCCACTCCTTTTCCTTCTTTTGCCGTTGCTCGAAAGTCGGATAGCGCGTGACTATTTCACTTCCTTCGGCGTGGTCGCAATGAGCTTGACCCCGGCCCCGCGCGCAGCGTCCATCGCAGCAATCACATCGGAGTATTTCACCGCTGGATCGCCCTTGATGAAGATGACCTTGTCCGGCCGCCCATCGTAGATCTCCTTCAGTTTCTTCTGGAGTTCGCTCTTCGTCACCGGCTGTGTGTTGACCTTGAACACGTCGCCCGGCAACACCTCGAGAACGATTTGCGAAGGCGGCGGGCCCGCGTCGCTCGCATCCGGCGTAGGATCAGGCAGCTGGAGGTCGATCGCCTTCCGCGACATCGGAATGACCATCATGAAGATGATCAACAGCACCAGCAGCACGTCGATCATTGGTGTAACGTTGATTTCGTTCGT
>DASYIM010000281.1:0-15141 GCA_035997625.1 Gemmatimonadaceae bacterium
TCGAGCCGCTCGGCATCCACTTCCACCTGGGCGTCGACGGCATCTCGCTGTGGCTCGTGCTGCTCACGACGTTCCTCGTGCCGCTCACGCTGCTCTCGCCGCAGGCCATCGGCATCCGCAACATCCGCGTGCGCGAGTTCACGATCGCGATGCTCGTGCTCGAGACCGGCATGCTGGGCGCCTTCGTCGCGCTCGACATGTTCGTCTTCTACGTGTTCTGGGAGCTGATGCTCATCCCGATGTACTTCATCATCGGGATCTGGGGCGGCGAGCGGCGCATCTACGCCAGCATCAAGTTCTTTCTTTACACCTTCCTGCCCTCGCTGCTGATGCTGGTGGCGATCATCTACCTTGGCTTCCTGCTGAGGAAAGGCGGTGGGGCGCCCAACTTCAGCTACGACAGCCTCCTCGCCGCTCGTAGTGCCGTTCCAGAGCGCGCGGCGCTTTGGCTCTTCTCCGCGTTCTTCCTGGCGTTCGCGGTAAAGGTGCCGATGTTCCCGTTTCACACGTGGCTTCCGGACGCGCACGTCGAGGCGCCGACGGCCGGCTCGGTGATTCTTGCGAGCATCATGCTGAAAATGGGCACCTTCGGCTTCCTGAGATTCGCCTTGCCACTGTTCCCTGGCGCGGCCATGAATCCGACGGTTCGGACGGTGATCCTGATCCTCGCTGTCATCGGCATTCTTTACGGCGCACTGGTGGCGATGGTGCAGCCGGATTTCAAGAAGCTCGTTGCCTACAGCTCGGTGAGTCACCTCGGGTTTGTGATGTTGGGGATCTTCGCGCTCACCCTGCAGAGCGTGCAGGGTGCGCTGATGATCATGATCAATCATGGTATCTCCACTGGAGCGCTGTTCCTTCTCGTCGGAATCATCTATGAGCGGCGGCACACCAGGTTGATCGACGCGTACGGCGGCATCGCCCGGGTGGTGCCAATGTTCGCCGCGGCGCTGACGTTCGTTTCGCTGAGCAGCATCGGACTTCCCGGCACCAACGGCTTCGTGGGTGAATTCCTGGTACTGATCGGATCATTCCGTACGTATCCGGTGCTGACGGTGATCGCCACAACCGGTGTGATATTCGCGGCGGTCTACCTGCTGTGGGCGCTCCAGCGCATCCTCTTCAATCCGCTCGACAAGCCGGAGAACACGCACATACCGGATCTCAACCGACGGGAACTGGCACTGCTCGTTCCGCTGATCGCTGTGATAATCTGGCTGGGCGTCTATCCAGCGCCGGTGCTGCGCAGGATGCAAGGCTCGGCGCAGTTGCTGGTGAACAGTGTCGAGGGAGTCGCGCCCGTGGCCAGATTGAGCGAGGCGGCACGCTGATGAATTTCGATCTGGCGATGCCCGCGCAGCTCACTTCCGCGCTCGGTCCCGACCTGTTGCTGATGGGCGGAGCGATGCTTCTGCTCCTGTGGGCGGGGTGGCGGCAGGAAAGCGATGAGCACCAGCGGAGCGTGGGAATTCTCGCCATTGTCCTTTGCGTTCTGACAATGATCGCGGTCGGGTATTACGCGTATCGCGGCTATACTGCGACCGTGGGCGTCATTGCCGTCGACAATTTCCGCTGGGCCACCGACGAGATTCTGCTTCTGGCGACGATCGGCACCATAGCAATGTCGCTCGACTATAACCGTCGCGAAGGAATCACTCCGGGCGAGACCCACGTCCTGCTGCTGTTGGCGACATCGGGGATGATGATTCTTGCCGCGGCCCGCGACCTGATCATCGTTTTCCTTGGCATCGAGTTGATGTCGATCGCGGTCTACGTGCTCGTCGGCATCAATCGGCGAACGGAGCGTTCCGCCGAGGGAGCCATCAAGTACTTCCTGCTCGGCGCGTTTTCTACGGCGTTCCTGTTGTACGGAACGGCACTGGTCTACGGCGCCACGGGCGCGACGAACTTCGTCGAGATACAAGCGCACATCGTGAAGTTCAGCCTGGAGCACAACGGACTTCTCCTCGTCGGCCTCGCCTTGATTCTGGTGGGCTTCGGCTTCAAGGTGGCGGCAGCGCCGTTCCACATGTGGGCGCCGGATGCGTACGAAGGTGCTCCGACGCCGGTGACGGCCTACATGGCGGCGGCGGTAAAGGGAGCCGCGTTTGCGGCGTTCTTCCGGCTGTGGCTGGAGGCCTTTCCGACCTTGCTGTCCGTCTGGCATGAGCCTGTGTGGTGGCTTGCGGTAATCACCATGGTCGTCGGGAACCTGGTGGCGCTGGCGCAGCGTAACATCAAGCGACTGCTCGCATACTCTAGCATCGCTCACGCCGGCTACATCCTGGTCGCAATCGAGGTTGGCACGTCGCTCGGCAGCTCGGCTTTCATGTTCTACCTGTTCGCCTACACCGTGGCGACGTTGGGAGCATTTGGGGTAATCGTCGCGCTCGGCAGGTCGGGCGAAGACAACGTCAACGTGGAAGACTACGCTGGCTTGTGGAGCGTCAGGCCCGGGCTCGCCATCGCCATGGCGGTGTTCATGCTGGCGTTGCTTGGCTTCCCGATCTTCGGCGGAATCGGCTTCTTCGCCAAGTGGTACGTACTTCAGGCGGCACTGCAATCGCCGTATCCGCAGACGAGGCTCGCCATCGTTCTCGTTGTCACCAGCGTCGTCAGCGCCGGCTATTATCTCTACGTGGTGATGGTGATGTTCATGAAGCCGCGCACGAGTACCGTACCGTTGCCCGAGCGCACGAGCGGCTGGACGCGAGCGGTTGTCTGGGGATCGGCGGCTATCATCCTGGTCTTCGGCCTGTTCCCCGATGCAATCGTGTCACTGACGCAACGCAGCGCACCGGCTGTCACCAAGGAAGTCGCTCCCTCAACGAGCAAAAGCGTTGCGGTAAGCTCGCGCTGACTCCCGATGCCACTCTCACGCGCGATTTTTCGCGAATATGACATACGTGGCGTCGCGGGCACAGATCTAACGGAAGACGTCGCGACTGCGGTCGCTGGTGCCTACGCCGCGTTCCTGGCGGAAAAAGGGGCGAAGGGAGCCATTTCTGTCGGACGTGACAATCGCCCGAGCGGAGTGGGGCTCCACAAGGCGTTGGTCGCCGGACTTCTGGCCAGTGGAGTGGATGTCATAGACATCGGTGTCGTGCCGACGCCGCTCGCTTACTGGTCCCAGCATAAACTTGACGTCATCGGCGGCATCCAGATCACCGGCTCGCACAATCCCCCAGAATACAACGGGTTCAAGCTGGGTCTGCAGACCAACTCGATCTACGGCGCCGACATCCAGCGGATCTACGATCTGGCCGTTGCCCGGAAGTTCCCACGCGGCAAGGGGACGCTGCGCTCGGAACAGATCATCGATTGCTATGTCGAGGACATTGTAGCGCGTGTTGGCAAGCTCCCGCGCCAGCTCAAGGTCGTGCTCGACTGCGGGAACGGCGCCGGTTCATTGGTTGTTCCCAAACTCTTCGGCCAACTTGGAATCGAGCCGCGGTTTCTCTTCTGTGAAAGCGATGGGACCTTTCCCAACCATCATCCCGATCCGACGGTTCCCAAAAACGTCGAGCAGCTGATCGCCGCGGTGAAGGAGGATCGCGCCGACATCGGAGTCGCGTTCGACGGCGACGCCGATCGCATCGGCGTCATCGACGACGCCGGAGAGATCATCTGGGGCGACTACTTGCTGATCATCTACGCCCGTGACGCTCTCGCGCGCACGGGGAAGGGCCAGTCGATTGTGTTCGACGTCAAAGCGTCGCAAGCGCTTCCCGAAGCCGTCACGAAAGCGGGCGGAGTGCCGGTGATGTGGAAGACCGGCCACTCGCTTATCGAAAAGAAAATGCACGAGACCCACGCCCCGGTCGGCGGTGAGATGTCGGGCCACATGTTCTTCTCCGAGGGCTTTTACGGTTTCGACGATGCGTTGTATGGAGCGGCCCGCCTGCTTCATATTGTCGCCGACTCGGGCAAGTCGGTGAGCGAGCTTCTCGCCGACGTGCCCCGCTTCGTGTCGACGCCGGAGATCCGCGTTGAATGCCCCGACGACATCAAGTTCGGCATCGTCGAAGAGGCGACAGCGCATTTTTCGGCCAGGTACGACGTCATCACGGTCGACGGCGCACGCGTCCTTTTTGGGGACGGGTGGGGTCTCATTCGCGCGTCGAACACCCAACCAGTGATCGTGATGCGATTCGAAGCCCGATCGGAAGAGCGGCTGGCCGCCATCCAGAATGAGATGGAAGGGTGGCTGCGCTCCAAAGGCGTGAAGGTTTGATGTGACGCCGACGACCCGCAGGCGCCTCCTCGTGGGAGTCGCCATCGCGGCGGCCTTACTCATTGGCGGGCGCGCAACGTCCGCCATTTACGCCGACTACACGTGGTACGCGGTGTCGGGCGCCGTGCCGCTCTGGACCGAGCGCGCGGGTGACCTCCTGCTCATCTACGGCGTCGGAACCGTCGTCGCCGTTCTGGTCACGTTTTTGAATTTGTCCGCGCTGGGGCGGAGCATCGGCGTACTCACCTTGCCGCGAAGGCTCGCCAACGTGGAATTCGGTGAAGCCGTTCCGCGGAAATACATCGACCGGTTCGCGTTCGTGCTCTCCCTTGCGGTCGCTGCCGCGGTCACGCCTGCGCTGCCGCCATGGACCTACCTCGCCCTGGCGCGCCAGGGAACGACCTTCCGCGAAAGTGATCCGTACTTCCAGCACGACCTCGCGTTTTACACGACCTGGCTGCCGTTTGAAAAGACCGCCTACACATGGTCGATGGTGCTTGTGGTCGGCGTGTCGATCCTTGTCGTTGGTCTTTACTCGCTCACGCCCGGCCTGCGGTGGGAGCGGGTGGGCCTTCGCATGAGCGCCCACGTGCGACGGCATCTGAGCGTGTTGGCCGCTCTGCTGCTGCTCATAACGATGTGGAGCTACCGGCTCGAGTCGTACGATCTTCTGATTCAGGGGAGCGGCGAGGCCGGCGCGTTTTCTTATGTCGATCATCAATGGTTGCTACCGGGGCTGCTCTTGCTGTCGATTGCCACGGCGGCCGTGGCCATAACCGTTCTTCTCAGCGGCTGGACCGGCCAGCTTCGTACGAGCTTCATCGCCGTCACCGTGATTGTCATCCTGTCGATTTCAGTCCAGGAAGTCATCCCGTGGTTGGTGCAGCGTTTCTCCGGCCGCGAGGTCCAGATCGTACGGGAGCGCCCCTACCTGGCTACCCGCGCTGATTTCACCCGGCGCGCTTACGCGCCGAATGCGGCTACCTACGAAGCTCAGCAAAAATCCGGTGTATCTGCCGCTCTCGACAGCGTCGTCTCCAACGCCACCGGCAGACAGTTGTTGCGCCAGGATTCACTCGTATATCCCGGCGCGCGGGGACTCGTATTGATTGCCGACCCGCAGCTCGATGTTGCCGGACAGAGACTGGGCGATGGCTTCTCGCGGTTGGGTTATGCGTGGGCCTATCAGGCATTCGATCTTTTCTCGGACTCGGTGCCGCGGCGTGCGCGACTCGTAACGGTCCGCGACGTGCGAAACAGAGTGCGCGCATTGACCCCCGTCTTTGTCCAGGGCAGCACGATCGAGCCACTCTTCCACGCCGATACTCTCTACTGGAAGCTCGAGCTGTACTCGGCATCCGCCAATTACCCACTGAGCAAGCACTTCATGCTGGCTGGAGAAGACCGCAGCTATTTTCGCCACGCGGCAACCGCGCTGATCAATGCGCGAACGGCACGGGTCATGATCGCCGCCGATGGCGCGCCCGATCCAATCGCCCAGAAATGGATGACGGCGTTCCCAAACTCGGCCGACTATCGCGCGCCCACGATCGCCCGGGAGCTCACCGGTACACCATGGTCGCCCGTCGCCGCCGATTCGTCGACCGCGCCAGGCGATTCGACGTTCAGAGCCGCGGTCACGCGATTGTACAATCGGATGCGCGCCGCTCTGGCGGCGGCCGACCTCAAGGCGTTCGGAGCTGCTTACGATTCTCTCGGCGCGCTCATCGGGCCAAATCACCGATGACCGAGATGCGGACGGCCGTGATCGCCATCGGGGGTAACGCCCTCTCACCGCCGGGCGAGCGATCGACCATTGCGGATCAGTTCCGGCACACCAGAGAGAGCCTCGGTCCGATCGTGGATCTCGTACTGGACGGATGGCGTGTGGTCGTAGTTCACGGCAACGGCCCTCAGGTCGGCGACGAGTTGGTCCGCAACGAGAAGGCCCGCAGTGAAGTCGCGCCGCTTCCGCTCGGAGTCCTGGTCGCCGGCACAGCGGGTTGGATCGGCTACATGCTTCAGCAGTCGCTGGAAAACGCCCTTCGCAAAGCGGGCAGCTCGCGCGATGTAGTCACGGTGCTCACTCAAGTGGAAGTCGCGTCAGATGATCCGGCGCTCAAGGATCCGAAGAAATTCATCGGTCACGGCTTGTCGGTGGCGCGCGCGCGCGAGCTTCGCGGCCAGGGACATCCCGTCAAGAAAGACGCGAAGGGCAATTTCCGCCGGGTGGTGGGCAGTCCGAAGCCGCTGGCCATTCACGAGCTTGCCACGATCAAGGTACTTCTCGGACAGAACACACTCGTGATCGCCTGCGGCGGTGGTGGAATACCGATTTATCGCGATTCTGCCCTCGGGCTGGAGGGAGTTGATGCTGTCGTCGATAAGGATCTCGCCGCGGCCGTACTGGCCCGCGAGCTCGGCGCCGAGCTGTTCATGATTCTCACCGACGTCGAGGCCGTTTATACTGGGTGGGGCACGGACGAGCAGCGCGAGATTTCCTCGATGAGCGTGGCCGAAGCGGACAAGCTCGCGAAGGAAGGAGCGTTTGGCGAAGGAAGCATGGGACCGAAGGTCGCGGCTGCCACGGAGTATGTGCGGCATACCAGAGGCAGAGCCATTATTACAGAGCTGAGCAAGGGAAGGGCGGCGGTACAAGGCGCCGGCGGAACGAGAATCGTTCCGTAGCGGGCGCCGTTAAATCGATAATTCGCGTGCTTCGCACGCATTCGGAGAACGAGTGAACATCCACGAGTACCAGGCAAAGGAAATCTTTCGAAAGTATGGCATCCCCATTCCACCGGGTGAGGTTGCCACGACACCGGAAGAAGCGGAAAAAATAGCCCGCAAGTTCGGAACGACCGTTGTCGTCAAAGCACAGGTTCATGCCGGTGGACGCGGCAAAGCAGGGGGAGTGAAGCTGGCAAAGACTCCCGAGGATGCGAGGTCCATTGCGGCGCAGATCCTCAAGCTGTCTATCAAGGGTCTGCCGGTGCAGAAAGTTCTCGTCACACCGGCCGCGGACATCGCCAGCGAGGCTTATGTGGGCATCATCGTCGATCGCGCATCCAAGCGCGCGGTGTTCATGGCGAGCCCTGCCGGTGGAATCGACATCGAGGAAGTCGCGGCGAAGACGCCCGAAAAACTTCTCAAACACCCCGTCGATCCGCGCTACGGCCTGCAGATGTTCGAGGCGATGCAGCTCGCTTTCTTCCTGTACACGGATATGAAGCAGGTACGGGCCGCCGCCAAAATCCTGCAGCAACTCTACCGGGCGTTTTCCGAAAACGGGGGCTCGCTCGCCGAGATCAACCCGTTGGTGACAACGCCGCAAGGCGAAGTGATCGCTCTCGATGCCAAGATGGTTATCGACGACAACGAGATCGATCGGCGTCCCGACATCGCCTTGTTGCGCGATGAATCTGCCGAAGCCCCGAGTGAAGTCGAAGCCAGAAAGGCGAGCCTCACTTTCATCAAGCTGGATGGCAATGTCGGTTGCGTCGTCAACGGCGCCGGCCTGGCCATGGCGACGATGGATCTCGTCAAGTACTACGGTGGCGAGCCGGCGAACTTCCTCGACATCGGAGGCTCGTCGAATCCGGAGAAGGTCGTCGCCGCCCTCCGCATCATCACCAGCGACCCGAGCGTTAAGGCAATTCTCTTCAACATCTTCGGTGGCATTACGCGAACAGACGATGTGGCCAACGGCATCGTGACCGCGATAAAGCAGAATCCACTCAAGGTGCCGCTGGTGATTCGACTTACCGGCACCAATGAAGAGATTGCGGTGAAGATCCTCGAGGAAAACGGAATGTCGGCAATGACCGACATGGACGAGGCGGTGAAGAAGGCCGTTGCTCTGGCGACCGGCGGAAAGGCCGCGTGAGCACCTTCATCGACAAAGACACTCGCCTCCTGGTTCAGGGGATCACCGGTCGCGACGGCTCATTCCACACAAAGCAGATGATCGAGTATGGCACCCAGGTCGTCGGCGGAATCACGCCCGGAAAGGGCGGCCAGAAATTCGAGAACCAGGTGCCGATCTTCAACACTGTGGCCGAGGCAGTCGGAAAGACGGGCGCCAACGCGACTGTCATCTATGTTCCGCCGCCGTTTGCCGCCGACGCGATGATGGAAGCCGCCGACGCTGGCATTCCGTTTATCGTATGCATCACTGAAGGCGTTCCGGTGCTCGACATGACACGCGTATATCCTTTCGTGAAGGAGCGCGGCTCTCGTCTGCTTGGTCCCAACTGTCCGGGACTGATTTCGCCCGGAGCGTCCAAGGTAGGAATCATTCCGGGTCGCATCTGCTCTCCCGGCCCCGTCGGGCTAGTGAGTCGATCGGGCACACTGACCTACGAAGTCGTTTATCAGATGACCCGCGCCGGCATTGGTCAGACGACGTGCGTCGGTATCGGTGGCGATCCGATCAACGGCACCAACTTCATCGACTGCCTCGACGCCTTCGAGAAGGATCCGGCGACCAAGGCGGTGGTGATGATCGGGGAGATCGGCGGTACCGACGAGCAGGAAGCGGCGCGCTTCGTCAAGGAGAAAATGTCGATACCCGTCGTCGGGTTTATTGCCGGGCAGACGGCTCCTCCGGGGCGCCGGATGGGTCATGCCGGAGCGATCATCTCTGGATCCGCCGGCACCGCCGCGGAAAAAATGCAGGCGTTCGAAGAGAATGGCGTCGGTGTGGCCAAGCGGCCGATCGACGTGGTGGACTTACTCAAACGCGCGATGCGCTAGGACCGAACAGATAAATGGCCGGCAAAAGAACATTGACCATCATCAAGCCCGACGCCTTCGGCGCCGGGAAAGCGGGATTGATCGTCGCCCTCCTCGAGAAGGCGGGGTTCAGAATCATCGCCTCGCGGGTGCTTCGCCTGAGCGAGGTCCAGGCCCAGGCTTTCTACGCTGTCCATCGCGAGCGCCCGTTTTTCGCACCACTCGTGAAATTCATGACCTCGGGCAAGTGCATGCCGATGGTTCTCGAGCGCGCTGATGCCGTCGCGACCTTACGGAAAACAATCGGAGCCACAGATCCCGCCGAGGCCGAGGCCGGGACGGTCAGGAAGCTCTACGCCGAGTCGAAGGAGAGGAATGCCATTCATGCTTCGGATTCGGACGAGAATGCGGAGCGGGAAGCGAGGTTTTTCTTCCCGGAAGTGGAGTTGATTTGAGCGGGCAAGTGCAACTGAAGACTACCGGCTAGCGGCGGTGAGCGGAGCGGCCAGGAGCTCCGAGCTGTATCTGAATGTCCCGCAACTGCTCGCAGCCGCCAGCTGCTCCGCCCAGAGCTACTCGCCGGTCGTCTTCAGTTGAGTCACCCTGAAAAAAAGCCTGTCAGGCTCACTGGAATCGAGGCCATAAACCCGCTAGGTTAAAGGGCTTATGCTGTCGTTTGACATACGGTCGCTCGAAACCAAAGCCGTCCACGTCGACGGTTCGATAGAGCCCGACGATCCGGTTTGGGAAGAGGGCGACGTTCGGCCGTCGGAGCCGGTCCGTGTGACTGGCAGACTGTCATCGGCGGGAGAGGGCAGGTTCTACTTCTCAGGTCGGGTCGAAGGCCGCATCAAACAGGCCTGTCGGCTGTGCCTCGAAGATGTTGAAGTCGATGTCGATGAGGACGTCCACTTGCTTCTCGCCGAGCTCGGCGCGGACGAAGCGGATGATCCCGATGTCTTCCTGTACGATCCGAACGATCGAAATCTTGATCTTCGGGGGGCGATAAGAGAAAACTGGTTGCTGACAGCACCGGCGTACGTTCAGTGCCGGGAAGATTGTAAGGGACTTTGCGCTACCTGTGGTACCAATCTGAACCAAAGCACTTGCAACTGCACGCCAACAAAGACTGAATCGCGCTGGGACGCATTGCTCAAGCACGATAGCAAATCGAACTAGCTCGTCAAAACAACCCTAAGGAACAGAAACAATGGCCGTCCCAAAGCGACGCACGTCGAAGCGTAAGAAACGCGCTCGTAACACCCACAAAATTGCGCCAGCGATCGTGATCCAGAAGTGTCCGCGCTGCCAGAGCATGAAGCGTCCGCATCATGTCTGCGAAGAGTGTGGATACTACGCGGGCGAACAGCGAGTAGAGCCAAAGGAAGCATAGTTTGGCTCGGATTGCATTGGATGCGATGGGGGGAGATTTTGCTCCCAAAGCTACAATCGCCGGCGCTTTACTCGCGTTGCAGGAGCTCGACGCCGCGCACATAGTGCAGCTCGTCGGACAGACATCCGTAATCGAGTCGGAGCTCAAAAGCGCGCTCTCCGGCGAGCTGTCGAGCGCCGCCTCCGTGCGGCCGCGCATCGAGATCGTCGAAGCACCAGACGTGATCGAGATGAACGAGAAGCCGACCGCCGGCCTCCGAAAAAAACCGAATAGCTCGATGATCGTCGGACTCAAGCTTCAGGTCGACGACAAATCAGATGCCTTCGTTTCCGCGGGAAACACCGGCGCCCAAATGGCGTCGTCCGCCATGTTGCTCAAGCTTCAGCCTGGACTGACACGTCCGGCTATCGCGACGGTTTTTCCGACATCCGGCAAGCCGGTTATCGTCCTCGATTCCGGCGCCAACGTGGATTGCTCGACAAAGGAGCTATTGCAGTTCGCCTGGCTTGGCGCGGTTTACGCGGAATGCGTCTTTGGCCGACCCAACCCTTCGATCGGGCTCCTCTCGATTGGAGAAGAGGCGGAGAAGGGCAACGCCGTGGTGAAGGAGGCGCACGTGCTGTTCCAGAAAGCCGGCTTCAACTTTCACGGCAACCTCGAAGGCCGCGACCTCCCCGCCGGCGCCAGCGAGCGCGGTCCCTTCGACGTCGTCATCTGCGACGGATTTGTAGGCAACGTCGTCCTCAAGTTTTACGAGGCGGTTGCACCGCTGATCGTCCGGGTTCTCAGTGAGCATCCCGACATCAACGCGGACCACGTCAAGGAAGCTCTCAGTCGATTCGATGTTACGAACTACGGCGGCGCACCGCTGCTTGGATGCCGTGGAGTCAGCATCATCTGTCACGGGAACTCCCCGCCGCGCGCCATCAAGAATGCGATCAAAGTCGCTGTTCGCGCTGTCGAGACCGAGATGAACGATCAGATAGGCCGGAAGCTCGAGGCTGCCGAGCCCATGATCAGCGCGTTGGTGGCGTCGGCGTGAAGAGGCCAGTGGCTGCCGTCGTCGGCACCGGACGCGGGCTCCCAGCCCACGTGATGACGAATCACGACTTCGCATCGATCGGGATCGAGACTTCCCACGAGTGGATCTTCGAGCGCAGCGGAATCGTCGAGAGGCGCCTCGCCCGCAACGGCGAGACGACGTGCTCCATGGCGGCCGATGCGGCGCGCCACGCGATGGCCAAGGCTGGCGTCCACCCCGGTGAGATAGACGTGATCGTGCTCAGCACCGCCACTCCCGATCGTCTCCTTCCTGCCACCGCTGTCGACGTCCAGGCCGAGCTCGGGGCGACTCGTGCCGCTGCCTTCGACGTCAGCGCCGCCTGCTCCGGTTGGCTCTATGCCATGAGCACAGCGGAAGGACTGATCATGAGCGGCACCGCCGAAACGGCGCTCGTCATTGGATCGGAGAAAATGAGCGCCATCGTCGACTGGAAGGACCGCGCGACTTGCGTCCTCTTCGGGGACGGTGCGGGCGCCGCTGTCGTCAGGCGCAGCCGCCATCACGGGAAGGGAATTCTCTCCGCCTACATGCGGAGCGACGGAAAGCTCGCCGATCTGCTGTACCGCCCCGAGGGCGGAGCCACTATACCGATGTCGGCGGAAGTCCTCGAGAAGCGCTCCCACCTCGTCAAAATGGCTGGACGCGAAGTCTTCAAGCACGCCGTGCGCTCCATGTCAGATGCGGCCGACAGGGCGCTCGACGGCGCTCGCCTCACTGGCTCCGACATCGATCTATTGATCCCCCATCAGGCGAACGTCCGAATCATCGAAGCTACGGCGAAGCACTCGGGGATTCCGATGGACAAGGTCTACGTCAATGTCGACAAGTACGGCAACACGTCGTCCGCGTCCATTCCGATCGCGCTCGACGAAGCCATCGAATCAGGACGAGTCAAGGATGGCACGACTGTGATGATGGTCGCGTTCGGCGCCGGATTCACCTGGGCGTCGATGGTCATTCGATTCTAGTCGGTGGACATCGTACTCCTCTTTCCCGGCCAGGGCTCGCAGAAGCCGGGAATGGGAAAGGATCTGGCAGAGGCATTTCCAGTGGCGCGCGCCGTCTTCGGCGAAGTTGATGCCGCGTTGGGCGCCGACCTGAGCAAGCTCTGTTTCGAGGGCCCCGCCGAAGAGCTCACAGCGACTAGAAACGCGCAGCCTGCACTCTTTACGCACGGCGCTGCCGTGTGGGCGCTCACCCGGGAAACACTGTTCCCCCACGTTCGAGCCGCCGCCGGCCACTCGCTCGGTGAGTTCACTGCGTATCACGCCGCGGATTCCGTGAGCCTGCCGGGCGCCGCAAAACTTGTGAGAAGGCGCGGCGAGCTAATGTTCGAGACCGGAACTGCCCGGCCTGGCACCATGGCGGCTGTTCTCGGTACGACCAACACGCCAATCGAAGAGATCTGCTCGCGGGCAACCAGGGAGGCTGGTCTGGTTGTGCCGGCTAATTTCAACACTGACGAGCAGGTCGTGATCTCGGGTGAGATCGCCGGCGTCGAGCGCGCGATGGAGCTCGCCAAGGAGGCCGGAGCCAAGCGGGCCATCAAGCTGCCAGTGAGCGGCGCCTTCCATTCGCCGCTGATGGAGCCCGCTGTCGTCGGGCTCACCGATGCCATCGCCACCTCGGCATTCATGGATCCCGTCTTTCCCGTGTTCTCCAACGTGACCGCTGATGCCGCGACCACCGCCGTCGCCGCCAAAGACCTTCTCCTCAAGCAGCTCACGTCACCAGTGCGCTGGGCCACCGAGATGCGAAACATCGCCGGTCACTTTCCCGACGCGCTGTACGTCGAGATGGGTCCGGGCAACGTGCTCACCGGCCTGATGGGCCGCCTCGTCAAAGGCGCCAGAACCTTCGCCTGCGGCACCGCGGCCGAGGTCGACAAACTCCTTCAAATGGTCGCCTGATGAAAATCGATCTGAGCGGCAAGAATGCGTTGGTCACCGGCAGCACGCGCGGAATAGGCCGCGCCATCGCTGAGGGTTTCGCCGAGTCAGGTGCACGCGTCGCGGTCGTCGGGCGAGATCAGTCGCGCGCCGACGAAGCTGCTACCGCCATTGGTAACGGAGCGAAAGGGTTTGCCGCGGATGTCAGCGACACCGCCGCCGTCACCAAATTGATCGCCGATGTCGAGAAGGCATTCGGGTCGATCGACGTGCTCGTGAACAACGCCGGCATCACCCGCGACAACCTTGTGATGCGGCTCAAGGACGAGGACTGGGACGCCGTACAAAACGCCAACCTGCGCGGCGCCTTCGCCAGCATCCGCGCGGTATCTCGCGGGATGATGAAACGGCGGAGCGGCCGCATCATCAATGTCGCCAGCATCGTCGGGCTGATAGGCAACAAGGGCCAGGCCAACTACGCAGCCAGCAAAGCCGGTCTCATCGCGCTGACCAAATCGGTCGCCAAGGAGCTCGGTTCGCGGAACATCCTCGTGAACGCCGTGGCACCTGGATTCATCGAGACCGAGATGACCGCGGCGATGACCCCGGAAGCCCGCGATGCGCTCGGCAAACAGATTGCACTCGAACGACTTGGAACCGTCAGGGACGTTGCCGCAGTCGTTGCTTTTCTCGCCTCTGACCTCGCTTCCTACATAACAGGACAGGTATTCGTCGTGGACGGCGGGATGGTCATGTAAAGGCGATTCGGACTGCCGTCTTAGTCCGTAACCCTCAGTCCTCACTCTAAGGGCTCTAACTTTGTACAGTGCTATAGCTTAGGTATATTACCGGGTACTCCCACAACACGAGGAAATCCATCAAATGGCCGACAATTCCGACAAGGTCAAAGACATCATCGAGAAAGAGCTCGGTGTGGAGCGGGAAAAGCTGACCAACGAAGCGAGCTTCATCGAGGATCTCGGTGCCGACAGCCTGGACATCGTCGAGCTCGTGATGGAGTTCGAGAAAGAGTTCAACATCGACATCCCTGATGAAGACGCCGAGAAGCTGCGCACCGTCGGTGACGCGCTCGGCTATCTGAACCAGAAGGTCGGAGCGTAATGAAGCGAAGAGTCGTCGTCACTGGCATGGGGGCAATAACCCCGGTCGGTAACGATGTGGCGACGACCTGGCGGTCCCTGATTGAAGGGAAGTCGGGCACCGCGCCCATCACCAAGTTCGACGCATCGAAGTTCCCGGTTCGGTTCGCCGCGGAGGTGAAGGGGTTCGATCCGCTCCAATCCATGGATCGAAAGGAAGCCAAGCGGGCTGACCAGTACACCCAGTACGCGGTCGCCGCCGCGCGTCAGGCCATGACGGACGCCAATCTGGTCGAACGAAACGGCATGGACCCCGATCGCATCGGAGTCATCATCGGCAGCGGGATCGGCGGCCTCAAGAGTTTTGAGGAACAGCACGATGTCTATCGGGAGCGCGGAGTCACCAAGATTTCGCCCTTCTTCATCCCGATGTTCATCGCCGACATCGCCGCCGGCATCGTCTCGATGCAGTTCAACGCGAAAGGCCCAAATTACGCCACCGTATCAGCTTGTGCCACTAGTGCTCATGCAATAGGTGATGCGTTCAGAACCATTCAGTACGGCGACGCCGACATCATGATCAGCGGAGGCGCGGAAGCTACGGTGACGCCGATGGCGATCGGCGGATTCGCCAACATGAAAGCTCTGTCCGAGCGCAACGAGTCTCCCGAGACTGCGTCGCGGCCCTTCGACAAGACTCGTGATGGGTTCGTGATGGGTGAGGGCGC